>JAHBWT010000053.1 GCA_019636815.1 Nitrospira sp.
TTGCGTCTCTGGCTATTTTAGCGTTCGAAAGTTTTTTGATCATCGGGAATGAGCAGGGTCGTCGATTGGGCGATGAAGTGGCCAGGACGCAGGTATTGGATGCCGGGCAACTCGCCGTTCCGGACTAGATAAGCATTCGCCAAGCATACCGGTTGGACGGCAGCCCGTCCGACCAAGATGAAGGGAGAGACGCCGTGGGGTTCCCGGGAGACATGTTCGGTTGGTTCTCCGACGACCTGGCAATTGACTTAGGCACCGCGACCACCCTCGTGTACGTCCACGGAAAGGGGATCGTCCTTAACGAGCCCTCCGTCGTCGCAGTGGAAAAGAAAAGCGAAAAGGTACTGGCCGTCGGAACCGACGCCAAGAAAATGCTCGGACGGACGCCGGGGAATATCGTCGCGGTTCGGCCGATGAAGGAAGGTGTGATCGCCGACTTCGAGATGGCCGAGCAGATGCTCAAGCATTTCATCCGTAAAGCCCACAATAGAAGCGCATTTGTCCGCCCCCGGATCATCATCGGCGTGCCGTCCCGCATCACGCAGGTGGAGCAGCGGGCGGTACGCGATTCCGCCGAGTTGGCCGGGGCCAGAGAAGTCTATCTGATCGAAGAGCCCGTCGCAGCGGCGATCGGGTCAGGACTTCCTATCACGGAGCCGTCGGGCAACATGGTCGTCGATGTGGGAGGCGGAACGACGGACATCGCCGTCATTTCCCTGGGCGGGATCGTGTACAGCGAGTCCGTCAAGGTCGCCGGTGATCGTATGGACGAAGCGATCATGAATTACATCAAGAAGAAATACAACCTGTTGATCGGCGAGCATATGGCCGAGCGAATCAAGTTCGAAATCGGCTCCGCCTATCCGTTCGAAGAGCGGAAAACCATGATGATCAAGGGACGCGATTTGATCTCCGGTATCCCGAGGACATTGGTCATCGACGACGCCGAAGTTCGCGAGGCGCTACAGGAACCTATTGGGACGATCGTGAATGCCATTAAGATCGCGCTCGAAAACACCCCGCCCGAGCTGGCTGGGGATATCATCGATCGTGGGATCGTCTTAACTGGAGGCGGCTCACTTCTCAAGGGAATGGATACACGATTCCGCGAAGAAACGAACTTGCCGATCATTACGGTGGACGATCCGCTCACCTCCGTGGTGCTGGGAGTGGGTAAGATTTTGGACGAGCTGGATCTCCTTCGGAAAGTATCGGTCATGTCGCAAGCGAACAACCTTCGGTAAGATGCCATCCCTCATGCGGATGGTCAATTTCCGCCTCTCCTACAACGCTCGGCGTGTCGCTCTCGCGCTCACCGTTATTCTGGTCCTTGGCTTCCTCCTGTTACCCGGACAACTCCAAACTGTGTTTCATGCGGTCGGGAGTCCCTTCGGATGGATCATCAGTTGGCCTCTGCAAGCTGTCGCGGGCATCCATGATCGGATTGCCGGTGTGTGGGGGCAGTACGTGGCACTCCAAGGGGTTGAAGAAGAGAACAGGCACTTGAGGAGAGAACTGGACCTCCTCAAGGAACAAAATGCACAGTTGCGAGAATCGGCGGCGGCAACGGAACGACTCGCGGCCCTGCTGGAGTTCAAGCAACAGGCGCTGCCGACTCTGGTCGCCGCTCAAGTGATCGGCCGCGATACCGGGAATTGGTACAAGACGATCATCCTGAACAAGGGCATGTCGGATGGTCTGCAGTCGGATCAGGGCGTCATTACTCCGGCCGGGGTGGTCGGCCGGATCGTGAAGACGACGTCCTCAACGTCGGTGGTGTTGCTTTTGACGGATCCCAATAATGCGATCGCCGGTTTGATTCAGCGGACGAGAGACGAAGGAATCGTTGAAGGAACCACGCACGGAACGGCCCAACTCAAGTACATTCCGTTATTGTCCGACGCGAGGCCCGGTGATCGGGTCGTCACATCAGGATTGGTCGGAGGCTTCCCTCGCGGGTTGGCGATCGGTACGATCACGCGAATCGATAAAGAGGACGAAGCGCTGTTCCAATCCGCAGAACTTGTTCCTGAGGTTGACCCGAACCATGTGGAGGAAGTGCTCGTCATTCTCCCGACCTCCTTTCCCACTGAGGGAGAACGTCTGGGGGCTCCGAAGACGAAGCGATGAAAACGCTGCTCTACATCGCTCTCATCGCCGGGATTACATCGATTCAATCGGTGCTGCTGCCTCATGTCAGTCTATGGGGAGTGAAGCCGGATCTCGGATTTGTGGCGATATGTCTCATCGGACTGTTTGGCGGGGAACTGGAGGGATTGCTGTTCGGTCTGGCGTTGGGCTGGGCGATGAGTCTATTTTCGGCCCAAGACCTCCTTTCAGCGGCCATCGTCAAAGGAGGCGTTGGATTTATCGCGGGGCTCGCCGGTCGGCAGGTGGCTTATCTGAGCCCCCTCGTGCTGGTATTAGGGCTACTCGTGATCTCTTGCCTTGTGGGGCTCATCACCCCGTTCGTGCTACGGCTTAGCGTACAACAAAATGTGTGGTGGGCTCTGTGGACCGTAGTCCTGCCTCAAGCCGCTCTTGATGCGATCATAGGCGGGTCTGTCTACTGGCTAATCAACAGTTATTTTAATCTTGAGCAGTGGGTATCCGAATATCGGATCTAAGATTTTCGCATGTTGTCGACGAATTATCCCGAGACAGAGTTTGGCGACCTCCACCGCAGACTGTTTGCGCTGCGTGTGGGCCTGTTGCTGGTGGTAGGATTGCTCGGCCTTCGCCTCTGGCATCTGCAAATTCTTGAGGGGCCGTATTATCGAGACTTATCAGAAAATAATCGCACCAGGCAGGTCCTGCTTGAGCCGGCTCGCGGTCTGATCTATGACCGGAACGGCGTCCTTCTCGCCAATAATGTGTCAAGCTTCAGTCTCTATGTGACGCTGGAGGATGTGAAGGATCGCGAGGTCTTGATTCAACAGCTCAGCGAGTTGCTGGGCTTGGATCCCACCCTCGTGAGAAAAAAGTTGGCGATCAAAGGCAGCAAGCTGCTCCCTCGCAAAATCAAAGACCGGATGACTCTGCGTGATGCCACGCTCGTTGAATCCCGCCGTCTCGACATGCCCGGTGTCATGATTCAGGTCGAGTCGCAACGCAACTATCCAGGCGGTCTGATTGCGTCACACCTGCTTGGCTACGTCGGGGAAATTTCGGCCGACCAGCTTGAGAAACCTGAATTTGCCGATCTCCACCAAGGCAGCATTGTGGGGCAATATGGCATTGAAAAGTCGTATGATCGGCATATGCGGGGCATGGCCGGTCAGAAGAACGTGGAGGTCGATGCGCTGGGTCACGAAAAGAAATCTTCGGTGATCGAAAAACCGCAGGCAGGGAACGATCTCTATCTCACGATCGACGTGCGGCTCCAGAAGCTGGCCGAAGATCTGCTGGGTGAAGAGCAGGGCGCCATTGTCGCGCTTGATCCGAACAACGGTGACATTCTCGCCATGGCCAGTCGGCCCGCCTTTGATCCCAACGTTCTCTCGCGAGAATTGACTGCGAAACAATGGGTTGAGATCGTGCAGGACGAAGGGCGTCCACTGAATAATCGTGCTTCCCAAGGACAGTATCCTCCAGGCTCCATCTTCAAGATCCCGATGGCCGTTGCTGCACTGGAAACCAAGACTATGTCGCCGTCCAGCACCGTTCATTGCACCGGCGGGTATCAGTTCGGTAAACGACTCTACCGGGACTGGAAAGCCGGTGGGCATGGGTACGTCGATCTGCACAATGCGCTGGTCCATTCCTGCGACGTGTACTTCTACTCGATCGGTCAGCGCATGGGTATCGATGTGATCGCGGAGTTTGGAAAGGATTTCGGGCTTGGGCGGCCGACGGGTGTGGAGTTGCCGTCGGAACGATCCGGGATCATGCCGACCCCTGCATGGAAACAAAAGGTCAAGCGTGAGCAATGGTTGCCGGGCGAAACCATTTCAGCGGCCATCGGACAGGGCTTTGTGACTGTGACACCGTTGCAGATGGCCAGCATAATCGGCACAGTCGCCAACGACGGCGTTAATTATCGTCCCCGTCTGGTGCAAGCGGTCATGGATCGAGCGACGGGGAATCTCCAAGAGTTGCCGGCCGTTCCTCGCGGGAAGGTCAATGCACAACCGGAGACATTCCGTATCATCAAGGATGCCTTGGCCGATGTCGTCACGAAGGGAACTGCGACGAGAGCACGGTCATCCATGGTGACGATCGGTGGGAAGACGGGGACGGCTCAAGTGGCTGCGCTTCGAACCGGGCCTGAAGAAAGTATTCCCAAAAAATTCCGCGATCATGCATGGTTCGTGGCTTTTGCGCCGGTGGAATCACCGAAGATCGTGGTGGCGGTGCTGGCTGAGCACATGGGACATGGTGGAGTCGCGGCGGCGCCACTCGCGAAAGAAGTCATTGAAACGTACATGAAACTGGCTCCACAGGCTCCTGTCGTCATATCGGAATTGTCAGGGGTGAGCCGGCATGACAGGAGTTCCTTCAAAGACTCATGATTGATCGATTGACTGAGCATCGCGGCCTCGATGGGTTCGATATTCGCTATGTCAGCCTCATGTTGGCTATTCTAGCGATTGGAGTGCTGTCCATTTATAGCGTCACACAGGGGCAGCAAAACGGGCTCACCCCCTATTATCTCAAACAGTTAATGTGGATCGGCTTAGGTGCGGCGGCATTTCTGATCATGTGGGCGTCGGATTACCATCAGCTTGCGCGGTTCGCGTACCCAGCCTATGCGTTTATTCTTCTGATGCTGGTCTTCGTCCTCTTCGAAGGACGAACGAGCAAAGGGGCACAACGCTGGATCGCGATGGGGCCGCTCAGTTTCCAACCCTCTGAGTTCGCCAAGCTCATTCTCGTGTTGGTCTTGGCGCACTATTATTCGAAAGCCCCCCGCGTGGGATGGCTGCAGCGTGTCATCGTGCCGGGACTCTTGGTGTTGCCGGGCCTTCTCCTCATCCTGAAGCAACCTGATCTTGGGAGTGGACTGAGCTTTGTGGCGATCTATGCAGCTATGCTCCTCATGGTAGGCGTCCGCTCCCAAGCCATTGGATTTATTCTACTATTCGGGATCATGCTATTTCCGTTTGCCTGGGAAGGAGTCTGGGGGTCCTTGCATGATTATCAGCGACAGCGCATTATGGCGTTCGTCGACCCAGGCTATGACCCAAGCGGAAAGGGCTATCATGCCTTGCAATCAAAGATCGCCATCGGCTCTGGTGAGCTTCTTGGCAAAGGGCTCTATGGCGGGACGCAGAGCCAACTCAAGTTTTTGCCAGAAGGGCATACCGATTTTGTGTTTGCCGTCTTTGCAGAGGAGTGGGGATTTCTGGGTGTCTTGGTCCTCTTAGGGTTGTTTGTGGGATTGATCTGGCTCTCGTTGGAGATTGCGTCCAAAGCGAAAGATCAGCTTGGCGCGTTGCTCGCTGCCGGTATCGTGGCCATGCTGTGTTTCTGTGTCGTGGTCAATATCGGTATGACGGCTGGAATGTTTCCGATCGTCGGTATCCCCTTGCCCTTGGTGAGTTACGGTGGAAGCGCCACTATCATGACCATGGCGTCATTGGGCTTGTTGTTGAATGTCAAAAGAAAGCGACTGAGCCTGTTTTATTGAATGAACACCGAAGGACCAGAGTCACGGGCATCAGTCTTTCGGAGGAGATACTACCGAAAACCCACGGGAACAGGGGTGGTATGAACTCAGGACCTGGGCATGAGCTCGCGTCCAGCGCTCCCCCGATACCCTCGAGGGTTTCACATCAAAGGAGTCAGTATGGGAGTTGAGATTGCGATTACAGTCGCGCGAGAGGAAACTCGCGTGGCGGTTCTTGATGGCGGGGTGGTCACCGATTTATTCGGCGACCGCGCCAAGCACAAGGATTTTGTCGGAAATATTTATAAGGGACGAGTCGCCAAGGTCTTGCCAGGGATGCAAGCCGCGTTCGTGGATATCGGTCTAGAAAAAGCCGCGTTTATGCATGTCTCCGATCTGTTGGCGGATGCGGAACCGGGCGACATGCTGGTCGAGGCCGAGGAAGACGAAAAAGATTCGGACATGCTCAGACCCAAGCGCCAGAGTGCGAAGCCGATCGAGCAGCTTCTGAGTGAGGGCCAGGAATTGATGGTGCAGATCTCAAAGGGACCGATCGGCACCAAGGGATCCCGAGTCACGACCTATGTCTCGCTACCGGGACGCTACCTCGTCTTCATGCCGAACGTCGATCATATCGGTGTGTCGCGGCGTATTCCGCGTGACGAGGAACGGGCCAGGCTGAAGGAGATTATGCGCCGTGTTCGGCGCCAGGGCTGTGGGTATATCGTGCGGACCGTCAGCGAGGGAGTCAAAGAGGACGAACTGAAGTCCGATGTCGATTTCCTACACGTCCTCTGGCAGGACGTCTTGACGAAACGGGAACAGTTACCCGCTCCCGCCTTGCTGCATTCGGATTTGAGTCTCAGCTTCCGCGTGGTGAGGGACTTGTTTGGGAAGAAAGTTGATCGGCTCTGGATCGATTCACGAGAGGAATACGAGGCCATTCGGGGATTTGTGCAGCGTTTTTCTCCCGAACAAACGGCACGGATTCATTTCTACGACAAGGACGAGCCGCTGTTCGATCATCTGGGAGTCGAGCAGGAAATTGCGCGCGCGCTGAGTCGGAAGGTGTGGCTCAAGTCGGGCGGCTATCTGGTCATCGATCATACCGAAGCCATGACCGTGATCGACGTCAATACAGGACGTTTTGTGGGGAAACGCGATCAGGAAGAAACCATCCTGCGCAATAACCTCGAGGCGGCGAAAGAAGTGGCGTATCAGCTCAAGTTGCGTGGAATCGGCGGCATCATCATCGTCGACTTCATTGACATGGAGCGGGAAAAAAATCGCGATCGGGTCTACCATGCGCTGGTGGACGCGATGGCGGCGGACAAGGCGCGGACGAGGATCTCGAGAATCTCGGATCTTGGTTTGATCGAGATTTCCCGCGAACGTGTTCGGGAAGATCTCTTGCGCTCGCTGTCGGAGCCTTGTCGCTATTGCGAAGGTCGCGGATATACGAAATCTCCAACCACGGTGGCGTACGAAATCTTTCGCGAGATCCGGCGGATTGAACCTGCGCCAGATCAACAACGGATCGTGGTGGGAGCCCATCCGACGGTGGCTGAATTGCTGCAAGATGAAGAGCGTCATGGAGTCGAGGTATTGGAACGGGATTGTTCGGTGAAGATCATCATCACTCCGGATAGCCAGTTGCATCTTGAGCAGTACGATCTGGTCGTTCTCTAGAATTGCGCCGCACCAGCCGTCCGTTCCAGCCGAGAGCGCAGTTCATAGCATGGCATCGTCCGGTTGAGGCGATTTCCCAATAATCGTACTTCAGCGAGACCCAGATGGACGAAGCGTCATTGACGTCATGGCTCATGCTTCACGCGATTGATGGGGTTGGAGATCGCACGCTTGTAAAACTGATTCAAACGTTTGGCTCGACCGACGTCGTCCTTGCAGCCACTCGTGACGATCTGACTGGTGCCGGTTGCGGCCCGGAGTTGGCTGAATCCATACGGCGCGGTCCTGATATGAAGATCCGGCGGCAGATTGATCGCCAGGTGAAAGTCATCGAGCGCCTCAAAATTCAAACACTTACCCTATTTGATCAATCCTACCCATCTCGGCTCAAGGCCATTCACGATCCCCCGCCGCTGTTGTACATGAGTGGGGCGTTCAGCAGGCAGGATGACGTTGCTGTTGCCATTGTAGGCGGGCGACGGGCGACAGCTTCCGGCAGGATTCTCACGGAAGAGATTGCCAAAGAGCTGTCGGAGCGTGGGGTCACAATCATCAGCGGCCTGGCGCGAGGGATCGATGCGGCCGCGCATCGAGGGGCGCTGGCGGGAAAGGGACGCACGATTGCCGTGCTGGGATGTGGCATCGACCGAACCTATCCTTCGGAACACCACGAGCTACGGCGGAGTATTGAGTCGCACGGTGCCGTCATCTCGGAGCTGCCGATCGGTGCGGCTCCGCACAGTCATCACTTTCCACGAAGGAATCGGATCATCAGCGGACTCTCGTTGGGTGTGCTGGTGACTGAAGCCACCATCAACAGCGGCTCACTCATTACGGCGAAGCTGGCATTGGAACACGGTCGAGAAGTATTCGCGGTGCCTGGCTCAATCAGGGAAGAGGCCTGCCGAGGATCGAATCGTCTCATCAAGGAGGGAGCCAAGCTCATTGAGGGGGCACAAGATATTCTTGATGAGGTTCTCCCCCAAATCGATGGCCGTCAACGGGCGATGATGAGACTCGATGTCCCGCCGCCCGACGCGCAGCCGCCGCTTAGACGTGAAGATCTCTTGGTTTACGAAGCGCTCTCTTACGAAGCGCAATCAGTCGATGTGATCATCGAAGGCACGGGGTTGAGCGCCGCGCAAGTGGCGGCGATTCTGCTGTCATTGGAGTTGAACGGTCGGGTCCGCCAACTACCGGGGCAACAATACATTCGTCTGTAATTGGATGCGAAACGGCTTGCACGAGAGGAGTGTTCGGTCGCATGGCGGAGGTTCCACACCGGTTCAATGAAGTGTGTGATCGCGTGCGTCTTTCCAGAAAACACCTCCTGTTCCTAACATCTGGGCGATGATCACCGACTGCCATTCTAGTTGCACGAAACTCTAAGATTTGGTACGGATGATAGCATTCATCGGAAGTAGACGGAGCACTCATGGCAAAATCCTTGATCATCGTTGAGTCGCCGACGAAGGCAAAAACAATCACGAAATATCTGGGCCGTGGGTATACCGTGATGGCATCGGTCGGCCATATCAAAGATCTCCCGACGAGTAAGTTGGGCGTTGACCTGGAAAACGATTTCGAACCCCAGTACGTCACGATCAAAGGGAAGTCGAAGGTGTTGGCCGAAATCAAGAAGAAGGCCGAAGGGGCGGACAAAGTCTTTCTGGCACCGGACCCCGATCGTGAGGGGGAAGCGATAGCCTGGCATCTTGAGCAAGAGCTGCTCGGAAAATCAAAGAAGAAAAAGAAAGACAGCAAAATATTCCGGGTCTTGTTCAACGAGATCACGGAGTCCGCGATCAAACGGGCGTTGCAATCGCCGGGCGAAATCGACATGAAGTTGGTGAATGCCCAGCAGGCCCGCCGAGTCTTGGATCGTATCGTCGGGTATCAAGGGAGTCAGTTGCTCTGGAACAAAGTTCGTCGCGGACTCAGTATGGGGCGTGTGCAATCGGTCGCCATGCGGCTGATCTGTGAACGGGAAGCGGAACGGGACGCGTTTCGGGCTGAAGAGTACTGGTCGATTACCGCGCTCCTGGCTGGGGCCAATCCTCCGGCATTTGACGCGAAACTCCACAACATCAACGGCGAAGAGGCGTCGATTGAAAACGGCGAGCAGGCAAGTCGAATCGTCGCCGATATTCAAGGAAAGATGTTCGTGGTCCGGTCGATTGAACGTCGGGAGAAAAAGCGGAACCCCGTCGCTCCGTTCATCACCAGCCGCCTCCAGCAGGAAGCGGCAAGAAAGCTGCACTTTTCGCCGAAGAAAACAATGACGCTGGCGCAGCAGCTCTACGAAGGGATCGAAATCGGTGCCGAAGGCGCCACCGGGCTGATCACCTATATGAGAACCGATTCGCCTCGGATTTCGAATGAGGCGACGGCTGATGCGCGCGAGGTGATTCAGTCGCGATTCGGGGCGAACTATCTCCCCGGGACGCCGAATGTCTACAAGACGTCGAAGGCGGCCCAGGAAGCTCATGAGGCGATCCGTCCGACTTCGGCCGCACGTGACCCAGAATCGATCCGGCAATATTTGGATCATGATCAGTACAATCTCTACAAACTGATTTGGAATCGATTCATTGCCTCGCAAATGGTACCGGCCATTTTGGATGTGACGAGGATCGATTCAGCACCGGTTGGAACGAATGAGCGCTATCTCTTCCGCTCGACCGGAACCGTCGTGAAATTCCCTGGGCACACGATCGTTTACATGGAAGGGGTCGACAAGGAAGCGCCGTCACAGAAGCCGAAAGCCGATCAGGAGGCGGATGACGACGAGCGCCAGCTGCCGACATTGTCGGAAGGAGAACAGTTACGGCTGGTGGAACAGGAGGGACAGACCGTACCCGGGATGGTGTCCAAGCAACATTTCACGCAGCCGCCTCCGCGATACAACGAAGCGCTGCTGATCAAGGAGCTGGAGGAAAAAGGCATCGGGAGGCCTTCGACCTACGCTGCGATCATCTCTACCATCCAGGATCGCAAGTATGTTGAAAAAACCGAAGGACGATTGGTGCCGACTGAAACGGGGAAGACCGTCAACGATTTCTTGCTCAAGGGGTTTCCTGAACTCGTCAACGTCGATTTCACCTCACAGCTCGAAGAACAACTGGACCAAGTGGAAGAGGGGAACAAGCAGTGGGTCGTGGCTGTGCGTGATTTCTATACGCCGTTCACGAGAGAAATGGAGCGAGCGAAAACGATTCCCGGTCCAAAAGATACCGTCGAGCCGCCGACCGACATTCCCTGTGAAAAGTGCGGTCGGATGATGGAGATCAAGTGGGGACGCAACGGAAAATTTCTCGCCTGTCCCGCCTATAAAGATGATCCGCCTTGCAAGAATACGCAAAACTTCGAGAAGCTGCCGGATGGCACGATCAAAATCGTGCCCAAAGAGGAAATTACCACCGATCAGGTCTGCGACAAGTGCGGGAGTCCGATGGTGGTGAAGACCGGCCGCTTTGGCAAGTTCATCGCCTGTAGCGCCTATCCGCAGTGCAAGACGACGAAACCGTTGGCATTGGGTGTCAAATGCCCCCAGCCGGACTGCGGGGGTGATCTCGTGCAGAAGCGGACCAAGAAGGGCCGCTCATTCTTCGCCTGCAGCAACTACCCCAAGTGCGAGTATGCATTGTGGGACCGCCCTGTTCCGAAGGCCTGTCCAACGTGCCAGGCGCCGTTCCTTGTCGAAAAAATCAGTAAACAAGACGGCCGAAGTGTCCAGTGCCGCAATCAGGACTGCGGTTACCGCGAAGCAGGGTGATGAGTCCCGGCTCTATCTATTTGCCTCCTCACAGTCGATCGAACATCGCCTTTCTGTTTTGAGTGTATCCGGCCCTTACACGGTCAGGCGTCATCCTTCACACATGTGTATACTGCTCCATGCCGTGCCTCCTCATTGATCTACCATTCTGCGTCAAGACACATGTGTGCCGTATAATGCGTATAAGCTGGGTGTGTGCAGTGCCTCTACTCTGCGCGAGCTTGGCCTGGTTGCCGCCAACCGCGGCGGAAGAACCATCCTCTACGGAGATTGGAAAACACACTGTTGGGTTGGTGGTCGGAGGGATGCTGCCGGTGAGACTGATGGATACGCAACCGTCCAAGCTCAACGGAGTAGCCGTACACCCGTCGTGGCAAACTGTATTGACCGATCCGATCGGCGAAAGCTGGTGGAGTGGGTTGGTCGCGCTGGGAGTTGAAGGAGCGTTCTTGGGGATTGCGGAACCGACCGGCGCCTACGCCATTGGGTTCACCCCAAAACTGATCTATACGTTCACGTCAGTCGGCCCGATCAAACCTTATCTTGAAGGTGGTGGCGGCCCACTCTGGACGAATTTCGACGGGCGCATTCCTGAGCAGGGGTCGGATTTCAATTTTCTGGTCTGGGGCGGGACGGGCGCGAGCTATGATCTGAGTGCACAATGGGCTCTGACCGCAGGTGTCCGCTTCAGCCACATTTCCAACGGTGGCACCGACAGTCCAAACGGTGGGCTCAATTACCTGCTCCCGTTTGTCGGAGTTTCCGCAAAGCGCTTCTGATGGGAGGTATCTGATGGGAGGTATTAGTGAAGTGTGCCTGATTGCTTCGGTTGACAAGAAATGGGAAGAGTTCAGTGCCGTCATCACGGCTGTCACGATCGCGAAGTGGCTCGCCGATTGAGCCAAGGTGTTTCGCTTAGTGCGCAAGCTCTGAGAACAGTGCCTTTCGGTACAATCGGAGAAACGTTCAATCTGTTTTCTGGCCTTCGCTCCTTGATTTGACTTGCAGCCAAGCCACTTTGTAAGCTGATTTCATCATGCGTAACAAATCCTAATTAGTGTCAGCCGTGCACTGGTCTCCAGGTGGATTGATCGGAGGAGGCGCATATGAAGAAATCACGCCGAGATGCCATTGTAAAGAGCGTATTCGCGGGTGCACTCTTACTCATGGGAACCGCATGTGTGGCGATCGAAGCCGGGCATGAGGGCGTCCTGGTCGAGCAGCCGTTTATCTTCGGTCATGGCGGTGTCGATCCTGTCCCTACCACAACGGGGCGGATCTGGATCGTACCGACGACAAAAGTGATCGCGATTGACGTCAGGCCGGTTCAGTATGCCGAACATTTCGACATCATCTCGGCCGAAAACGCGCCGGTTTCATTCGATGCCTTCCTGATCGCAAATATTGTCGAAGGTCGATCTCCGGAACTCATCGCTAAGTTTGGTCCCACGTGGTACAGAAACAACGTGAAAGAGGCCTTTAGAACCTTTGTGCGGGAAGAAGTTCAAAAGTATCCGCTGTTCCAGTTGACGACCGATCCGACGACTCGCACCAAACTACAGGACGCCATCGCGCGTGAAGTGCAAACCAAGTTGATCGAAAAACAGAACATCCCGATTCAGCTGAACCGCATTGTGGTCGGCAGCATTCTGCCGCCGAAGGGCGTGGTGGAGCAGACCACGGCAACCATCGTGCAAGAGCAGCGTAAGCTGACGATGGTCGAATTCCAGAAGGCGGAAGAGGCGCGTGAAAATGCGGAGAGGCAACGCGGCATTGCAGACCGAGCCTATCGGGAATCGCTGGGGCTCACGGCGCCGGAGTTCGTCGATCTCCGCCGGATCGAAGTGCAGAAGGAAATCGTTCAGCACTCTCCGACAGCGCTGACGGTCATCATGGGGCTTGAGCGCATCGGTATCAACATACCGCCGTTGGCGACAACTCAGTAGATATGCTCATGGATAGGCTGGGTGCCAGCGATGAAGAGGCGCACCTGATTCCTGCAATTCATACGACGGCAAGGTTACTTGACCAGCCACACACGGTAGGTCTTGGCTGTAGGTGGCCGAGTGACCTTGAGGATTCCCAGGGATCCAGGGTTCATCACGTCGTCTCCAACTGCCGTACGGTGAGCCGGGAAGCGGTCGGCACGGACCAGCAGGCCTTGGTCGTCAAAAAAATCCACCATGATGTCGGCCCATTCTCCGAGGCCGCCTTGATACTGTGTGCCGAGCCAATCGAGCCGTTTGAGCGCCTGATACTGAATCGCGATGGTGTGTGACCCCTCTTCTCTTACATCCAGCAATCGCAAGACGTGGTTTTGGTCCACCCCCTCTCCCGGAGTCGGCCCGCTGGCTAGTGTGGTGCGAATGGCTCGTGTCGTTTCTTCGACCGGCAAAACTCCTTTGACTTGACAAAACACCGCCCGCCCACGCGTGGTCTGGTCAATAACCTGCCCGTCTTGCACGAAGCCGTCGGCCAAGCTATAGGCGAGGTTGCGGAGCCCTGGAGAGTCGATGCGACCCGCAGTCTGCTCCCGATACAGCGAGGAGTTGACAACTGCGAGCCGCCAAGCTTCGCGGCACGTCAAGGCTTTCGTGTCGTCGGCTCGTTCGGTCGGAAGAGCGGCATACCGGTAATCACCGTTAATTTCGACGAGTCCGCTTGGGGGGGCAGCTGCCTCTCCCGTCACAGAGAGTAAGAGAAATGCGTTCAGCGATAGAAACGTGGAAAGGAATCGACGAGTAAACATGACATCCTCCTCGTAGTGAGTGAGGCATAAGGGGTTTCAGGAGTAATCGTACGTTATCGAGATCGAGGGTATGCTATCACACGAATGAATGCCTCACAATGAGCCCCATCGGCTCGTTCAGTTTCAGAATGTCATGAATGAGTCCGGTGTCGTCACTCACTCGGTGGAACGCTGCATGCGGCAGAGTCTGATAGGATGCGCCGGCGATGAGTGATCAATCAGCCACGCCCGCGCGCCGAGCTGCGGCACTCTTCATTCTCGTTACGGTGTTCCTCGACATGTTGTCGTTCGGCATCATCATTCCGGTGTTGCCGAAACTCGTCGAGGAGTTTTTCTCGGGTGATACGGCCCAGGCCGCCGTACTCTATGGACTGATGGGAACGGCTTGGGCGTTCATGCAGTTCTTCTGCTCGCCGATCCAGGGCGCGCTGTCCGACCGATTTGGCCGGCGGCCGGTCGTGCTGCTGTCCAACCTGGGCTTAGGGCTTGATTACATCGTGATGGCTCTTGCGCCGAACGTCGCCTGGCTCGTCGCGGGCCGCATCATCTCCGGGATGGCCTCCTCCAGCTTCAGCACCGCCGGTGCCTACATCGCCGACGTCACGCCGCCAGGGCAGCGCGCGGCAGCGTTCGGAAAGATCGGCATGGTCTTCGGGCTCGGCTTCATCTTCGGTCCCGCCTTGGGTGGCTGGCTCGGCGCGATCGATCCACGACTGCCGTTCTGGGGGGCGGCAGCACTCAGCCTGATGAACGCCTGTTATGGATTCTTTGTGCTCCCCGAATTCCTGCCGCCTGGCAAACGAACTCCCTTCGCTTGGGCGCGAGCCAACCCGGTCGGCTCGCTCACGCTGTTGCGCTCGCACCATGAACTCGTCGGTCTTGCAACCGTCGCGTTTCTCGGTTATCTCGCTCATGCCGTGCTCCCGAGCGTGTCGGTCCTGTACATGGGCTATCGCTACGGGTGGGGACCGGCCAGTGTCGGGTTGATGATGGCGGGTGTCGGTGTCGCCGCGATGATCGTGCAGGGCGGCCTGATCGGGCCGATTACCAACCGGTTCGGCGAGCGTAGGACGGTGTTGATGGGGCTGCTCTGCGGATCAGTCGGCTTTTCCGTCTACGGCCTCGCACCGGAAGGCTGGATTTTTTGCCTCGGCATTCCCGTGATGGCTTTCTGGGGACTGACCGGTCCCGCCACCCAGTCGCTCATGACGCGGCGCGTCAGCAGTTCGGAACAGGGCCAGCTGCAAGGCGCCATCGCCAGCATCAACGGTGTTACCGGCCTGATCGGACCGACGCTCTTCACGCAAACCTTTGCCTTTTTCATTTGGTCCAACTCCGATCTCAGTGCGCAGAGCCAAAGTCTCAGCGCTTCCTGGGAATTTCCCGGTGCGCCGTTCGTCCTCGCCTCGTTCATGCTCCTCAGCGCCGCCGTGATTGCCTGGCGAACGACGAAGGCGAAAGGTTAGATTTGTGGGGGATCAACGGGATCCCGACGCGAGGTGGATTGTAATGAGACGCCAATTACTGTATATACAGATGAGTGTTTACCTGGGACGTTGCGAAGGCGATCGCCAATTTTGAAAAACACGGCGTGTCGTTCGAAGAAGCGGCAACTGTCTTTGGTGATGCCAATGGGCTCGACTGGGACGATCCTGCACATTCAGCCCAAGAGCGCCGGTTCAAACGACTCGGTCAATCGGTGAGCGAACGGCTCGTGCTCGTTGTGTATACCGTACGGGGGGTGAAGCATGAAAAAGAAACATTCCGGATCATCAGCGCGCGGCCGGCGAGCCGGCGGGAGCGTCAAGCCTATACCCGACTCGCAGATTGATTTCTCGGATATCCCGGAATCTACGCCCCGAGAACTTCGACGTGCGCGCCGAGTGGGACGACCGTCCAGCGGAACGGCAAAACAGCTGATCGCCATCCGCCTCTCGCCGCGGCTCCTGAGTCAATTGAGAAAAATGGCTGCCAAACGCGGAAAGCCCTACCAGACGCTCATTCACGAATTATTGGAACAAGCAGCGGCCCACGCGACATAGGGTGGTCGCCAGCATCGACGGTGTGACCGGCCTCATCAGGCCTACCCTCTTCACGTAAACCTTCACCCTCTTCATCCGATCTGATTCTGCGTCCAGCACGAGAATCTCAGTACCTCCAGGGAATTTCCCGGCGCGCCGTTCATCCTCGCCTCACTCCTGCTCCTCAGCGCCGCCATGATCGCCTGGAGGGCGACGAAAGGCGGATCATAGACAAGCTGTATATGCTCACCATCTGTGAGGTGCGTGTGGTGTGCGCCAAGACCTTGTATATCCGTCTAAATTGTCAGTTGGGGAGGGACCGTTACACACCTCTTGACCGTGGCTCTAGTAGTCGGACCATGATTACTAGCAAAAACATAAAGAGAATGTGTCTTTAAGAGCAGAAGTGATGCGGTAACATATTATGACAACCAGTTGTCTGTCTTTGCATCGGGGATGCATTCCTTAAGTACTGCCATACGATCGGTTGTCAACAAGGTTAATCCGTGATCGTATGCGACTGCAAATATCCAAACATCGTTGACATCGACACCCAGATTAACGAGGTGGCTTTCCGTTTTTATTTTTGGATTAGCTGGTGGGTGTTTATGCCAGATTCGTGACATAATGGTTCCGTACATTTGTGCTGTTGAAATGGTGACTTCAATGGCCATGGCGTTAAAAGTTTCGACTATGAAGGCGCGGTACGCATCTCGTTTATTATGATCTGTGGTCTTAGTCATTAACCGGCCTGCCTCGCATTCACCTAGAGTGATCGTGCAGGCTCGTATTTGAGTATCCGGAGGGACTGTGCGCAGCTTCGCCATAAACCCTGGAATTTCGCTGTGCCACGCAGCAATGTGGTTCAAGTCGAGGAGATAGCCGCGCACGTTAACACCTAGTCGCGACCTCTCCGTTGCAGGAGCGCGCTGGTTGTAGAAGCCGAAAACTCTGGTGAAAGAAATTCCGATAGAGAGAAGTAAACTTCGACATCGAGAGGTATATATTCCCCGAATGTGTGAGATATAGGACGATCATGTCCCCTAAAGAAATCTAGCAATTGCCTTTCCACTCTAGGCGGCAGCCGGTATCCGTCTAATACGGCTGCATCGATCTCTTTGAGGATATGCTCAAGGCGGCCAGAATCTGCCAAATCACCTCTCATCAACAACGCTTGATAGTTTGAGACAAGAGTTTTGATGCGTTCACGTTGAAGTTGATTGAACAAAGGAACAGGAATTAACCGAAGAGTCTCAAGCGTGATATCTGTCTTGCCTTCACGCGTGGCCACATATGCGTTTGCTACAGGCCCATTGAGGACGGCTGACAAGAGCGTTTCATCCAGATTCGACTTTGGCCACAGGCCAATAAAAGTCTGATAGCAGACAACTCCTACATGGTCGGGAAAAGCTGCTATTCTCCAATGACCTCTGGACTTCGTAGCTTTATTAAGAATTGCCTTTGGCAAATCCCAAGGAGCTTTCCAGGAATTTCCTCTCTGATCCTCAGGCCGCATGCTCAAATAAGACATTTTTGGCACTTCAAAAACAGAGAATTTTGTCTTAGGCGCAACACCTTGTTTATAACCGATTCCGCATTCTTTTCTGATGAGTCGTGTACGATGCCCTGTTTCATCTCCTCCCTCAGTTAGGGGCTTATTCCATTCAATTCCCCGTGCAGTATCAGCATAGTTAGCAAGGATAGGATAATTGACAAGATATTCCCAGAGCTCGGGGAGGTCAGGAATGGAGAATTGTTCTTCTGCTTCTCCCACCGAGAAGTTTGATGAGTGAGTAGAGGAAACTGTCTGTTCGCGTTCGAACCTCTCCCATGCCGCTGCATTATCATCCACCTTATGGAACGAAATTCGGCAGACATCATGTGGGATAGGGTCAGTAGCTATTAACAAAGCAACTTCAGCGTCAGCCTCAAAAGCTCTATCAGGTAGGGCCGTCAACGCTATGGCACCAAATCTGTCGGCTAGCCTTCTACGGATCTGAGAATATCCTCTTCCATCTATAGCGTTGCGAGGTAGAACGAATCCCAAAACACCACTTGGGTGTAGATCGTTCAATACTCGATGTAGTAGTTCGACTGGCTTCTTCGAGGATGTTACGTCATACCTTCGTCTTTGTCCGTCATCGAAATCCTCAAAAGGTGGATTGCACAAAACAACTCCGGCCCGTTTAAGGAAATCGCGAATGGCGCCATTGGCAAACACATCGCGATGGACAATGCCCCAGCCGTTTGGATTGGGAAAGTCGGCTAATGTGAGCGCAAGACCACTTATTTCAACTCCAAATGGGTCTTGCTCGACTCCGGCCAAATGCTTTGCAAAATATTTATGTCGTTCCTCGGGTGATGCCCCAAACAGATTGTGGCGAAGATGATTCATTGCTCCAATCAAGAAGCTGGCACTCCCACAACAGGGCTCGAAGACAATTCGCTCGTCGTCGCCCAATGAAGAGAACGGAATCCTTTCAACAATATAACGAACGATCGTACGTGACGTTCGATGTATTCCCAATCGCTTCCTAGTTGCAGCATCCACCAGGGTCATTGACCAGATCTGTGCAAGAACTTCGACGGAAAGATTACGGAAGTCCATTTCTGTCCAAATCCCCTGCATTGCAGCTTCTCTGGCTTCTCGATTGAGGAGTTTGGGAGGTTGGGTCTTGTATTGCTTGGCTATGGCAGCCAAAACCGCGTCAGGATCAGGCTTCAGAGTCAAAAACCCTGGAACGCGGCGATCAGAAAAAACCTTGGCAGTGAGTAGCCAGAAAACAAGCTTGAATAGGCTTTCAGATCCTGGCTCGCGACCGGTTGTTTTACGGTAGGCGTTCTGAGCTGCTGATAGGGCATTACGTAAAAGTGGATCGAGTGCCGTTTGGATTTGTTCTTCAAGCTCTGGCAGCAAGCCTGAGAAGAGACCTAGTTGGGGATGCCACTGAAAAGAACCAATATTCTTGGCACGGAGTAACGATTCAGGCTTCCAATCTTGGGCCCGACGTATAAGCGCTCCTCGGATTTGTGTTGCAGGGTACGTTTCGATTAGACCGTGACGGTTCGCTATGCTTGATACGGCCCATTCTCTTACCTGTGCGCCGTCGATTTCCAATAGGATTGGCGCTCCGAGTGCCCGAAAGCCATTAACCAGAGATTCTCCTCGAATACCATTGGATTGAGCAACACCGATAAGAGCAGATTCATATGAAATGGGGGTTTGGCCAAAAGCAGCTGCGACTACGGTCCTCTCCGCTCCTGTGGTCGTAAACCAGTCACGGAAGCTATAGTTTTCCTGAAGAAGTGCGTCGCGATAGCCGATCTGTCGCAGTCCAGCTATGATTTCTTCTGCTGACTTCTGAAAAGCATCATTTACCATTGCTGCACCATGTTTCGTCCGAAGAATAGCACAAAGCTCGGGACTCGGGGAGTGTTGTCGCACTGCCTTTCCCTCGGCAGTAAGGATTTGATTACCGAGGGAAGAAAAAGGGACTGCGAGGGTAGAGAAGGGAACCAGCTAAGCTAATTTCATCGAGATTAGTAGCGTGCCCAGAACCGTTTCGATATGGCCGTGGTGCCTATTCCGAGCTAAGTCGAAATAACCATGTCTCGAAATGCCTTACAGTGCGTGTCCACTGCTTTGGTGATGTGGGTGACATTCTCGGCTTGGAAGTGCACCCGTGGGTTCTTCCAAACGCATCATCCCCAAGAATAAGCCCGCCATCGGCCATAGGTTCTTCGGTGGCTCAAGTGAGCATGGTTCGTCCGTTGGGATGGGGAGAGGGATCGGTGAGCGCCACTTTCTAGGAAGCTGCGAGGACTCCGGCAATACACCCGGTCAGCAACGTCGTCAAATAGGCGGTCCACAATGCGCGCAGCCCCATGAGCCAGATATCTTCTGCCCTATGCGGCACCAATGCGGAGATGCCGCCGACAAAGATGCCCATGCTCGCCACATGCACGAATCCGCAGAGGGCATAGGTCATGTATCGTAGAAAAGGTACCGGAAGTCTTTTTCAGCTCACGTTCATCGTTATGGTAGCGACGATTTGTACGGTATGCTGGCGGATTGCCACTGGGTGAGGCGGGAAGAGATGAGACTGAGCAGTTCTCAAGAGAACGTGTAACGAGGGGAATATCGGATGAGTGCTGTTTCGGGTCTTCAAATTGACATCATGACATCAACGAGTCTATGATTTGATGCATGCGAACGACTCTGAGCCTTGACAGCGACGTGGCCGCACTCTTGAAGCGTGCACAGGAGGTCCGCAAGGCGAGCCTCAAGACCGTGGTCAACGATGCGATGCGCCAAGGACTCAAGGATCTCTTAGGGCCGCCCGCGCGGGCCAAGAAACCCTTCCGGACCAAAGGGGTATCGCTGGGGCGCTGCCTCGTCGGTAGTTTGGACGATGTGGCCGATGTGTTGGCGACGGCGGAAGACGAAGCCTTCCGATGATTCTGGTCGATGCAAACCTGCTTGTCTATGCACATGTGGCCTCTCTGACGCAGCATCAAACCGCCCGTGTATGGCTCGATTCCTGTCTGAACGGCCCCACCCCGGTGGGATTGCCGTGGCCCACGGTGCTCAGTTTTGTTCGTCTTGTGTCGAACCCTCGCATTTTCGAGCATCCACAATCGATCTCCGACGCCTGGAACCAGGTCGAAGAGTGGCTGGCCTGCCCGGTCGTCTGGATTCCCCAGCCGACGGAGCGCCATCGGGACATCCTTGGTTCTTTACTCACCGATACGCTTGCACGCTCGAACCTCGTGCCCGATGCGCATCTGGCGGCGTTGGCCATTGAGCATGGTCTGATCCTCTGCTCTACTGATCGTGACTTCGCTCGCTTCCCCAGTCTCCGATGGGACGATCCTCTTCAGCGACGAAAGCCTTGACTCTGATTGTTGCCGAGGGATTTCAGATGTATCTTGATCGGCGCCATGCAGATGATCGATCATTCCTTGAACAGGAGTTCAGGGGAACGCGGGCATTGTTCAACTCTCATATGGCCAGATCCAAGAACCTGTAGTGCGGCTTGAGCAACGTGTTCGGACTATCGAGCAGCACCTCGGCCTGACCGTTCAGTAATTGCCGCGTAGTCCCCACAACTAGTCTTCCGCCAAGCCTCGGCGATTCGGTTCGTGGCTCCTCAAGTGCTGTAGGCTCCACCGCATTCTTTTCATTATCCCTGAATCGGATCTGTTACGATGGGCGGCCTTGTGTCATGAATACTTGTGATTGAGCCGTCAGTCTCCATTCTTGCTCAGGGCTAACACAAGCTTCTTCAATGCCGATTATGGATGACCACGCTTTGGAAGAAACGACAACTCCTGTACCTAGGACGGGCCTGATCGCGCGGTGGCAGCGCATTCCACTCTATGCCCGCATCGTCATGGCCTTGATACTTGGCGTGATAATGGGGATGCTGCTGGGTAGCGATGCCGCTGTCCTCGCCGTTCCAGGCAAACTCGTCTTGCGTCTCCTGGGTGCGCTCGCGCCGGCGCTGATCCTCGCGGCAATCGTGCACACATTCATGACGACGAATCTTGGCGGGCCGCTGGCGATGCGGCTCCCTTGGTTGCTACTGCTCAATACGTTGGTTGCGATCACGGTTGGCCTGACCGTTGTCAATGTGATTCAGCCCGGGCAAGGGGCAGGCATTACCCCGCCACCTCCGCAGGAAGAAATCTCGCAAGCCTCCGATCCGCTTGCCCTCTTTCTTGAGAATGTGCCTAAGAGTCTCCTTGGACCGTTCGGCGACGATGGGAAGGTCATCGGCGTGATCTTCATTGCCGTGGCGTTTGGCATAGTGCTCCGCAAGGAACGAGCGCGGCCGCTTGGAACAGTAGGGCATTTTGTCGAACTCTTCCTGGAATCGTTGATCAAGATTTTGCACTGGATCATTGCGGTCGTTCCATTGGCGGTCTTCGGCATCGTCGCGAGCATCGTGGGGACGGCGGGCTTCGCGCCGTTCAAGGCGTTGGGGATTTTTGTGTTGAGCGTGTTGCTGGCGCTGGCGATCCAGGTGGTCTATTACCTCGTCCGTGTCCGGTTTGGTTCGTGGGTGCGTCCGGGCGAGTTGCTGCGCGGTGGACGCGATGCACTGGTCATGGCTTTCTCCACAGCCAGCTCGACGGCCACGATGCCGGTGACCTATGCCGTACTCAAAAATTGTGTGGGCTTGCGTGAGCAGTCGGCCAGTATGGGAGCGCTGGTCGGTGCGAATTTCAACAACGACGGCACCGCGCTCTACGAAGCAATGGCGGCGCTCTTCATCGCTCAGATGATCGGGATGGATCTCACGGTTCAGCAGCAACTGATGGTCGTGGTCACGAGCATCATCGCCTCGGTCGGGGCTGCCGGCATTCCTGAAGCGGGTCTCGTCACTATGACCATGGTCTTTACTGCCGTCGGACTGCCCGTGGAGTACATCCCCGTCCTATTGACCGTGGATTGGTTTCTCGATCGCTGCCGTACGGCGATCAATGTGATGGGGGACATGAATGTCAGTTGCCTTCTGGATGGTAAAGAGAGGGGAGATAATTAGCCGTAGAGGGACAACAGTCTCAGCAGGTTTCGAGGGTCGTTTGTTTAGAAGGGCTACGAGAGGTGTGGCGTTAGGCCACTTTCGCCGGACGCCAGCGGAGACCGACGCTCAGGAGTTCTTGTAGCAGATCCTTGTATTGGTAACCGACCTTCTTTGCCGAATCGGCGAAATCTTCATCT
Organism: Nitrospira sp.; assembly: GCA_019636815.1. Classification (GTDB taxonomy): domain Bacteria; phylum Nitrospirota; class Nitrospiria; order Nitrospirales; family Nitrospiraceae; genus Nitrospira_D. The sequence goes on from JAHBWT010000053.1 coordinate 22,570, forward strand.
TCCGCGATCTGCGGGTTGGGGTTTGCCTCAAGGATGTACAGCTGCCCTTCGGCATCCATTCGCATATCGATTCGAGCATACCCGCTTAAGCCGAGCGCCCTATAGACTCGCTTCGCCAGATCCTGAATGGCTTGTGCCTTGCCATCCGGCAGATCATCCGCCTCCTTGGAGATGATCCCGTACTTCAGCTGATATTTCCGGCTCCATTTTACTCGCTCGGTGGCGATGCGCTTGGCGTCGTCCGGCAGCTTGTTCATGATCAGTTCCCACACGGGTAATACTTGCAACTGTCCGTTCCCGATGACTCCCACGTAGAGCTCGCGTCCCTCGATGTATTGTTCGATCAGCGCTCCGCTTCCGACGCTCTTGTGGATGAAGGCGACTCGTTCGGCGAGCTTCTCGTCGTCCATGACGATCGAGGCTTGCGAGATCCCAAGCGAGGCTTCTTCGCTGACCGATTTTACGATCAAGGGGAACGTCAGTGATTTGGGCCGCTTCACCGTGCGGCCCTGGGACACCTCGATGAACTCCGGGTAGGGAATCCTGTGGAAGGCCAGCACTTTCTTCGTCAGGGCTTTGTCACGAGCCAGCATGAGCCCGCGTGGATTCGAGCCGGTGTAGGGCAGGTGCAAGAGTTCGAGGTACGATACGACATGCTGATCATAGACGGCCACGCCATCGAATTCTTCCAAAAGGTTGAAAGCGATGTCGGGTTTCCACTGTTCAATCGCTGAGTGGATCACGCCGAGATCGCTTTTGACCCCGAGTGGGTACACCTCGTGGCCCAGCTTTCTCAGAGTTGAAACTACATCGTACTCAGTCCGCCATTCGACGGTTTTCACGTCATACCCGGCCACGTCTTCGGGTGGCACCAGATCTTTATGCATGAGGACCAGCACGCGCAGTCGCTTCATAAGGCTACCCGATGCCGTCCGCTGCGTAAGAAGTTCATGGTGTGCACGGTCAGTAGGATGGTGAAGTCCAGCTTGGCCTGTTCCTCCGCGACGGGCACCCGGAGATCCAGCTCCCGGCATCGCCGGATCATATCTTCCAGCACCTGGTCGATGGTGTATTGATACTCACCGGTCCAACTCGCGACCTTTCGGCGCACTTCACGGCGAAAGCGATTGAGAAAACTGGCGGCGCTGGGCTTGGCTGCGTGGCTCGGCATGGCGGAAAAGAGTCGTTTTAAATCCGGGTCATACTGTAACTGCCGGTCGATGCCATAATGTCTCCGCTTGCGTTCATAATGGTCGCGCAGGGTCTTCTTGAGACTCGAGAGTGAATCAACCTCTTCTTGAATCGTGACGCAGGGTGACACTCCCCGGAGTTCCTTCATCACGTCATCGACATACGTGAGCTTCTTGAGCACGGGCCAGTCTCGATACCGTTCTTCCCATAGTGAATCGGGGGTTAACCAGACGGCAAAGGTTTCGGCGAAGTCCTCGTCCGGGTGGCTTTGCGCATACCATAAATCCAAGTGGCGTACGAAACTTCTGCTGTAAGGGCGTGGGGAGTAATACCTCGGGTATCGTTGGGATGATTTGCCGAAAATGTCCTGACGCGTCTTGCGGCGACGAAGTTTGTAGGCGTTCTCGATGGCATGGCCGGTTTCATGGCGGAGAATGCGCAAACACCATTCTCTCGTCCCACCCTCGACTTCCAACATTTGGGCAAGCTCGAGTTTCGCGAGCCGGGGATGGGCGAGATAGAAGGGAATAGCGATGCCAGGCACCCCGTCCGGTGTGAACCATTCGTTGGAGAGCCAAAAATGCGGACGAAACAGTAACTCCCGTTGTTCCAGTTCACGGGTCAACTCGGCGATAGGTTGTTCGAGGAATCCGCCTGTCAGGCCTAACTGGAGGTCGCACATGGGGAGATCCAATAATGCCTCATCCGACCAGGATGCCCAATTGGGTTCGTCTTGGCCGATGACCGGCGTCTTGAGCACATCGACAACCGCGCGATCCATGATCGGCACGTCCCTCAATCAATCAAAATCGGCTGCCCATAGAAAATATAGCAGGTGTGAGAATCCTGCGTGCGGCTGTAGGTTCAAAGGAGAGCGGGGAGGAGAGATACGGTAAAAAGGATTCGGACCGTCCTAGTGTGGACTGATCTTACGCTTTCCATGATGCTTTGTTCCTGGAGAAGTGAGGAAGCCGCGTCATCAGTTCAGGTACGGCCTCCCATATGTGGTCGATGACGGACTCCACATAGGCCCTCGCCTCGACGATATCGCGTTCCCAGTCAGGGATAGCTTCATGCAGGTCCAGGATCGGGGTTTCTTTGCCGAACGACACTTCATTGAAGAGGGGAACCTTCAACCCGAACCGTTTTTGGATGAACTCACGATGTCCCAAGCCCATCGCAATGATGATGTCGTGCTGCTTGACCAGCTGCTTGGTCAGTGCTCGGGGGATATGTGCAGAGGGGTTGGTGCCTCTTGCAATAAGCCGGTTCACAATAACCGGGTGAATCGCGCCTGGCTTGGCGTCGATCCCGGCCGATCCCACGAGATAGGTCGATTGTTCACCGAGTTGTACGCGCAGCGCATATTCAGCTGCCATGCTCCGGAAGACATTGCCGGTACAGACAAAGAGAATCGATAGCATCTCGGATCCTTCGTTCACGTTTCCCCAAACTGACATGTCGACAGAATTATAGCTGAGCCGCTACAATCCCAATATGACGGTCCCCATCAGCCCGATATTTCTGCATAAATTAGATGAAACCACGGAGAAGATGCAAACACGCCTCTGCCGGTTGGTTGGTCGGGCTATTGCCGACTACCGCCTCATCGAAGATGGGGACAAGGTGATGGTCTGTCTTTCGGGTGGGAAAGACAGTTATGGGCTGTTGGATATTTTGCTTGTGTTACAACGCCGGGCTCCTATTCGTTTCGACTTAGTGGCCGTCAATCTCGACCAGCGACAGCCAGGCTTCCCAGAACAGGTGCTCCCTGAATACTTGAAAAGCCGCGGAATCCCCTTTCATATCGAAGCACGCGATACCTATTCTATTGTGAAGAGGCTGATCCCCGAGGGACAGACGACGTGCTCGCTGTGTTCACGGTTACGCCGGGGACATCTGTATCGAATTGCCACGGAGATCGGCGCCACGAAGATCGCATTGGGACATCACCGCGACGATATCATCGAGACGTTATTCCTCAATCTTTTTTATACGGGGAAGCTGAAGGCCATTCCACCCAAGCTGCGCTCAAAGGATGGACGCCACATCGTCATCCGCCCGCTGGCCTTCGTGAAGGAGACGGACCTTGCACGGTATGCGGAGCGACGCGCATTTCCGATCATTCCGTGCGATCTCTGTGGGGCGCAGGAGGATCTGAAACGAAAAAAAGTGAAGGCCATGCTTCGGGAATGGGAACGGGAGTCCCCAGGTTGTGGTGACAGCATTGCGGCGGCGTTGACCAACGTAGCGCCATCGCTCTTGATGGATCCACGTCTCTTCAACTTCTCCTTGCTTGCACCAGCCGTAGCCGATCAACCCGAAGGCGACATCTGGTAGATCAAGATCCGCATCCGCATCTAAACGCTTAAATTCTCAGGCCTCTCCGTCAATGCTATAAGTTCCTCTTCTGCCTTAGGAGGAGGCCAGAATCATGAAGATTTCTTCATGAACTTCTAATGCCTCCTTCATCTTTGGGAGGGTATGCTTATAACAGGTTAGGGTGTAAGAAGGGGGTGAGCAGCGATGATGACGACGGTGGTTGTTGTCGTGGTTGCGCTGAGCGTCGTAATCGGACTGAGATTGAGATATGGGGCATCAAGGGGCAGTATGGTTGGACTCAAACGAACGGTCTTGTGCCATCGGGTCATCGGGGTATGCGCGCTGCTTCTGACGGCATTCCTGCCAGGATTTGCCTATGCTCATGGCAAAGTCACCATCGAGGAAGATAGTTGCGTCCGACGAGTTGGGGGTAATCTCATTCATTTGAACGCGTACCAACCGCACAATGAGGCTAAGGCGCAGTACTGTACCGAAATTCCCGGTGAAGGCGAGACATTTCTAGTCGTAGACCTCGTGGACGCAGGGTTGCGGAATACCGCAGTCGGCGTGCGAGTGGTACGAGGCCTCAACGAAGCTGCCGAAGATCAGACGGTGGCGTATTGGCCTCCGGCAATCCATCCGGATGGTGTGGTCAGAGGTGAAACCACGCTGGCGAAAGGGCTCTATACGCTGATTGTCTCACCGGAAGGGCTCAGTTCATCGTCCTATGTCCTCAGGGTGCAGCAGGCTGACTATACACAACTTGCACGAAAATCGATTGGGCCGTTGGCCATTCTGCTCCTGCTCGCTTTGATCGGGTATGAATTCTCAAAATCCAATCGATTCAGGAATTGGCGGGTCTCCGGACCTGCATAACGATTCGGTTCATGCGGAGGTTGTTTTAAACAAGGAGGGACATACATATGGCGAGTCAAGAGCGC
>JAHBWT010000054.1 GCA_019636815.1 Nitrospira sp.
CTGATCGGAGCGCCTCCGGAGGTCGAAGCATTCGCTCAGTCTTGCCGGATTCCAATCACCGATCGCGAAAGTCCTGAAGGGGTGGTGGTGTTGCAGGGCAGTCCACTCTTGGTCAAAGACATTGAAACGATTCGGCAGAGACTCCATCCGCTGAATCAACGTTTAGCGGAATTGAGTCGGACTAAGGGCTTGGTCGTGGTCCCTATCAAGACCAAGGGCCGCGTGTGGGGGATGCTGACCGTCGATCGGTCACACAACCAAAGCGTGACCGAAGACGACATGGATCTGATGAAGACAGTCGCGAGTCAGGTTTCGATCGCCTTAGATAATGCATCGGCCTACCAACAGATCGAAGAATGGAATGAGGGCCTGGAGCTAAAAGTAAAGGAACGGACCGAAGCGTTGGAACGAGCCGATCGACTCCGTGCACAATTTCTTTCCCATGTGTCCCATGAGCTGCGAACACCCCTTACTTCAATCAAAGGTTTTATTCAAAATCTGCTGGACGGCCTCACCGGTCCGTTGAATGAGAAACAACAGCGCTACCTTGTGCGCATGTCAGACAACTCAGACCGACTGGTACGGATGATTGAAGACCTCCTCGATCGGACCCGTATCGAGACCGGGCGATTGGAGGTCCATCCGACCGATGTGCAGCTTGAACACTGCCTGAGCGACGTGATCGAACAACTGAAACCGCTGGCTCAGGCCAAACAGCAAACCATCGAATTCAGTCCTCCCGGTTCCAGCGTCGTCGTCTGGGCTGATCGGGATCGTTTGATTCAGACCGTCGTCAATTTAGTGCAAAACGCTATCAAATTCACACCTCCTGGTGGCCACGTGACGGTCGCCTGTGAGCTGCCGAACGAGCGAACGGCCACCGTCTTCGTTCAGGATACCGGCCCCGGCATTCCTCCCGAGCACCTCGACAAGATTTTCGACCCGTTCTTCCGCATTCAGCAGAACCAACGTCCCGCACCCAAAGGCTTGGGCCTGGGGCTTTCGATCGTGAAGACATTGGTTGAATTGCAAGGAGGGCAGGTGGCGGCGCGTAATCATGAGAGAGGAGGCGCTGAGGTATCGTTCACGATTCCAATTCATTCGGTCGAGCTCATACCTATCGTCAGCTCACATCTCACTGATAGACATATTCTGGTCGTGGATGACGACACCGATATCCAACAACTCCTACACGATCGCCTGCGGGCCAACGGCTGCCAGACTTTTTCGGCCTTGGATGGTCAGGAGGCGTTGGAAGCCTTCCGCTCACAGGAATTTCATGGAATGATTCTGGACATCGGAATCGGGCAGATCGACGGGTTGGAAGTCCTTCGGAGAATCCGCCAGACAAATCAGCAGATCCCCATCATCATGATTACCGCGTCAGGATCCCAGGAACTTGCTGTCAAAGCAATTGAAATGGGAGCTCAAGCCTACTTGCTCAAACCTTTTGACTCAGGGGCGCTTCAGCAGGCCATGGATCGTTGGTTTCACGGTGCGTGAAAAGCCGGCAATGATTCATCATGCTGCCCCTGAATCCTCCAACGGGTGCTGTGGCTTAGCCAAGAATTCCGCCAAGACAGACTGCGTTGTGACTCTCGCCATACTGGTTGTATTTGTCGGAGTCTGCGCCGCCTCTCCCGTATTCGCTCAAGCCCCTCGGATCTATGGACAGGACGCGGCGGCATCCGGGATGGGAAATGCCTTCGCCGCACAAGCAGATACTCCTTCAGCTCTGCATTATAACCCGGCCGGGATGACGCAGCTTCGCGGAGTGCAGGTGCTGGCAGGGGGAACCTTTGTCGGCGGGACATCCGAGTTTAAAAGTCCTACCGGCCTCTCGATAACCGGTGACCGCGATGGCGCCTTCGCGTGGCCTGGTCCTGGCCATGGCTATATCACGGTAAACCTGCAAGATATTGGTGTCTCCTCGCTCAACAAACTGACGGTAGGAGTGGGAATCACCACTCCCTTCGGCTCGGTGATGAGATGGCCTGAAACCGGCCCATTCAACGGGATTACGACGTTTTCCGCCTTACCCCTTTTTGATATCAAACCGACCTTCGCCTACCAGCTTTTCCCTGATTTCTCGATTGGCGCCGGTGCCGACATCTATACATTTGCCAGCTTTTTCGGCGAAGGGCATGCAGAATTACAATCCGTTTCACCGGGCGGCCTGGCACCCGCTGGAAGCAAAGTCGAATTTAATGGTAACGGGACCGCGCCTGGCTTCAACGTCAGCGCCTTGTACACCGCGCTTCGGAATAAGGACGGGCAGCCCATTGCAAATCTCGCCGTCGTGTACAGAAGCCAGGCGACCCTGCACCTGGATGGGGCATTATTAATCAACGGCATCAAGATTCAAGATGCAACCACAACCTTTGTCTTGCCGCAGGTGATCACCGGCGGGGTCGCGTTGTGGCCCATTCGGGACACGGAGCGCGAGTGGAAACTCGAACTTAACGTGGATTACGTGGGTTGGAAGTCGGTCAGGAATTTGGATATCCATCTAGCCAATGGAACGGTCATTCCTCAACCACAAAACTGGAGAGGCACCTATGCCATTTTGGCTGGGACCGAGTATCGATGGTTGAAGATCAATCGCCTGCCGGGCTGGGAGATAGCGATACGGGGCGGCTATACAAACCAGCAGACGCAAGTGCCGGATCTCAATTTCACTCCTAGTGTTCCATCGGCTGACTGGCATGTGGTTTCGAGCGGTATCGGACTCATTTGCCAAGGAAATGGATCATTGTTTGGACTCATACCATGCGGAAGTTTTGGCATCGGACCGGTCAAGACAAAACTCGTCGGCCTGGATGTCTCCTATCAGGCGTTTCTCCTTGAGCCTCGAACCATTTCGGGAAATACCGGCCTACGCGCAACAGTAAATGGGCTCTACACTTCGACAGTACACGCCGGTGGGTTTTCCATCCGCGCTAGCTTCTAGCTAAGCCTCTCCACCAGATGTCACAGTTCTTGAGGCGTGGCACAACACATGCGGAAGGTCTTACGAAGAGCAGCGATAGAAACGTGGAATCTGTGGGTTGATTGCACAGAGCACTTCATATGAAATTGTGTCAGTCCATTCCGCAATATCGTGGGCTGTAATTTGTTCAGTTCCCTGTTTCCCAATCAAAACAACTTCGTCTCCGACGGTAACATGCGAGATTTCCGTCACATCTACCATCACCATATCCATGCAGACGATGCCCACGATAGTAGCCCGTTGCCCTCGAATGAGCACCTGCCCCCGATTGGATAAGTGTCGACTGACCCCACCGGAATAGCCGATCGGAAGAACGGCTATTCTGGTCGGACGTCTGGCCATGAACGTGCGGTTGTAACTGACAGTTTCTCCCGGTTGAATCAATCTGAGCTGCGCAATCCTGGTCGTAAGAGAGAGAATCGGTCTAAGATCAGGAGGCTGAATGGAAAGAGGCAGTGTGTGATATCCATAGAGCATGATGCCCGGCCGAACCAAGGAGTAGTGAGCTGATGGGAAACGAACGATACCGGCGCTATTTGCTAGATGAATCAGTGGAATGCTAAATCCCGCCTCGCGCACGACTTTGAGCGTCCGCTCGAAGCAATTGATCTGCTGCTCGGTCGAATCAGTATCCAACCCATCCGAATCGGCCAGGTGAGACATCAGGCCTTCTAGATATAAGGACGGGGGAAATGAGTGTTTCGTGATGGCTTCGACTTCATTGAGCGTGAAGCCTAACCGTCCCATGCCGGTGTCAATCTTCAGATGAATCGGGTAGGGGGCGGAGTATTGAGTCGCGCACCGGCCCAGCGCTGCGAGTGTAGATGGATCACTCACTACTGGAGTGAGCCGATGAGAGAAGAGGTCCTCAACTTGTTGTGGAAATACCGGCCCCAGGATCACGATCGATACCGTAATGCCGGCCTGACGGAGGGCGATTCCCTCTTGGACCGAGAACACGGCCAGGTGAACGACACCATGACGGATCAATGCCTGCGCCGTTTCAGTAGCTCCATGACCATACGCGTTGGCCTTGACTACAGCCATAATGTCGGAGCCAGGCGAAATGATACGGCGTAGTTGGAGAAGATTATGGACCAGAGCCGTCAGATCAATGGTGGCGACGGTGGGGGAAAAGGCTGACGGAGTCGGCACGCGATGAAAAGAGAATCAGGAAGTCGGACTCAAACCTCCATGATTTCTTGTTCCTTTTTCTTGATGATCTCGTCTATCTTCTGCCCGTATTGCTCGATAAGCTTTTGAGTCTCTTGTTCCGCTTTGCGCAGTTCGTCCTCGGTCAGCTTCGCATCTTTTTGGAGCTTCTTCAACTCCTCATTCGCATCCCGTCTGAAGCCTCGTATCTTCACCTTGGTATCTTCACCGTGTTTTTTGCAGACCTTGGTCAACTCCTTACGCCGCTCCTCCGTCAAGAGCGGAAGTGGAATGCGAATCAGTTTGCCGTCGTTCGATGGCGTCACTCCCAAACCTGAGTTGGAAATCGCCTTCTCAATTTCCTTGATGAGCTTCGGCTCCCACGGCTGAACGGTGATCAACCGCGCTTCTGGAGTCGCAACATTGGCCACCTGTTTCAACGGCGTCATGGTGCCGTAGTAGTCAACCCGAACGCCGTCCAGAAGGGCGACAGAGGCTCGCCCGGTTCGAAGGCCGGACAAGTCTTTTCGAAGATGTTCGAGAGCCTGATCCATTTGAGCGGTAAACGACTGCCGAATCGGCGCTGCGTTGGACATGAAACACCTCGTGAGAGAGTCAGCGATCGCCGGTCGTCACTAACGTACCGAGCGGCTCGCCTACAGCCACACGTTTAAAATTCCCACTGATTTTTAAGTTGAATACAATGAGGGGTAACTTATTATCCATGCACAGGCTGATCGCGGTGGAATCCATGACTTTGAGGTTCTGATTGAGAATGGAGAGAAAGGAGATCGTGTCGTATTTTTTTGCCGATGGATTTGTCACAGGATCGGCCTCATAGATTCCATCTACTTTTGTGCCCTTCATGATCACCTGAGCGCTGATCTCCATGGCCCGAAGGACAGCGGCCGTATCCGTTGAAAAATAAGGATTTCCCGTCCCACCGGCGAAAATCACCACACGATTCTTTTCAAGATGACGAATCGCCCTTCGGCGGATATATCCCTCCGCAAGCTGACGCATCTCAATGGCAGATTGCACGCGGGTCATCACACCGACGCGTTCCAGTGCATTCTGGAGAGCCAGCGCATTGAGTACCGTCGCCAGCATTCCCATATAGTCGGCCGAAGCACGCTCCATGCCAGCAGCACTTGCCGCGATCCCTCGAAAGATGTTCCCTCCTCCTATGACAATCGCGACTTGCACATCGAGCGCGACCACTGAGGCGATTTCCGTGGCAAGATTTTCCAGAATAGACGGCTGAATACCGTAGCCCTGCTCTCCAGCCAACATCTCCCCACTGACTTTCAGAAGGAGACGCCGGTATTTGGCAGTGCTCATGCTTCGCCTAACTGATAACGGGTAAAACGACGGATGTTCATGTTCTCACCAATCTTGGCGACCTTTTGGGCGAGTAGGTCTTTGATGGTGACGGCCGGATCTTTGATGAATGACTGTTCAAGCAGACAATTTTCCTGATAAAATTTTTCCAGTTTCCCTTCGACGATCTTCGGCCATGCGGCAGGAGGCTTCCCCATTTCTTTGGCCTGGCCTTCATAAATCGATTTCTCCTTATCGGCGACATCGGAGGGAACATCCTCGCGTTTCACAAACGAAGGCTTAGCGGCGGCGATTTGAAGCGCCAGGTCGTTGACGAAGGACTTAAACTCTTCGTTGCGAGCCACGAAATCGGTTTCGCAATTGACCTCAATCAGGACTCCAATTTTTCCGCCCATGTGGATGTATGAGTGGATCAACCCTTGATTGGTCTCCCGACCGGCCTTTTGGGCCGCGGTGGCCAGCCCCCTTTGGCGCAAGTAATCGATGGCTTTCTCGACATCATTCCCGTTTTCAGTAAGGGCCTTCTGACAGTCGAGAATTCCGGCTCCCGTTTTTTCACGAAGTTCCTTCACAAGCTGACTGGATCCTGCCATGGTTCATTGTTCCTTCACGGTTACATTCATGACGCGTGTTTGACGAATTGGTTCTCGAGAGAATCAGGAAACCGGAACAGTCTCAGCCCGCATGGCAGGCTTCTTTTCTCCGCTTGGAGGGGCTGACTGGAACGCTGCTTCCTCTCGCTGAGTTTTAAGATGCGCACCCTCAATGCAGGCATCGGCAATCTTGGACGTGATCAGTTTGATCGAGCGAATGGCGTCGTCATTCCCAGGAATCGGGTAGGCAATGTTGTCAGGGTCGCAGTTACTATCCAAGATGGCAATAACCGGGATATCGAGCCGTTTGGCCTCCTGTACGGCAATTTTTTCGACTCGCGTATCGAGCACGAAGACGGCTCCAGGAAGACCGCGCATGTTCTTGATGCCTGAGAGATACTTTTGGAGCTTGGCGATATCCTTCTGCATAAGAAGGACTTCCTTCTTTTTGAGGCCATGTTCGCTGGGATTGAGGAGTGTCGTTTCCATCTTTTTCATTTTATCGATACTGCGTCGAATGGTCTGGAAATTGGTCAACATGCCGCCCAGCCATCGCTGGTTGACGAAATACATGTTGGCCCGTTTGGCTTCTTCTTCGAGTATTTCCGCCGCCTGCCGTTTCGTGCCGACGAACAAGACGGCTTCTCCCGCCGCGACAAGGTTCCGGACAAAAGCATAGGTGTGTTCCATCCGTGCGACAGTTTGCTGGAGATCAATGATATAAATGCCGCTTCGTTCCCCGAACAAAAACTTCTTCATCTTGGGATTCCAGCGGTTCGTCTGATGCCCAAAGTGAACACCGGCTTCCAACAGTTCCTTGATCGCTACCACCCCCATGCCTTCACCTCCCTTCAAGCTTGCAGAGCACCCATCAACCGGGTGAGGGAATTGCCTCCCTTATTCTCAAGCTACGCAGCGCATCTTACGCTGATTGTTATTTTGTTGGTTCGTGCCGAGTCTCGCGCAGGCGAGTCGGCCCCTCTTAAATACAGACCGGCGACGCTACCATAGTCCCGGGAAGGTTTCAACCCGTAACCCCTCTTTTAGACTAGGACCGATAGCTTGCGTTAATACGGACGTAGTCATAGGAAAGATCCGTGGTCCACATGTGCGCACAGGCTGAACCCTGTGCAAGATCGATCGCGACGGTGAACTCTTTCCGCTTGAAGACCTTGGCAATTTGCTTTTCCACATCAAGCCCGGTTCCCATCCCTCGTCTCACCATCACGATATTGTCGAATCGCACCTCGACCTTATCGGAATTGATTGCAACACCGGATCGCCCGATCGCTGCCATGACTCTGCCCCAATTAGCATCTTCCCCGAACAGTGCGGTCTTGAACAGATTCGATGTCGCTACGGTTGCAGCGACTCGTTTTGCCGCCGTTGTCGTCGTGGCTCCTTGGACGAGTATCTTCACGACCTTCGTCACCCCTTCGCCATCACGACAGATCATGAGGGCCAAGGCTTGCGCGGCCTCAGTTAAACCACGTTCGAAAATGCCATAGGAACGCGTCCCCATTTGAATCGTTCGATTCTTTGCCAAGCCATTGGCGAGGCAGAGCACTGTATCGTTTGTGCTGGTATCGCCATCGACAGTAATGCAGTTGAATGACCGATCCGTCGCCGATTTCAGCGCGCGCTGAAGGGCAGATGGAGTAATCGCAGCATCGGTCGTCAAATAGGCGAGCATGGTTGCCATGTTCGGATGGATCATGCCTGAGCCCTTTGCCATCCCTCCGATGGTGATGAGGCGACCGCCTATCGTGGCCTTCACTGCCACGGTTTTCGGTCGGAGGTCGGTGGTCAAAATTGCTTGGGCCGCTTGATCGCCCCCCTCAACGCTGAGGCACGAGATCAATATTGGAACAGCTCTGGTAATGCGATCAACCGGCAGCGCTCGACCAATCACGCCGGTCGATCCCACAAATACTTGTTCCACGGGAATAGCCAACTGTCGAGCTACGACAGCTGCCATGGCTTGAGCGGCAATCAGGCCTCGTCCGCCCGTACAGGCGTTGGCATTACCGCTATTGACGATAATCGCCCGTCCCTGATGAGCTCTAAGGTGATGTCGATCCAGAATCACCGGTGCGGCTGCAACGCGATTCTTGGTAAATACTCCGGCGATCGGTCCACTGACTTCGGATACGCAGAGGGCAAGATCGAGCAGTTCGGATTTCTTAATTCCGCAATGGACACCGGCGGCTTGAAATCCGATCGGCGCAGTGACCCCCACAGGCTTTCGTTTCATCTGTTCGCGAGTTCAGTTGATGAGGTCGATAACTAACTGGTTTGTGGTTAGGGATAACTCGCCGGTGCGGTCAGGCCGGTCTCCTCGGGGATCCCAAGCATGACATTCATCGCTTGAATGGCTTGTCCTGCCGCGCCTTTGACAAGATTATCGACCGCAGCCACCGTCACAACCCATCCGGCTCGCGAATCTGCATATACACCAACATCACAGTAGTTGGTTCCTTTGATGTAGCGTGGGTTGGGGACCACATCCTCATAGAGTCGAACGAATCGCTCGCCCTTATAAAACTCTCGATACAAATCCCGAAGATCCGGCAATTCCATCGGCCGTACCGGCTTACAGTAGGCTGTACTCAGAATGCCTCGATTCATCGGGACTAGGTGAGGGGTGAATGTCACGGTCACTGTATCGAGTTTTTCCATGAGCCCTGACAATTCCTGTTCGATTTCCGGCGTATGACGATGTTGACCGATCTTGTAAGGCTCCAATGACTCATGCGCTTCGGGGAAATGATAGGCAAGGGCCGGACTTCGTCCGGCCCCTGACACGCCGGATTTGGCATCGATGACAACGGTCTCAGGCTGCACAAGCCCTCCGGCGAACAGCGGCGCCAACTGGAGGATGGCGGCCGTTGGATAACAGCCGGGTGATGCGACCAATTTCGACTTGGCAATCGCGTTTCTATAGAGTTCTGGCAGACCATAGACGGCTTTCTGCAGCAGATGTGGATGTGCGTGTGTCGTTTGATACCACTTTTCATACGTCCCTACCTGCTTTAGCCGATAGTCAGCGCTCAGATCAACGACCGGTTTACCGGCCTTGACACAGACTGCGACAGGATCCTGAGATTTCGTATGGGGAAGTGCCAGAAAAATCGCATCGGCTCGTTCTGCCAATGCGTCAGGTGTCAGAGCCTCGAAACGATGCTCGATCATTCCCTTGAGGCTTGGAAAGACGGATGAGATCGGCTGACCCGCTGATTTTTCAGAGGTCACTGCCATAATCGTGAAATAAGGATGGGCAGCGGCAAGCCGAACAAGCTCTGCACCGGCATATCCGCTGGCTCCGGCAATCGCGATGCGAAATTTCTTGCTCATCCCAAGATCCCGTTCGAAGCGACCTGTCACCACTCCACGGACATAAAAAAGGGAAGGCCTGGAGCCTTCCCTTTCGAGTTCGTCGACTCCTTGACCTAGCGCTTGGAGTACTGGAACCGCTTACGGGCTCCCTTCTGTCCGTACTTCTTGCGCTCCTTGACTCGTGAGTCACGGGTGAGCAATCCCTCTTTCTTCAACGGGCCTCGTGTGGAAGGCGTCATTGCAACGAGTGCGCGCGCAATCGCATGGCGAAGCGCACCTGCTTGCCCGGTCGGCCCCCCGCCATACACTGTTGCGCTGATCGAATACTTATCTATGACGCCGGCCATCTCAAGCGGCAGTTGAATGATTTGCCGAAGCGTCAAGCGCGGAAAGGCCTGCTCTAGCGGTTTATCGTTCACTGTGATTTCACCTGCTGTTCCTGTAACCCAGGCTCTGGCGATTGCACACTTTCTCCGACCCGTTGCGTACTGTGTCACCACTGCCATGCGACATGTCTCCTTCTGTTTGGAAGCTGATGGACTTCTATAAAGAAATTGGCTCCGGGTGTTGAGCATGATGTGGATGGTTCGGCCCCACGTAGACACGGAGCTTTCGTGCCATACCATTCCCCAGCGGGGTCTTGGGAAGCATCCCTCCGATCGCCTTGGTCAGGAGTTGGGTAGGATCCTTTCGAAACAGATGCTCAGCGGTGGCCGTCTTCAAGCCTCCGGGGTATCCGGTGTGCCGCCGATACAGCTTGGTTTCCATCTTCGCACCGGTAAGCCGAATCTTTTCAGCATTCACGATCACGACGTGATCACCCATATCAACATTCGGAGTGAATGTAGGCCGATGCTTTCCCCTGAGTACACTCGCCACCCTTGCGGCCAAGCGTCCTAAGGTTTTCCCATCGGCATCCACAAGGTGCCAGGATTCTTTCACGAGAATCGGCTTTTCAACGTACGTCATCTTCATCGTCTCCACGTCGATCACGCTTTCGCGCGAGTATTGAGGTTATGCTTCCTTAGTTTCCAGCTTGGATAACCAGGCATCCAGATTTTGACCGCTCCGTCGTTTCCACACATCCTGCGTCACATAAATCGGGGCCTGACATCGGAGAGCCAATGCGATGGCGTCGCTCGGCCTGGCGTCGATGGTTCGGGCAACTCCCTTATTTTCGAGAAAGACCGTGGCATAGTACGTACTACCCTTGACATCAGTCAACACCACACGGTCCGTTTTGATCCCCAAGTGCTCACCAAAGCTCTTGACCAGGTCGTGGCTCATCGGCCGTGGGGTAACTGCTGCATCCAACGCCCGTTTGATGGCTTCTCCTTCGGAGGATCCGACCCATACCATGAAATGGTCCGTCCCACCGTCCGAACGGACGAGCACGATAATCCGCGTATCGGTATTCGAGTCTTCGACGACTCGATCGACCGTGAGTTGAATCAAGGATTCCGTTTCTTGTGTCGCGCGTGTTTCCATCAGGAATCCAATTTCCCAAAATCTTCGGGCTTCAGATTCTCCAGCCACTGATCGAGTTCTTCCGAGCTTTGTTTGCGAATCACAGACTCGCTCGCAAAAATCGGAGCGTGAGACCGCAGCGCAAGGGCAATGGCATCACTGGGGCGAGCATCGACGGTGTATTCGGAATCTACGTAGGTTAGATGTATTTTCGCGAAATACGTATTCTCGTTGAGGTCGGTGATGACGACACTGATGACTTTTGCGTCAAAGGCGTCCAGATACGACTTCATGAAATCATGAGTCATCGGGCGGGGAGGAGCGACATTCTCAAGTGCCAAACTGATCGAGCTCGCCTCAGATTTTCCCACCCAGATCGGAAGCATCTCCGACTGCTCATCGTCGCGCAGGATGACGATATACGCATTATTATACGGGTCAAACATGAGCCCCTTGACCTGCACCTGAGTGATCATTCAGTCCTCTAAACGCTTAACGTTCTCTAAACAGAACACATGAAACATCAAATCAGAATAGCACTTTCGAATTCATGAAGTCAACGAACCCCGCGACAAGACAAGGAAAAACAAAAGGCAATGCGTGCCAGCTCGATCCCGGGAAGTAATGTCCGGTCAGCTGCTCGGTGGACGGTAATTCTCTGCAACCTTCGAGGAATCGACCTGTTCGCCTAGTTTCAAAAACGCCTTCATCTGCTTTCGAACCAGCTCACGTCCACTCTCATCGCCGAGATTCACTTGATACTCATTGATGACCATCACGCGCATGCCTTCCCACTTCTTCCAACAATCTGCGCAAACCTTGCTTTTCACCTCTGTTTCAAGCTTGCCGAGAAACAGGGGAGCAGTGATCGCTTCACCGGCTTGTCCGCAGGTCACACACGAAACCTCTGCCATATCTACGGAACTCCTTTCTCTTGGACACGATGTCAGGTTAAATAGCCAGGAATCAACATCCACGTCTTTACGTATTGCGAGGGCATTCTAGCAGAGATGTTCCAATGAAAAAAAGGTCCAACGGGCCTATACATGATTCTCCTCGTTAGAACCTACTCCGAGAGCTTGGCGATCTGCGAATCCCAATCCCGTCGCCTCCTTGGGTACATCTGCCATTTCAGTATTTGCTACGCCATGAATTGGAACCCTACTGGGTGGTCATCGTGCTGTGGCCTGCGGCCACTCTGTCGTAGAGGATGACCGAAGGCACAGAGATATAACGAGAACAAGATCGGATTCTCATTGAGGCGATGGAACAATTTCCTGGAGTCGAGCGCACCACACGCATGATTCAAGAGCTGACCCTATATTATATATGTGACCCTATTTTTGACTCGTTCAATACGAATGCGCTCAGCATACATCGAGTCCATTCGGCTCGCACCGATTGGGCGCCGACCCCGTCGGACAACCTCGGCGCAGACAAGCATCCGGCGTGACGCCGGACTTAGATCCATTGCCGGAACAACCGGAACAGATCGCGATGCTGAGAGATGATTAACAATCGCAATGGCGCCGGCAGTCTTTCGTGAACCTTCCCCGCGACAAGCAGACGCAACAGCCGCCCATGAGAACACTCCTCACCTCTCGGTCATGCTTTAGTAGACAAGATCGGCGAGTGTCCGCCGACATTAGTGATAGCTTTGCGAAGCCTGTGTTGGTAGTCACTCCACACAGCCGCGAGAGACAGGTATGCCGGCATGGTGGACGGCTGAAAAGAAAACTATCGGTATGCTCGCATGATTTTTGGAGTCGACTTCCGTGATCGGCGGTTTTTCCCCTTTGCCTCGAAGCTTCCTAGCGCGTGTGTCGACCAGGCTTTGATGATTTTTATGAATGCCCCTTCTCTCAATGATCGAACTAGGAACCCGTTATGCCCTGTTCGCCTATGATATCGGCCTCGCCGTCAATCTGGATGAGGCCGAGTGGTGCATCACTGCGATCAGTGGTGTCAACGCGAGGCCCTCACGAAAGGTGTCGAAATGCGCCAAAGGCTTGAAAATTCTGGCGATGGTGGATCCGCAGGGTGCTCCGCACCTGAAGCGAGTTCGATTGAAGAGCGACGATGCTGCGCGACTAGTTCGAAGGGTGCCAGGGCATTTCCACAAGCCGTTGCTCTCTCCGACCTCCGGAATACAGATAAGCAAATGGTTCTTGCCGTGGGACAGCAAGGGAAGGGGCCGTGCCAACAGCGCTGCCAAGCGTTTGCACCAAGAGTTCATCGATAGCATGCAGTGAGGGATCATAACCGCCAGGCCTCCCAGGGATCTTGGCGGCAAACAGTGTTGACAACCCATCCTGGTAATCGGCTACCGTGAGTTGGTCCTGCTCTTTCGATATTGGATGTCGGAGCCCCAATCGTGCTCCATGGTCTCCGTGAACAATGATGATTGAATTGCCGAACATCCCAGACGACTGCATCTTCTGAAATAATTCATCCAATCTGACATAGAGACACTCCACCTGCCTCAAATATTGATCAAAGCGAACCCTTCTGTCTTCGGTTGTGCGCAACTCCGGAGGAACCTCCTCCATGTTATCCATTGATTCCGGAATCGCCCGATGAGAACAATCCTCCCTGTACACATAGGGGAAATGCGGGAGCAAGAGATGCGCAAAGAGCATGTGCCCAGGAGTAAGTTGCTGGGTGCTCGCCGATAACGTGTCCATTGCCGCCATCGTATTCACTGAAAACGGTTGGAGACGTCGCCTTGTCCAAAGGGAGTCATGATTAATGACCGGAGCGGCCACTCCGCGCGAGAGCAAAAATGGACGTACCCGCTGTTCGTAGAGATTCAGGATCCCCTGATATCGAGGGTAACTAGCCACGAAGACAGCTAGAACCATCGCCGTTTTCGTAAGTACTGGGTCATCCAGTTTCGCCACATTGCTCAAGGTAGCCCATCGATATTTCGTACAGGACTGAGGTTGCGCATCTGGGCTCGAGCAAAAATCTAGAAAGTCTCCGTCTATAACATGGATTTGATACCCCATACTTTTCAGGAATTGGAAATAGCGGTTCTGGGGCAAGTGATACGGAGGGGGCTCACCCGTTACGAGTATCCGAGAGACGCTTTCCGCTGAAAAATTCACGAGATTTGGGATCGAGTCTACCGTTTCAAAGTAATGACTGTATGCCCCTCCATACAGATTAAATCCGTAGCGTTGATAGAATTCTTTGATTTTGTCTTTCAGCTTTCTAGCATAGTCGGTATCGAGGGGGATTCCCTCGATACCTTGATGTTCATCCAGAATCAGATGAATAAGTCGCGGCGGACCATCGGTTATCGCATCCATGTGCGGCGCAGTCACAGCAGGACCTGACTCGGTCTCAAATCCGTTACCCAAGACGGTCGAAATCACAAACACGCACAGAAATGCCGTTACTGCCAATGTCGTGGTCTTTTCGAAACGTCGTATGAGAGCCATGAGTACACAGAAAATGACAAAGAGCGTAATGGCGCGGCCTTGTATAATCCCCTCGACCAAATGTAGATGGTCGGCAGCAACTGTGAGAAGGCCACTCACGCACACGGCGTACATTCGCCTACCGCCAGCACGACGGAGCAACCCGATCACAGCTGAAACGCACAACATTCCCGCAAGGATGAGCAGGATCTCTGGACTCGTCAGAGGATAGCCCCGACTCGTCAGGTAGACCGTAATGGGGGTTAGCAAGGCGAGGAAGGGGAGGGTGATCGCAAGGTGGATTCTATGGTCTAGCCAGGATGTTTCTGAGGGCTGCGCCGGCTTTACAGGGGTCACTCTCGGCAGATCTCTTCATATCCGTGCCGACTATAACTCACGAGAGTGCGCCCATGTTTTCCAATTTGAAGAATACGATCGATCCGTGCCTTCTTGGCGATACGGTCAGTGAAAAAATCCCACGTATAGTCTTCAAAAATATCTGCCCGAAGCACCAAAAGTTTCTGCACCATAGGATCTGTTTTGGGGACGAACTCGATCACCCCATAAGGAGCGAGATCGATAAGCCAATCCAAAAGCTCTCCGAATGGAATGTTCCGTGAAATAGCCAGGTGATGCACCACGGCGAGCGCGACCAGGGCATCGGCTGATCGACGAGCGGCAAGTCCTTCCCGTTCAATTCCCATCCATCCTTGGTCTGGGCTTATATTAGCCATGTCCATCACGACTGTTTGAATAGGCATTTGACTTGCTTGTGCCTCCGCGTAACACCCGTCGAGCGCCCCTTGATCGAAATCAAACCCGACGACATACTCCGCGCCGCCTTCTACTGCAGCTTTTGCAAAAACCCCGACATTGCAGCCAAAATCCCACAATTGCCGAGGCAAATGCTGCGCAGCAAAGTCCCGCACGAAGGCCGCTTTCTGACGCAATTCGTTGGCTTGGTACGAGTTATCCTTGGCATAGTCTTGCCAAGTCGACTTACTGGATTTTTTTAGAGGCTCAAGACTACTAATCCAATCACGCAGGCCGGTGAGGAGCCTTCGATAGGCCTGCATGGGAAGGGCCCCCTCTTTTGCGGTGGTTTTGTTGAGATCCTGCCCTCGTAAAGTAGACTGGGTTGATCGCTGTAGCCAGGACTGGAGGACAATATGTGTTAGCAAATCCTTTTTGAGGTAGTGCCGCCATGTGAGTAAGTGGCTGAATTCAACGACTGGAATCCCTTCCAGACTCCCGCGATACCATGCGTTGTGGGGAATGCCAAACAGTGACCTCAACAAGAGAGGAATCAGAAACTGCTCGCAAAACTGTCGATGACCTGCCCACATCTCGCCGTGTTCATATCGTCGAAATGAAAGATGGTCGATAAATGTGGGAGTGGCACCAATGAACTGAACATTGTATGCAGAGGCGTCAGACAGCGTCACGTTGCGGTCAAGTGCAGTAAGCTGAATATCCAGATGTAAAAGGGCAGCAGCTTTCAGCGCGGGGAACGGCCATTCGTAAGGGAACGATACAAACGTGAGCTTTGGCACCTCAAGCACATAGGACGCCGCTTCCTCGAACCCATCAGGGATGGCCACTCCCTCTGTTATAACCTCGAAGGGCAAGAGACGTCCGTCTTGCATGAGCAACTCGAAGAGTCCGGACCGACGTACAAAGTCGAATTGCTCTTTCCCTGTATGTGTGACGGTCCGGAAAATGCGGTCACCCTGACGATAGACACGCCCGCTCGGATCTCGAAAAGACCCACCGACTCTCAAAGGTCGAGCCGAGTGTACTGTCGTTGACTTATTCATCACTTGTCCTTGCCTAACAAGGATCGATACCGCTCCTTTGCTCGCCCCCAGTACAACTTGGCGACAACTCCAATGCCGGCGATACCTCCAAGAATGAGTTGGAGTAAAACACTTCCACTTCCAGGATCGATATACGCGTGGGCTTCAGGGGTAAAGATGCCGCTAAAGAGGAGCACGCTGCAGGCAATTCGAAACGTCAACCATTTCAGCATGATGTTCTCCTTAATTAAAAGGTGTAGTTACGCACACTCTCTCTTGCTTATGAAAGAGTCGACCTATCATCATCCCGCAATATGCTTGGCAACCCGCATCGGCTCCGTTTAAAAAACCAAGAATAGCTCTATTTATTAGTAGGATTACGCGGCAGATTCCTTTATGTATGTATGTGGGATGTATATTACAGATGAATTATTAAGGCAAGGGGTATGTCTCGATCCTGGTGAAAAACATGGTTTATGGGCTATAGATTACTTGAGATTACTTGATGGTTACCTGTATGTTTTCACAAACACTTCAGCCATGATAATTAACATTAACCCTGGCATGATCGGAGTAAGGGTAGGAGAAGGTTGGACCTCTAAATATAAAATAATGGATCGGTCTTATTTCGAGGAGGGAGGTGGTACGAATTTTTTGAGCACCTTATACTATAGCTACTCCCTCAGATCCTTTACGATTTGGGCCTCATGCCGATTGACCCTGTCACAGCGTCATGCTAGAAACACACCCGCGTAAAGCGAAGCGGTGTGTGCCCGGATGGCGGAACTGGCAGACGCGCCGGACTCAAAATCCGGTTCTCGCAAGAGAGTGGGAGTTCGACCCTCCCTCCGGGCACCAAACGATGCTTGTTGAGCCGTCTCAATTATCCTAGTGGCTCTGGTAGACTGAATAAGCAGGTGTAATAAAAGATAGCATCAGGAGCTGGTACACATGGATGATGCAATGACCCCCTTGACACCGGCGCGCTATTAGCCTAGGTTCTGCCATGTTTCTCAATAACGTATGAGTACCGTCGACCTGCAAAGTATCATCATCTATTTCCTTCAGAATACTCGTTCGATTTATTTTCATGGCATCGCCGTCAACTTATAAGGAGGCAGCACATGCGTACAATGTTGGCATTGGGAGCCGCACTACTTTGCGTTGGCTCTTTGAATGTTGCAATAGCTCAAGAGCGGCTCCAGCAATCATCCGGTGGATCCGCAATGGGAGTAGGAACAGGAGTTGGAGATGTTTCAGGGAACGCGAATCGCGTTCAGGCTTTCGATCGAAATGCATTTCTCGATCGTCTATCGCTCCCTGAGACGATCTACGGACGTGTATTGGCTATCGATTTCCCAGCTGGGAAAATGCATCTGGAGACTGGAGGAAGCTCTCATGATGAGGGTCGTGCTGGTACGGGAGCCATGAGCTCCATGACTGTTTACTTCGACGAAAGAACGAGCTTGGATCAGATTAAGGTGCTGAATAATGGCGATGATATTTCTCTCCAAGTTGTTGAAGCGATCACGCCAAACCAGCAGTATGGAGTCGGTCGGAAGATCGTTCGGGAAGTATATTTGTTGCGCGGTAATGAACGACTCGCCGGGTTTGGTGGCTTAGGCCAGCGTCCGAATCCCTCGACTGAGCGCGCAATTGAGACGACTAGTGGAAGTACGACAGGTGGGGTGGCGGGATCCGTATTGCCCGGCAAGATTACTGGGATAATAGACACCACAATCGGTGAATACACTGGTTCAGCTCCATGCTGGAATTGCGAACCACAGCCGGGATGGGGGTATAAAACAGTAACTCCAGAAACAAAGGTCCCTAACACGTCTGACTACGGAACCGATACGTCAAAGCCAAATTTAGTAAAAGGATTCAATTGAAGCTAAGGTGACACTTAGGATTGATAGAAGGGGCAGTGTTGGCTGCCCCTTTTTTCTTGGGGGCTTCGCCTAGAATCGTCGAATTCTTCATTCTCACGAGAGTCTGAAATCACGAGTCTGTTCTGGGCTGTATGAGTTGGTGACATGAGCGACAATCAGAACGTCCCGACCTCCGAGCTCGATCTACGTGGTGTGATTTGTCCCTACAACTTCGTGAAGACCAAGCTCAAGCTTGAAACGATGGAGGCAGGGGAGATCTTGTCGGTCTTGTTAGACGATGGAGACCCTATCAGGAACGTGCCGCGCAGTGTCGAAAATGAAGGACACACGGTATTGGCCCAAGAGCGAGTGGAGCAGGCCTATAGACTTTTGATTCGTCGGGAAGACTTCGGCTAGACGAAGCTCTTCTTGTCTCTCATCATCACCGGAAGTTTTTTCCTGCCACAATAAACGTCATGTCTTGACCCAGTAGGCCGGATAGTCCCTGGCTTACCTGACGTGCGTTCCCGCAAAGAATACGTTCATTTGACCTCGTCAAGTCGCAGGCCAGCACGATACGACGTCGTGGGGCAATGCCTATCAGAGTCTGTAATGCGCAGACAGCCGATGTTGCCGTGCAAAAGACCATAGTTGGAACTTCCCGTTTCAACGCGTCGGTCAGACAGCGAACGATATGTGTAGGGTTGTTCGGCAAATGCCCCAAGAAGAAGAATGAGTTGCAGGGCAATCCCGCCGTAGAGAGAGCAGCAATGACTGCAGAGGGGCCCGGAACCGGGACGACAGGGATGCGATTGGCATGAGCGGCAGCCACGAGGAGATGGCCGGGATCGGCGATCAGAGGGGATCCACAGTCTGATACAAGCGCGACATCAGCGCCTTGCTGAAGGCGCTGCAGAAGAACCGCTACTTTTTCTTTCAGATTCCACGGACCATAGCTGATCACCGTCCCTCGAATCTGATGATGCGCGAGTAGTTGCTGCGTCGCTTGAGGATCTTCTGAGGCGATGATATCGACCGTCTTCAAAACTCGGATGGCGCGAACGGTGAAATCGTCCGGATGTCCAATGGGTACTGCCACAACATAGAGCCTGCCGCTTCGAACGGGCCTGGTTTCAGAGGCCGTCGCAGCTCTGAGGTTTTGTTGACTCCGTTTGGTAGGCATCGATATAATTTCCCACTTATTCTGTTGACTTAAGATCCTGGAGCACTGCAAGGGCATTCCCGATGGCAGCCGTCTGTTTCATGATTACCCTGGTCCTGTACATTGCGGCCACGGTATCGTTTTTTTCCTATTCGCTGCGGCGTTCAGAAGCCCTCTCAAAAATCTCGCTCGGCATTACGGTAGGTGGATTCGTTTCCCACACGATCGCTCTCGCCATCAGAATGCTCGGAGCCTCTTCCTCGGCACCACCCAGTTTTTCCGAAGCCCTCTCCTTCCTCTCTTGGATGATCATCCTTGTGTTTCTGGTGGTCGAGTTCCGTCATCGGATCTATGTTCTTGGGTCCTTCATGGTGCCCTTGGCCCTCGTCGCCTTGGTCTCGGCTGCAGCCTTACCCGAAACCGTGCCCACGCTGCAACCCGTTCTGAAAACGTTGTGGTTTCATGTGACGCTCAGCATGTTGGGGACCGTGGGGTTCACCGTGGCCTTCGTTGCGGGAGTGATGTACCTGATTCAAGATCGGCTCCTCAAGTCCAAACAGTTCAACGTGCTGTACAGCAAGCTGCCTGCGCTCGATTTTCTCGACCACTTGAATCAACAATCGATCGTCTTGGGATTTCCACTGCTCACACTGGGCATCGTGACAGGAGCCATCTCGGCTGATTTTGCGCGTGGATCCTATGTCAGTTGGAACCCGGAACAGACATGGGCGCTGGTCACCTGGGTCTTCTACTTCGTTGTGCTGCTGGGAAGATTGACCGTCGGGTGGAGGGCCAAACGCGCGGCATACCTGACTGTCATCGGATTTGCCGGCGTGATTCTGACACTCGTGGGCGTCGTGCTCAAGGGACATAATGCATCGTCATAACGGGGGTGTCGTGGTCTCATGCATCTGATCGTCGTTGGATTAAGCCATAAGACCGCCCCGGTCGAGATCCGAGAGCAGCTGGCCGTTCCCGAGAGTCGCCTGGGCGAAGCCCTCACTCGCTTGTGTTCGTATTCCGGCATCAAGGAAGGCATCCTCCTTTCGACCTGTAATCGAGTCGAAGTGTACT
This sequence comes from Nitrospira sp., assembly GCA_019636815.1. Lineage (GTDB taxonomy): Bacteria > Nitrospirota > Nitrospiria > Nitrospirales > Nitrospiraceae > Nitrospira_D. Next base: position 20,204 of record JAHBWT010000054.1, read on the forward strand.
CCGTCGTCGACGACGCGGACACGGGCTATGGCCGGATTCAAGAATTTCTTGCCGACACGCATTTGTCGTTGTCTTCCGAGCAGCTGACCCCGCATCTGTATTGGCATACCGGGGACCGGGCCATCGCACATCTCTTCAGAGTAGCGGCAAGCCTCGACTCGATGATCATCGGGGAATCGCAGATCCTGGGACAACTCAAAGACGCGTTTGAAATTGCACTGGCTCATAAGACAACCGGCGTGATCATGAATAAAGTCGTCAAGAAGGCGATCTCGGTCGCCAAACGGGTGCGGACCGAAACAAAAATCGCAGAAATGGCGGTCTCGGTCAGTTATGCCGCGGTCGAGCTGGCGAAGAAAATTTTCTCGAATCTCGAGGAGAAGACCGTGCTGCTGATCGGAGCGGGGGAGATGGCCAAGTTGGCGGCCCGACATTTGATCGCACACGGGGTCGAGCATGTGCGGATCACGACAAGAACTCCGCAGCATGCGGTGGATCTGGCTGCCAAATTCGGTGGAACCGCGGTCCCATTCGATCAGTTTAAAGACGACATGGCATCGGCGGATATCGTACTGGTCTCCACAGGTGCGTCACATTATCTTGTCGGTGCGGAGGACGTGCATCGCGCCGTCAAAGAGCGAATGAATCGTCCGATGTTCTTGATCGATATTTCCGTTCCTCGAAATATCGATCCAGCTGTTCGTCATGTCGACAATGCCTTTCTCTTCGACATTGATGATCTGACGCATCGGGTCGAGCAGAACCGAGCCGAGCGGCTCCAAGAGGCGGAAAAGGCCGAGCGGATGGTCCTTGAGGAAGTGACCACCATACTCGAGTGGATGAAATCTTTGGAGGTCACTCCGACGATCGTCGCCCTCCGGAACCGGGCGGACGATATCAAGCGAGCTGAGGTTGAAAAAGTATTAGGTCGGTTGGGGCATCTTTCTCGACAGGATCGCGAGTTGGTCGAAGGACTGGCCTCATCGATCGTGAACAAATTGATTCATCGCACCATGGTCACGTTGAAGACCGAGGTGAACTCTTCGAGCGGCCCTGCGTTCGTTGAAGCGGCCCGTCGGTTTTTTTACCTCGACCGACCATCCCCACCAAGTCGACAATCGGAAGAGTATGCTGAACTGCCGCGCTACCCCAACGACCGATCCGATGGCGTAGAATCTGAGGAGCCGGCCCAACAACCGTCAATGCGCAAACAAGCCCACTAACCATTTTAATAAAGGGAACGGCTCTCTTCGTGTCGACACAGCATCATCGGCGTTCAACCTTGGTCCTTGGCACACGGGGAAGCAAATTGGCTCTCTGTCAAAGCGAATGGTTCCAATCTAAGATTCAGGAAGTGGCGCCGGAGGTGCGTGTGACTCTGCGGAAGATTCAGACGTCCGGCGATAAAATCGTGGACGTCCCGCTGGCGAAAATAGGGGGGAAGGGCTTGTTTGTGAAGGAAATCGAGGACGCCTTGCTCGCCTGCGACATTGATTTCGCCGTACACAGCATGAAGGATGTGCCTGCGCAATTGCCGGACGGACTCGATATTCTGTGCATCCCTCCGCGTGAGGATGCGCGGGATGCCTTTATCAGCCGTGAAGGATACTCGTTTCATGGTCTCCCGATCGGAGCTACTGTCGGGACTGCGAGCCTTCGGCGGCAAGCGCAACTGTTACACGCCAGACCGGATCTCAAGATCACGATGCTGCGCGGCAATCTGGACACACGCCTACGAAAACTCAAGGAAGGGCAGTTTGATGCCATTATCCTGGCTGCTGCTGGTCTGCACAGATTAGCATGGTCCCAGACCATTACGGAGTATCTTCCCCCCATTCTCAGTCTTCCCGCCATAGGCCAGGGGGCTCTTGGTATCGAAGGTCGGGCCAATGATGACTTTGTGCGGTCCATTTTATCGCGACTCAACGATCAGGCGACCCATACGAGCGTGACGGCGGAACGGGCCTTCTTACACCGTCTCGAAGGCGGTTGCCAGGTCCCTATCGCCGCCTATGCCACCTTGTCTACTAACGATCTGATCTTGGATGGCCTTGTCGCAAGTGTCGATGGGAAAACCGTCATTCGTGACCAGATCACGGGGACGCATCAGGAAGCGCAGTCGCTTGGCGTCCAACTGGCCGAACGGCTGCTGTCGCGTGGAGGGGATAAGATCCTCAGGGAGATTTACGGATCAGCATGAATAGGGTGCGGCAAACCGGCGGCAAGGTGTATCTGGTCGGAGCTGGTCCCGGAGATCCTGGGCTCCTGACGGTTCGAGGGAAGGAGTGCCTTGAGCAGGCCGACGTCATTCTTTACGATTATCTTGCCAACCCCGCACTACTCTCCTACGCTCCGGATCAGGCTGAACGCGTGTACGTCGGACGGCGTGGGAAGGGAGCGTACCCTGAGCAAGAGACCATCAATCGTCTCCTGATTGAGCGAGCACGAACCCAGAAGGTGGTTGTCAGGCTAAAAGGGGGGGATCCGTTCGTTTTCGGTCGAGGCGGCGAAGAAGCCGAGGCGTTGGCAGCGGCCGGGATAGAGTTCGAGGTCGTTCCCGGGGTAACGGCAGCCGTGGCGGTACCCGCCTATGCCGGGATTCCTGTTACGCATCGAACCTTAGCGTCTACCCTGACGATTGTCACTGGACATGAAGATCCCGAAAAACCTTCCACGGCTTTGGACTGGTCACGACTCGCCGGCAGCCAAGGCACGTTGGTATTTCTCATGGGTATGAAGAACCTTTCCACGATCACGACGCGCCTCATTTCAGAAGGGCTGGCGCCATCGACACCCGTGGCTATCACTCGTTGGGGCACACGGGTCTCTCAGCAAACTGTGGTCGGTACCTTAGCTGATATCGTGCAAAAGGCTAACGTGGCAAGACTGGAACCTCCAACGGTTATCGTCGTGGGCGAGGTTGTTCGACTCAGGCCAACACTCAATTGGTTCGAGCAACGTCCACTCTTCGGCAAACGAGTGTTGATGACTCGCGCAAAAGAACAGGCCGGCGAATTAGCCGCCCTCCTGGCTGGCTATGGAGCCGAGGCCGTCGAGGCCCCGACCATCATGATTGTTCCCCCTCCCGATTGGGCGCCTGTGGATCACGCCATTTCCGCGATCGGAACCTACAACTGGATTATTTTCACCAGTGTGAACGGCGTGGACCGTTTCATGACTCGCTTGTGGGCCAAGGGACTTGACTCCCGCTGCCTGGCAGGACGGCGACTCTGCTGCATCGGCCCCCGCACCGCTCAGGAGCTGGAGAAATTTGGTGTCAATGCAGATCTGATACCGGCCGATTATCAGGCCGAAGGAGTGGTGGAGGCGCTTGTACAGCAGGATCTTAAGAAGGCCCGTATCTTGATCCCACGTGCCGAGGTGGCTCGAGAGCTCTTGCCGGTGGAGCTTCGTGCTCACGGTGCTCATGTCGACGTCGTTCCAGTGTACCGTACGGTCACACCGGTTCCCAGCGATGGAGGGTGGCGGCAGCAGCTCATCGATCATCGGATCCATGTTGTCACCTTTACGAGCTCTTCTACGGTCAAGAATTTTGTGGCGATGCTCGGAGGGGTGGACGCGGTGAGGTCCTTCGTACAATCTGTCACGATCGCGTGTATTGGACCCATCACGGCAAAGACCGCCGAGGAGTACGGTTTGACGGTTTCGATTATGCCAAAAGAGAATACGATTCCCGCGCTGGTGGATGCGATCGCCCACCATTATAAGCACCGTAAGGAGGTTACAACGGGAGCTCCGGTGTAATGCCAACCTATGAAATGTCTTGCATCAATAGCGAAGGAGGGAGGGTGAAATGGTCCCTGTAAAGTCCTTTATGATACCCCGAGACAAGTTCGTGACGGTGCCGCGTGACACTGACACACAAACCGCCGCCCGCATCATGCGTGACCGTGGGATCGGCAGTTTGTTCGTGACCAATGATCGTGAGATTATTGGAATCATTACGGATACGGACATGATGCGCCGGGTGGTTGCCGCCGGAACCGATGCGACAAAAACCCCGGTCGAGCAAATCATGTCGGCGCCGATCATGACGATTGAAGAGAGCAAAACTCTCCTGGATGCCAATGATCTGATGGCACAGTCCCATCTTCGGCATTTAGGAGTGACACGCGACGGCGAGCTGGTCGGCATCATTTCCGTTCGGGACCTCGTCGTCTTTTTGACGAACCTTCCGAGAAAGTAAGGCAGGGTATGTCGTTTCCGATTCAACGTCTGCGACGACTGAGACAGCATGAGTCTTTGCGAAGAATGGTACGTGAGACCACGCTGTCCCCGTCGGATTTTATCCACCCGCTCTTTGTGGTCGAGGGGGCTGGTCGTCGTGAAGAAATCGCGTCGATGCCGGGTCAGTTTCGGCTGTCGGTTGATCTGCTGGTCAAAGAAGCCGGGGAGATACTGGCGCTCGGTATTCCCGCTATCATGTTATTCGGCATTCCAGACAGCAAGGATGAGCGTGGGAGTTCAGGATGGGACCCCAATGGGATCGTGCAACGGGCCGTCCGCGCGGTCAAGCGGCAGGTCCCCGAGCTACTGGTCATCACCGATGTGTGCATCGACGAATATACGAGCCACGGGCACTGCGGAATCGTTCGGAACGGAAAAATCCTGAACGATGAGACACTCGAGTGCCTCACACTCATGGCCCGCACGCATGCCGAGGCGGGAGCCGACATGGTGGCCCCTTCGGACATGATGGATGGGCGGGTTGCCGCAATACGAAGTGAATTGGATCGATCCGGGTTCTCAGATCTGCCGATCCTGGCCTACGCCGCCAAATTCTCCTCGTGTTTCTACGCTCCTTTTCGTGACGCTGCATTCTCGAGTCCACAATTCGGTGATCGCCAGTCCTATCAGATGGATCCGGCTAATGCACGCGAGGCGCTTCGCGAAATCGAGCTCGATATTGAGGAGGGGGCCGATATCGTGATGGTCAAGCCGGCATTACCTTATCTGGATATCATCGCGACAGCTCGCAGTCGCACACTGCTTCCTCTTGCGGCCTATCAGGTCAGTGGCGAGTATAGCATGATCAAGGCAGCGGCAAGGGTGGGATGGCTTGATGAATCACGTGCGATGATGGAATCGCTGTTGGCGATCAAGCGAGCGGGAGCAAACCTGATCCTGTCGTACTTCTCGAAAGATGCAGCCAGACTGCTCCATTAATCGACCATGCAGGTGACGCGAGGATATCTTGGCGAGGTCGTCCGACCGTATCCAGTGGGAACGATCGGCAACTTTGATGGACACCATCGCGGCCATCAAGCGCTCTTGAAGCTGGTCGTCGAGAGGGCACGCCAGACGCAAGGAACTGCCGTCGTGCTGACTTTCGAGCCTCACCCGGTAAAAATCCTGGCGCCCCACGCCGATATACGGTTCTTGACTGGTGAAGAGGAGAAGCTTGGTCTGTTCGAACGAGCAGGTATCGATGAAGTCGTCGTCTTGGAATTCACCCCGGCGTTTGCTTCGCTTTCTCCCGAGGCGTTTGCCGAACAGATTCTCGCCAAAGGCCTGGGACTCAGAGAGGTTTTCGTGGGGCAACATTTCGCCTTTGGACACAAGCGAGCGGGAAAGATCGATGATTTGACCAATCTCGGGAAACGACTCGGCTTCATCGTCCACCCGACTTCACCCGTGATGATCGCCGGAGGAGTGGTCAGCTCCACCAGAATCCGGCAGCTCATTATTTCTGGACAGGTTGATCAGGCTGCTGACCTGCTCGGCCGTCCCTACGCGCTCGCTGGCGTCGTCAGCCCAGGGGAGGGGAGGGGACGAACCCTAGGATGGCCGACCGCGAACCTTCGATTGCCTTCCAACCGCGTCGCGCCCGCTGATGGGATCTATGCCTCCATCACGATCGTCAATCATGAACGGCACGATTCTGTCGCGTATATTGGAACACGACCGACCTTTGACGGTGGAGAACGTCTCTTGGAAGTTACCATTCTGGATGGCCCCCATGATCTGTACGGACACACCATTACGGTTGAATTTCTTGAACGTATTCGAGAAGACGCACAGTTCGATGGGGAAACAGCTCTGCGTCGTCAGATCACATCCGATGTGGAGTCTGCAAAAACGATTCTCCGTCGACATCATCAAGTAATTGGAGGGTAGCGAATCGTTGCGCCCGGTCATACATAAAACTCCGCGCAAGGCCTGGCCCTCCTTACTTCATCGGATGGTCCGCACCGTTCGGACCAAAGACCTCTTTCAATATAACCACCATCTCTTAGTTGCCGTTTCCGGTGGGCCTGATTCGATGGCGCTGTTGTCGCTCCTGGACTGCCTCCGCTCTGGGTGGTCGCTGACCGTGACCGCCGTTCACTGTAATTATGGACTTCGTGGATCTGAGTCGGAGGGTGACCACGAGTTCGTCACAACCCGCTGCAGGGAGCTGGACATCCCGCTCCATGTCCGGCGGCTCCGACTGCGTGCCCGGCCAAAGCAATCTTCTCTACAGGCCGAGGCTCGCACCCTTCGTTATCAGGCGTTCGCGGAAATTGCCGAACAGTGCGGAGCGGACCGTATCGTGCTTGGCCATACGGCAGATGACCAGGCTGAAACGATCTTGCTGTGGTTGCTTCGCGGAACAGGGCT
>JAHBWT010000055.1 GCA_019636815.1 Nitrospira sp.
GTCTGCCATCGACCACTTCAGTCGCCGCCTGCTTGATGGCTTCCGCCGGCTTCTTGTCCAACAAACCTAGTGAGTGATTCACAGACGCCGCCGCCCGCTTGATCAGGCCCATGGCTCGGATCACGGATCGCGGCATGCGCAGCGAGCTGATCGGAAAGTTCTGGATGGCGCGAGCTGTTTGCACACCATAATAGGCCTCGACGGGAACAGCCAGTTCCCCCATGGTGTCTCGTTCAATTCGTGTCGCTAGGGCCGACTTAGTCTGATTCAATTTCATGCCTGGTGCTCCATGTGTAAGAGTGTCCAATTCCTTGCGGGCGCCATGATAAACTCAGCTCGCTCATTTTCACAAGAGTTCTCCGCGCCAGTACGGTATCTGCGAGCACTTCCATTTAAACTGGAAGCCTATTGACTGACGATCCCACCGCTCATCACCTGCTTGTTTTCCTTAATGATGAATACTGATCTCGGTAACAGAGCACCAACTTATCCAGGTCTTTGTTGGCTTGCAGCTTGCAGCGGGCCTCAATTTTGATATGTCGGTTGGCTGGAATATCAGGCGGTCTCCCGATAATGAGATCTAGATAGCGCTTGGCGTAGCGAGCCTCACAATCGTCTTTCAGACCAGAATCGCCAGTGACCTCTTCGTCACACATTCTTTTAATAGATACGTCAGTCGCAGTATGACGTCGGAATCTCTGAATCGAGATCGAATCAAGCGAAAGTCGAGTTCCTTGAAGGTTAAGAATATAGGAAATGAGGTTGAGAACTTCATCATCGCTGAGCCGGGCCGACTCCTGGATTGGAACCATTGCCGTGGCTGGAATGCCGTACTTGATGATCAGATACAATTGACGCACCGATTTATCAGTCGGATTTCTAAGGTCTGTTGGCTTGGGATTTAATCTAGAAATCTCTACGTTGGACACGGTTCGGATATTGCCATTTTGACCGTGACATCTGAAACAAACCGCCTTCCCGTTGAAGAGCGCTTTCCCTCGCCGAATAGTTTGTTGGTACGCATCTTCGCCAGGTGAAACTTCCTCAGGCTGAACTGGCTGCTCATCAATAGGTATGGTCTTTTTCATCTCCAGAGTTTGTGATGCAGAACGGTGTTTTTTTGCTTCTTGCTTCTTTCCATAGCGATCATCTGCATGATGCGCCACACAACTAACGAGGAAGAAAAAACATGTGACGACCATCAATGCTGGAATCCGTTGTTCCTTGAATGGCATCATGACTTCACCGCCATCAACCAGAGTCCAGATTGTTCCTGTTCTTGGATAAAGCGCATAGACCGATATCGTAGGCAAGGTAGTAGCGGTATTGTAGGAGTCCGTTGGCGCGCCACGCAACCAACTTCCATCCATTGCTTGCTCTCTGGATTTGACAACATTCCTGAATGATAGTGCACAGAATGATCCAGTTCGATCTTGCCGCTATCGCGTATGTCCTTGCTATGCCAGCCCCTTCGTAAAATCCCCAGGCCGCAATCACCACCCGCCCTCAATCTCTCGTTCCTGCAATCTACCTCCACAAAGAATCCCGTCCCCGTCTTTTCGCATTTTCAAGCTGACAAAACATTGACAGATTGAGATCCTTGCACTGTCAATTTCGTGAACATCATCAGATCAGTTTAACTACGTATTCATCAAATCATTGACGTATTGAACGAGGACATTTTGGCGCAGCTTTTGCTGAGGCATTGTACAGCTGTGTACATACTCACCATGGGAGGGATCAATGGACTGTCCGAAGTGTAAAGGAATGATGATGTTAGAGCGGTTCTCGGATTTCTTTCTCGTGTTTTACGCCTGGAAATGCATCAATTGCGGCGCCATTATCGATCGCACGATTGCCAATAATCGCCGCACGAGTCTGGCTGCCCGGGAATCCCAGACTGTTACCGCGCATTAAGAGGATCGCTCCCACCTCGGGCTCGGAGTCCGAGCCCGGTGGGACGGCAGTTGGGTCTGCTGCATCTCTCACCTGCTTAGTTTCCTCGTGAGCCCAAACCTCTCATGTTCTGCTCCCTTCGACATATCAACCTACAATCATACGGTCATTTCATCTGATAACTAGAGCGGTCTTGTGTGCTTTCTGATGACGAGTTGAGGCCATGACAATTATGCGCTATATACCCGGGTGATTTATTACTATGAGGTCAACTATGGCCGTCGCTTACAAGAAAGATGAACTGCTCAGCGCATCGAAAGTCGCGCGATGCTTTGGACAAGTACTGACCGATCTGAGCGAGAAGCGCCGTCGTCGCGTGGCCGTCGTCAAAAACAATCATCTTGAGGCCATTCTCCTTCCTGTCGATGAGTACGAAACCATGGCAGAGGCTCTCAGTCTCCTGGAACATCTTGAAATCTACCGCCTTGTGCAAGAACGAAAAAGTCGAAAACCCCGCAAACCCGTTAGCCTTAGCGCCTTGGTGAAGGAACAACGCCTTGCGCTATAGCGTCACGCTCACGGCGGACGCAGCAGACGATTTTCGCCGCCTTGATGGCTCCCTGAAACAACCGGTTGCCAAGCAACTCAAGAAGCTCGAAACGTCTCCCCTCCTTGGGGAGCACCTCGGCAACAAGGCTGACCTCGACCTCACAGGCTATTACAAGCTCTATGTGGCGAGGGAAAACATCAGAATCGTCTACCGTATCATCGAGCAAGAGGTGACCGTGGAAGTCGTAGCGATCGGCAAGCGAGAAGATCCGGCGGTGTATCGTACTTCTTTGAAACGAATCCGATGATTCGGTAAAAAGAAAAGGCCCGCCTGGAAGGCGGGCCTTTGTTCAAGAAGAGCGATCGGAACGGCTTACGCCACCTTCACCTCGATGGCTTTCGGTTTGGCCTTCTCCGACTTCGGCAGATGGAGGTTGAGCACTCCATCCTTGAACTCGGCCTGCACCTTGTCGTCGTCAATGACATCGGGCAAGGAAAAGGTCCGGACGAAACTCCCATACGAGCGTTCGATCCGATGGTACTTCTTCCCTTTCTCTTCCTTCTCATACTTCCGCTCACCCTGAATCGTGAGGACCCCGTCCTCCAACGTGACCTTCACATCTTCCTTCTTCACATCAGGGATTTCAGCCTTGATCTGATACTCACTTTCCGTCTCGCTGATGTCGACGGATGGCGTCCAATCCGCCACGATCATGGTCTCCTTGCCGTTCGTGGCCCGCGTAACCGGACGCGCAAACATCCGATTCAGCCGATCTGAGACTTCTTCCAATTCCCGAAACGGATCCCATCGTACGAGTGCCATAGCAACCTCCTTTTGGCGTTGACTCTTCACCTCTCAGGTTATCTGTGCTGGCGCTGCGCCGATTCACCTGCTTGGTAGATAAATAAATCGTGCCGGAAGGAAGTCAAGAGCCTGGGAGTGATCGGTAAATGCAGGTGTTACCGTTGGTCGATGGGCACGTAGGGCCGATTGTGCTCCCCGGAATAGATTTGATCGGGCCGGAACAGCTTATTTTCACGCAACTGCTCCAGCCAATGGGCGAGCCAGCCCGAGACTCTTGACATCGCGAAGAGGGGCGTAAACAGATCGATATCCATACCCATCTTGTCATAGATGATGCCCGAGTAGAAATCCACGTTGGGATAAATCCCCTTGCTGTTGAGGGATTCTCCAGCTGCCGCTTCTACCTCCAACGCCACTTCATACAGCGGAGAGCTTCCAGATTCGGCAAACAGCCGTCGACAGAGTTGCTGCAGCACCGTCGCGCGAGGATCTTTCACCTTGTAGACACGATGACCAAACCCCATCAGCTTTTTCTTGTTTTCCATAGCCCGCGAGACATATGATCGCGCCTTCTCAACCATGCCGATCTCTCTGAGCATGATCACCACTTCCTCGTTCGCCCCCCCGTGCAAAGGCCCTTTCAAGGCACCAATGGAAGACGCAACGACGGTATAGGGATCAGCCAGAGTCGACGCCGTCACCAACCCTGTAAAGGTGGAAGCGTTCATCGTATGTTCGGCGTGGAGGATCAGGCAGTCGTCGAAAATATCGGCCCACAATGGCGGAGCCACGGACTCCGTGAGCATATAGAAGAAGTTTTCGCTGAAGCCGAGATCATCACGCGGGGAAATGGGATCATCACCGCGCCGCAGCCTCGCCCAGGCCGCCACGATCGTCGGCAACTTGGCGACGAGTCGCACTGCGCTCCAATAGTTGTTCTCGACGTCTTTCACATTGCGCCCCGGGTAGAACATGCCGAGCGCCGCCACCGCCGCCTGGAGCGCATCCATCGGGTGGCCCTGTTCGGGCAAACACTTCAGCAAGTCGACGATGCGGAATTTGATGCGTCGATGATGGGTGACATCCCTGTTCCATTGCTGAAACTCGGTCGCCGACGGAAGGCGCCCGAAGAGAAGCAGATACGCAGTTTCCAAGTAAGAGGATTCGGCGCAAAGAGTCTCGACACGAATCCCGCGATACTCCAGAATCCCACGCTGACCGTCGACATCGCTGATGGATGACGTGGCGGCTGGAACGCCGGCTAAACCCGGCATGAAATCATGCGGCACGATGCACCCTCACACTGACGATTAAGAGCTACGGTTAACCTATACATAGCTCTGTGGCATTCTTGCAATGGAAAATGACGGTTGGCATACTGAGCACGGTCAGTATGCGCGATATGTGCTCGACATCGGATGAGGAACGAGAGATGTGAATGCGACGAATAGCCGCCATCACCATCGGCTGCCTGCTCGTTCTAGAGATGGCCATCATCGGACGTTCTTCCGTCTGGGCAGACGATGTGATGGCATTCGCGGTTGTCAGCGAAGATCCAACGGATAAGGCGCGAGTTTCCGCCAAGGTTGCCATTGGCAGTTCCGTCGCAGACCTGAGGCTGCTGGCCTCCGAGCAGATTCTCTCCAACTTGATTTGGAACAAATTGGAAATCTGTCACGCGCTGAAGCTCGAAGGGCGGAAGGCTCCAGAAGGCTTCCATGTGCAGTCAGTTCGAGCCATCGATGCCGCCATGCTCCCGATGGTGTTGCAGGGATTTGCGGGCGACTGCCTGCTCCGGAAGGCCTTGGAGATAGCTCCCTTTGTAGATTAAAATCACGCGTTCCGCCGATCAGACCATACAATCCGGGCACTGCTCTGGCTCGTGATCTGAATCGCTTTCCTCCATCGTCAATGGGAAAAGCATCTCGCAGGATCGGCAGGGTCGAATTTCGAAGTAAGGAACACCGTCCTCATCGATTTCGGTAGGCAGCAGAAGCTCGCGGGGATCGTATCCCACCAGCCCTCCGTCTCCGAACTTCACGACGGCGAGCCGATCGTTAAAGGCTTCGAATGTGCCTTCCTGTCCTTTGCGCGCCAGCATATGACCGAGCACAAAGACCGGCTGCCCCTTCCGTTTGATACGGAGGTCCTTGAGCGTGCGTTGAGAACTGGTCGTGCAGGCAAACTGACCGGCTGAACTGGTTCCGACCCAGGGCATGGACAATCCTATGGCGTAACGGTTACTGTTCGGGATCTAAACATAGACTGAAAAAAATCGTCAAGACACGTTCTTACACACAAGGAGTCATCATGGCAGACATTACCATCTATCAGAAGCCGACGTGTACAACATGCCGACAGGCTGTGCAGGTGCTCAAAGACAGTGGTAAACCCTATACGGCGATCAACTACTATGAACGTCCCTTTACCAAAACTCAGTTAAAGACCCTCCTCAAGAAGGCCGGTCTGTCCCCCAGAGACGTGCTTCGAACCAAAGAAGAGATCTACCAGGAACTCGGGTTGGGCAAGAAACAGCTCTCTGACGATGAGCTCCTCGACGTAATGATCAAACATCCGGATCTTATTCAACGACCGATCGTCGAAAAAGGTGATCAGGCCATCCTGGCGAGACCCGCCGATTCGATCAAAACACTCCTCTAGGGCGTGACGTATGCGCGGCAGCGATTTCAGATGAGGCTAAACGAGCGACCTGCGCGGTGAATGGCTCAGGAGCTGGGTGTATGTTTGGGAGATGACCACCGGATCGCCCGCGTGTTCGGATCAACGGTTATGGTGAGTCTTCCCTCCAGGGCATCGAGCAGGACTTCTCCAACCAGTATCCGCCGCCATCCGCGCAACGGCGGAAGCTCGAGGGTGGAACGATCCGTCTTGGCCTCAACTAAGGCTTGCAGGTCCGCTGTGGTCGCCAACAGGGCAGGCGCGATCTCCGCTTTAAGTGCGCAAGCCTTCACGATCGCCTGCAGCAGTTCGATCAGCCCCGTCGACTCCGGTTCCGGTTTGCGCTCTTTCGAGAGGACGGGCCAGGCGGAGGGAGGAAGCGCAAGTGCCGCGTGGATGGCCGCTAACAGAACCTCTCCATTGCGATCCGCTTCCGAGCCATGGAGTCCTCGTACGTTGCGCAACTCATCCACCTGTCGTGGAGGATGCCGCGCCAGCTGGAGCAGGACTTCATCCCGGACGACCCGATTCCGCGGTACATTTCGGCGTTTCGCCTCCCCTTCTCGCCAAGCCGCGAGTTCACGAAGGACCGCGGCCGATTTTGGCTTGAGTTGATCCCATCCGCGTATGCGCTGATAGCGCTCGTGTGGCTCGCGCCGAGTCTCGCCGACCGCGCTCTCGAGGCGCGCGAACTCTTCGTGCGCCCATTGCAGCCTGCCGAGCTTTGACAACCGGTTATGCAGATGATCGTGAATCGCCAGGAGAAAGGTCACATCCTCCAGCGCATAGGCCAGTTGCTCATGGGACAGCGGGCGCGCGCTCCAATTGGTAAAGGTATGCGCCTTGTCCAACCTCTTCCCATGGACCCTCTGGACAAGATTGGCATAGGCGACCTGAGGGCCGAATCCGACCATAGCCGCGGCGATCTGAGTATCGAAGAATGGTTTAGGGATTTGTCCGGCATGGACCGCAAAGAGATCGAGGTCTTGCCGCCCCGCGTGCACCACTTTTTCAACGGCCGGATCACACACGATCTGCCAGAATGTGTCCAATGCTCCGTTCAACTGGACCGCGGGAAAATCGATGACGGCTGCCGTCTGTTCCGTCGCGACTTGAATGAGCTCCAGCCTCGGCACGAAGCTGTCTTCACCCACGAATTCCGTATCCAAGGCCAGACGCGGGCAATCTCGAAGTTGTTCACACAACTCTCTGAGTTCGGTGGTGCTCGTAATGTAACGAGGCGGAGTGGGTATCGTCACAGGCTGATTACTCAGAAGGGGTGTAGGGCCGATCCGGAGGTCGCATCGGCTCCGTGTTGCTAAGACTCAAATATTCTTTGAGAAATTGATACGCCTCCAGCATGCGGCGGAGCTCAGGCTCTGAACTCCGATCGCCGTTGTTGGCATCAGGATGGAGCTGCTTGGCCTTGGTTCGAAAGGCTGCGGTGACATCGGCGAGGGAACTGCCGAACTCCACCCCCATGATGGCATAGGCATCCAGTGCATTATTCACCGTACTCGGATTTTCAGAAAGGGCTCCGCTTCCGCTGGCGGCCTTGAGCATATCCGCGAGACTGACCCGCTTACGACGGCGGCGCGGACGTTCGCGGATTTCACTGTCGAACTCGTCCCAACGGTCTTCCACGAATTCCAGCCTCGATTCGAGCCGCATCGCGCCGCTCAGGTCCCGGACGACCTCCAACTCTTCCTCGATCTCAATGAGCGACTTGATGATTTCTTCCAGCCCATGTTCGACCTGGAAAAATCCATCCACCCGTTCTTCCATCATCGTTTCCACGGCACATTCCAGACTGTCTTCGGTTTTGGTGCGGAGAGAACCGATGCGTTTTTGCATCCCGCTCCGAAATTTCAGAAATTTTGCGGTCGAAAACGGCATCGGTGCCCTCTGGCTCCTCAAAATCCGTATTCTACCACAGCCGCCTTGCCGGTCTGAAGGCTACAAAGACCGGTCCTCGAGAGACCGCTGAAATGGCGGAGGGCTACGCAAATTCGGCAGGATCGTCTGATTTGGCCCGTCTTCGCGCGACTCCAGTCGCACGGGCCGCGGCCGCAACAGCCCGTGCGACACGAGGAACGACTTCTTTGTCGAAGACACTGGGGATGATGTAATCCTCGCTCAATGTCCCCTCCGGAATCACGTGGGCGATGGCCTGGGCTCCGGCCAGCTTCATGGCTTCGTTGATCTCGCTGGCTTGCACGTCGAGCGCGCCGCGGAATATTCCAGGAAATGCCAGGGCATTGTTGATCTGATTGGGATAATCCGATCGTCCCGTCGCAAAAATCGCGGCATGAGAGACGCCCAACTCCGGCGGAACTTCCGGATCCGGGTTGGCCAAGGCAAACACGATTCGATCGGGCGCCATCAAATCCAGGTCATCGGCCGCGAGCAGATTGCCGACTGAAAGCCCGATAAACACATCAGCGCCTTTCAGCGCATCGCGCAACGTTCCTCTCGGCTTCTCACGGGTCAAACAGGACCGAAGATCGGTTCGGCATGCGCGGAGCTGCTCGGCCTCTCCGTAGAGAATGATCCCTTCCTGATCGCAGCCCAGCAAATGAGCGGCCCCGGCCGCCAGTAAAATGCGACAACAGGCTGTCCCTGCGGCGCCGAGACCATTGACGACGATTCGCACTTGGTCCAGCTGTTTTCCCGTGATTCTCAGCGCATTGGTCAACGCAGCGAGGAGCACGACGGCCGTGCCGTGCTGATCGTCATGCATGACAGGAATATCAAGTGTGTGTTTCAGTTTCTGCTCGATCTCGAAGCACCGTGGCGCGCCGATGTCTTCCAGGTTGATCCCGCCGAACCCCGGTGCGATCCCTTGAACGATCCGCACGATCTCACCCGGGTCCTGGCTGTTCACGCAAATGGGCCAGGCGTCGATGCCGGCCAGTTCTTTGAACAGCATGACCTTCCCCTCCAAGACCGGCAGCGCCGCTTCAGGACCAAGGTTGCCCAACCCCAACACGGCAGACCCATCAGACACGACTGCGACGCTGTTACTCTTGCTCGTAAAGGTATAGGCTTTGGATTTATCGCTCGCGATCGCTCGTGACACACGACCGACGCCCGGAGTATAGACCATCGACAGGACATTCCTGGTGCTGATCGGAAACTTGCCTCCCACTCGTATCTTTCCCCCAAGATGAAGCAGAAAAATACGATCGGAAGCGGAAAGCACCGTGACGTCCGGCAATTCGCCGAGACGAGCGATGACCTTTTCCCCATGCTCCTCGCTCTGCACATCGAAGGTGATGTCTCGGACCATGCGAGTTTTCGTGGCTGAGACAAGATCGACGGCTCCAAGATTCGCCTGCTCCTCCGCCAGAAGTGCCGCCACTTTGGCAAAGATGCCGGGAGTGTTCGCCAGTTCCAGACGAACCGTCAATCGGTAGTTTGAATATGGACCAATCTCCGTCATAAGTGTCCCTGGTTGGTAGCCTATCATAACCAGCATCGACGGCAAGAAATTGGGTGGCCTATCACAGGTAGAGTATCCTGCTATCCCCTCTATCCGTTGACGCTGTTCTCGCCGCGATGCTAGGGTGAGCGGATGTCATCGTCTGAAAAAGGAACTCCCAATAGGCTCATCCACGAAACAAGCCCCTACCTGCTCCAACACGCCTACAACCCCGTAGACTGGTACCCTTGGGGGCCGGAAGCCCTGCGGCTGGCTCAAGAACAGAATCGGCCCATCTTGCTCTCGATCGGCTATTCCGCCTGCCATTGGTGCCATGTCATGGAACGGGAATCGTTTGAGAACGAGGCGATCGCCGAGCTCATGAACCGCTGGTTTGTTTGTATCAAGGTCGATCGTGAGGAACGGCCTGACCTGGACGATATCTACATGGCCGCTACGGTCGCCATGAATCACGGTCAGGGAGGCTGGCCGATGACGGTGTTTCTGACACCGGACCAGGAGCCCTTTTTCGCCGGGACATATTTCCCGCCGGAAGATCGATGGGGACGGCCGGGCTTCGGCTCGGTTCTCAAGAAGATTGCCGACTATTGGGACACACGCTCGTCGGAGGTCCGAGCCCAGGCCAAGGAGGTCACCCATCAATTACAGGCAACGCGACGGATCTCATCCCCCATTTCCATCAGCGAATCTGTCCTTCTAGAAGCGGTGGGCCAGTTTCAGGAAGATTTTGACGAAACCCACGGCGGATTTGGATCGGCGCCGAAATTCCCTCCAGCCATGGGACTGTCGTTCTTGCTCCGAAGTCACCGACGCTCGGGCAATCCCCGCACGCTCACGATGGTGACCAAGACTCTCGACATGATGGCGGCCGGCGGTATCTACGACCACATCGGCGGAGGCTTCGCACGTTACTCGACCGATGCCCGGTGGCTGGTTCCTCACTTTGAAAAAATGCTGTACGACAATGCACTCCTGGCTCGTGTCTATATCGAGGCCTATCAAGTCGCCAGGAAGCCGCTCTACCGACAGGTGGCCGCCGAGATCCTCGACTATATCGGACGGGAAATGACCGGACCTGAAGGCGGGATCTACTCCTCCACAGACGCCGACTCCGAAGGAATCGAAGGAAAGTTCTTCGTCTGGACACCTGATGAAGTCAAGGACATTCTTAAAGACGAGGAGGACACACGGCGTTTCTGTGCACTCTATGACATCACGGCATCGGGTAATTGGGAGCACACAAGCATCCCGAATCGCTTACGACCCATCGAAGAGGTGGCACGACAACTCAATCTCACACCAGACGAGTTGATGGAGACCGCCTCCCGTGTCAAACCTGTGCTCTATGAAGCACGGCGGGGGCGCATTCCTCCCGGACTGGACGACAAGGTGATCACCGCGTGGAACGGCATGATGTTGTCCGCTCTGGCTGAGGCGGCACGAGTCTTCGGAGAGGGACGCTACCTCGAACGTGCCAAACGAACGGCCGATTTCTTGTTGCACACACATGCCAAGCCAGATGGACGGCTGCTCCGTACCTCGCGAGCCGATCGCGCACATCTCGACGCTTATCTTGAGGATTACGCGTATTTGGCCGAAGGGCTTCTAGATCTCTATGAAGCCGGCGCCGCAGAATCGTATCTCCATGCCTCAGCGCGACTTGCGGAGTTCCTGATGACAGACTTCATGGATCAGGAACAAGGGGGCTTCTTTACAACGGCGACGCATCACGAATCACTCATCCTCCGGCACCGAGAAGGGACGGATGGCGCGACTCCCAGCCCCAATGCTGTGGCTGCTTCGGCCCTTGCCCGGTTGTCATTCCACTTCGATCGCAACGATTGGCGTGACGCCTCGATTTCCGCCGTCCGTGCGTATGGCCGGCACATGACCCGATATCCGCGCGCCTTCGCCAAAAGTCTGGCGGTGGTGGATTTCCTCACAGAAGGGCCGGTGGAACTGGCCCTCGTCGCGAGCGAGTCGTCCGATGAGCTTCGCAGCCTTCGTGAGGCTGTGGCCCAGTGCTATCTTCCGAACCGCGTGGTGGCCACAGGATTGCCGGAGCAGCCATCTTCCCTTCCACTCCTGAAGGGCAGATCAGCTATTTCAGAAAAAGCGACCCTGTACGTGTGCCGGAATTACAGTTGCCGCCAACCGATCACTGACCCTCGCCTCGTCGCAGAAGCCTTGACGAAGGAGCTGGTCACAACGCCGAACCAGGATCGCGAACCAAAACTGCTGCAGGGAGCCACTTTCTCAGGGCATGCCACAGCCAAAGGCACAGCCACCTATGCGTCCCGCGTGATGGCGCGAGACGGAGAAGCGAGGCTCACCCACGCTTTTACGACACTGGGCACAACCGGTCTCACCACCACGCGCGTCGGATTCGGCACCTACCGTGTCGATACGAACAACGCCGAACACCGGGATGCGCTCAAAAAGGCGTTGCAGACATCATGCAACCTGATCGACACCTCAACGAATTACATGGACGGCGACAGCGAGCGGTTGGTGGGATCCGTGTTGGCCGAGCTGGCGGCATCAGGCGAGATTCGACGCGATGAAATCATCGTGATCTCGAAAATCGGGTACGTGCAGGGACAGAATCTCAAGCTTGCCGAGGCTAGAGAAAAGTCGGGACACCCCTACTCTGACCTCGTAAAGTACGGAGATGGAATCTGGCATTGCATCCATCCGGAGTTCTTAGCGGACCAATTGAGGCTGTCACTCGATCGGCTTGGCTTGACCACACTGGATGTCTGCCTACTGCACAATCCAGAGTATTATTTCTCGGAGGCGAACCGTCTCGGCGACACAGACCTGGAGAAACTTCGCGCGGAATTCTACGCCCGGCTCGAACGCGCATTTGCCTACTTTGAAACCCAAGTTTCGGAGGGTCGGCTTCAGTACTACGGCGTCTCTTCCAACACGGTAGCATCCCAGAGTGACGATCCGGAAGCGACCTCGCTCGCGCGCATGATCCAAGCCGCACATACCGCAGCCCAATCAGTAGGTTCGGCCAATCATCATTTTCAGGTCCTCCAGTGCCCGATGAATCTCTTCGAATCCGGGCCTGCGCTGGCCGCCAATACGGGACCCGCTCATTCTCAAACCGTGCTCGAATACGCCCAACAGAACCACATCGCGATGTTGGCGAATCGACCGTTAAATGCCATGCTGGGACAGAACAGGATGCTACGACTCGCGGATCTGCCGATCGAAGAGGGTCAGATCGATTTCAATCGCCATCTCGGGGAGCTGGGTGCGCTGGAACAGGAATTCCGGAACTCCATCGCGCCACACATCCAAGGTATTGGGACTGAAGTGGCACCGACGGAATTCTTCAAGTGGTCGATCGAACTGCAGCGTGTCCGTCCCCAGATTCAGGGACTGGAACATTGGGAGCAGATCGAACACCGCATGATCGCTCCGCAAGTCAACCAGGTCTTCCAGCTACTCGACCGTGGACTTTCTGGAGACGTCGCTGAACGGTGGCAGAGCTGGCGTCAACGCTATGTCCCTGCGTTCCTGACGCTGCTACGCGGCCTCCGGCACGAAGCGACAACGCGAAGTCGAACTCAAAGCGACCGAGTCACCCAAGCAATCGACCAGTTCCTGCCGGCATCACACCGCGCCTCCCCGCTGTCTCAAAAAGCACTATGGGTCCTCGCCAGCACGCCGGGAGTCACCTGTGTCTTGAACGGTATGCGAACGACCCGGTATGTGGAGGATACCCTTTCGGTTTTGAATTGGGAACCGCTCAAAGAAACCAGACCCATCTATGAAGGCATGACGAAGCTGACCCTGTGAGGGGCCAGCTACTTGACGAACACCTCCAATACAACATTTAACACACGACTTCTTGACAGTCCCTCCCCTCGTTCATTAAGGTCCAGTGATTCTTTTATCTAGGGTCTTCCTGTGTCCAAGCTCGCCGTTATCGATATCGGAACAAACTCCATCCATATGGTACTGGCAGAGATTCTGCCGGATGCCAGTTTTAAAATTCTCGATCGGTTTAAGGACATGACACGGCTGGGCAACGGCGCGTTTGCGAGTAAACGCCTTGCCGACGAGGTCATGGCCAGGGCCCTGGACGTCCTAAAGACGCTGGTGACGCTCGCCCGGAATAAAGGCTTTGACCGAGTGATCGCCGTTGCCACCAGCGCGGTACGCGAGGCTGAAAACGGCGGCGATTTTGTCGCCATGATTCTGGAAGAAACCGGCTTAAGAGTGCGCGTCATCAGCGGAGCGGAAGAAGCTCGGCTGATTTTCCTGGGCGTCAAGAATAGCATCGCGCTCGCGGACGGACCTACGTTGATCATCGACATCGGGGGCGGTTCCGTGGAACTGATCGTGGGTAATCGCGAAGGAATGCTCCACGGAGTAAGTCTGAAACTCGGCGCGATCCGTTTAGCCGACCAGTATCTTCCCAAGACACCACCGTCCGAGTCGATGATGCAGACGCTGGAACAGGCGGTACTCACTCACCTGCGCGCCGCGGTGACATCGTTCAAGACTAAAAAATTCTTCTCGCTCATCGCCACTTCCGGGATGGCCGGCAATATCGGCGAGGTCATTCACCTGCATCACACAGGACGACCGCTGCCACAGCATAACCTTGCGACGATATCGCTCAAGGATATCCGTGCCCTCCAAGCACAGCTGGCTCAGGCATCGGTGAAGAGCCGCTTGGCCATTCCCGGTCTGGACCCCAAACGCGTCGATACCCTCCTCCCAGCAACCGTTTTACTCCGCTGTCTGTTGGAGCTGTCCGGCCTCACCGAGTTGACGTTATGCGACAAGGCGATTCGGGAAGGTGTCATTTACGATTTCATCGTGCGGCATCGCGAGGGTTTGAAGGCGGAAAATGAAATTCCCGACGTTCGTCGTCGCAACGTGATCGGTCTTGCCCGCCGTTGTCATGCCCCTGAGTCTCATTCGCTCCATGTGGCTGAGCTGGCCCTGAGTCTTTTTGATCAAACACAGCGCGTGCATCGGTTGGGGCCGCGGGAGCGAACCTGGCTGGAATACGCGGCCATCCTCCACGATGTCGGCTACCTCATCAATCCGCGACAGCATCACAAACACGCATATTACCTCATCACGCATAGCGACTTAGCCGGGCTGACCGCTGAAGAAATCGCCGTCATCGCCACCGTCGCTCGCTACCACCGGCGAGCTCTTCCGGCACTGAAGCATGAAGAATTCGACCGCCTGACACCACGACTTCAACGTGTGGTTAAAGTTCTTGCGGCGTTGTTACGGGTCGCCGACGGCCTCGATCGTACTCACTTCTCTCTCGTTCGGAATGTCACGGTCAAATTCGGCAAACAGATCACGATCGAGATACACCTCACGGGCGATGCAGAGATGGAGTTGTGGGCGGCGAAGAGTCGGGCCGATCTGTTCGAACAGATCTTCCACCGACGTGTCGAATTCTCGCGAGTTCTGTTGGGAACCGGCAAATCATGAGCGAATCTCCGCCTATCAAAACCGCGCCTCATCCTTACCCGGGCAAGCTGATCATCGTCGAGGGCATCGATGGATCAGGAAAGAGCACTCAACTCCAACTGCTGCATAAGTGGCTTGAGTCGAAAGGCCACAAGGTGTTCTTCACCGAGTGGAACTCCTCGGAGTTGGTCAAGGAGACGACGAAACGGGGGAAAAAATCAAAGAGCCTGACCCCTACAACATTCAGCTTGCTGCACGCCACGGACTTTGCCAGCCGACTCTATCACCACATTCTCCCTCCCCTCAAAGCCGGGATGATCGTCTTAGCCGATCGCTATATGTACACGGCGTTCGCGCGCGATGTCGTCCGCGGAGTTTCGGCTGACTGGGTCCGCAAACTCTATGCCTTTGCCATCGAGCCTGATATGGCGTTTTACTTCAACGTGCCGATTGAAGTCGCCATCTCTCGACTGTTACGGGGAACGCGCGGTCAGTTCAAGTACTATGAAGCCGGCATGGACATGAATTTGAGCCCCGACCTGACCCACAGTTTTCAACTCTTTCAGTCGCGCATTCTCATGGAATACGACAAGATCGTCGACGAGTTCGGGCTTTTGACGATGGATGCAACCCAAGACATCGAAACGCAACAGGAGCTCATGCGGACGCTGGTGTCCGATACCCTGCGTGGATACAAACCCAAGCGAGGCACCTATGGTCGACGCACGCTTTTTTGGCGACGGTTTGACGTACATAAATCCGAGTGAGCTCAAGGGAAAACTGATCGCTGTTGAAGGGACCGATGGGGTCGGCCGCTCGACTCACATTGAGCTGCTGCAAGAATGGTTGGAGGTCCAAGGCTACGGAGTGATCACGACCGGATGGACACGCTCCAATCTCATGTCCAAAACGATCGAAATGGCCAAGGCCGGGAACATTCTCGATCGATGGTCGCTCAGCCTTCTTTATGCGACGGATTTTGCCGATCGCCTGGAGCACCAGATCATTCCGGCGCTTCGATCTGGATTTGTCGTTCTCGCCGATCGGTATATTTACACGGCACTTGCGCGAGATTTCGTCCGGAGCGCCGATCGCACATGGATCCGCGACGTCTTCGGATTCGCGCTGATTCCCGACCTCGTATGCTACTTGCGGATCGATGTCGAAACGCTGGCGCTCCGCGTCATTGAGACGACCGGGATGAACTACTGGGAATCCGGCATGGACCTTCGGCTGGGAGCGGATCTCTATGACAGCTTCAAAAAATACCAATCGCTGTTAATCGAGGAATTCGACAAGATGGCCACCGAATTCCGCTTCAATGTCGTCGACGCAAGGCAATCACCCGAAAACATCCAGGACGAGCTCAAAGGATATATCCTCCCCGTGTTGCAGAACCACAAGCCGGCGATCGGCATGGGAGGAGACGGTTCTTAAGACTGTTCGCGTTGTCTTTTCGTCCGTCCCCGCTTGCCCAGCACCCGCAGCTGCACCGGTGGGAACCACCAGCGCAGCCTGCACTGTCCCGCCTTGATCCGGCCCGCGACTTCAACGCATACGGCCCCGGCCTTCTTGAGAGGAAAATTCGGAAGCATCTTCCCACACAGGAGCAGACTCACGAGCTCACCCAAAAAAGGCTCATGCCCAACGCAGAGCACCACCGCGTCCGAAGGGAGCGTCTGGAGCACATGCACAAGTTGTTCGGGTTTCGCTCCGACCGCCAACTCTTCCCGGGTCTCAACCTTCACACTTGGACAGACAACCGCGCGCACGAGTCTCGCCGTATCGTACGCCCGCACGAACGGGCTCGTGAGCAGGTGAGTCGGCTTACAGTCAAGTGCAGCCAGCCCCGCCGCGGCCTGTCGCACGCGCTTCTTTCCTCTATCTGTGAGAGGGCGATTCTCCTCCGTTCCTTCCCACTCATCTCGCTCCACGGCAATACCGTGACGAACCAGAATGCATTCCATGGCGTTCCCTCCGCAAAGCAAGGCCGAAACCTACCAAGAAATACCCTGCAATTAACAAATGTTTTACATGGCGTTGACAATATTGGAATTGTGACTCAGTACGCTGGCATCAGACAGCGGGCCGAAAAGAGAAGCACTGCTGTCAGGTATGAACCGTCATAGATTGCGCTCCAATCCGGTTTTTTCTTTGGATGTCGATGAAATGCGTCTAGGATGTCTTGGCAAGCGCTTCAATGACCTCGTCCCGACCTTAGCAACTCACTATGACATCGACTTGATGCTCTCTATCTTAGACGGGTCTCCTGACAGGACACAAGACAACCCATATCTATCACCAGGGGGGGAAATTGTATGACTCACCAGGCGACAGCCAAATTGCTGACCCTCGTCCATGAACACCGGCGCATTCATCTGGAGGAACTGGTTGCCAGGCTCCCTGAATTGACTTGGAACCAGGTGTTTTCCCTGGTCGATGAACTGAGCCGCAGACGCTTGATCTCTTTGCGTCGACGAGGCTTCGAGTACGAGCTGTGGGCATGCTCGCTGCCCGCATAAGGACATATTCTTCTGGATATGCCCTATAAAAAGTTTCGGCCACGGGATGGACAAGAAGCGCGCAGGCGGGACGGCAGTGAGAGGTTCAATGCGCTAGGTTGTTTTTGGTGGACCTTGGCGTCGAACGCTCAGCAGTTCAATACGTTCCGCCACATCTCGGTACGCTGGATCCTCCCGCCTAATCCATCGATATGCTTCCAGCGTTTCCGCGATCCTTCCCAATGATTCCAGCGTGCGGCCTAGAACATACAAGATCTGAACAGTTTCCTTTGGCGAAGCCGGAATAGCCTTGAGGGCTTGTTGAAATGCTGGAACGGCCTCCTCATAGCGGCCGGACAGTTTGTAACAGAGTCCGATCTGGGCATATGCCTTCACGGCCAATATCCTATCCCCAACGGCCTGTTCAAACTGCTCTATGGCGGCTTTGTACAACCCGGCCTTCTTCAGCGCAATTCCGCGCTCGTAGCGTTCTGCCGGGCTTATGGCTTGATGAGATACGCGAGCGACAGGGTCCGACATGATTCTTCAATGGTCCTCACAACCATCACAAATGTCTGTCCATTTGAACGGACAGACGCGTATTAGCTGTGCTGGCACCGATCGTCCGCGCATGACGTCTCGCTCATCCGGTCCCATGAACGTGCCGGCGCGTCACTCTTAGCAATTCCCGTCCAGCACTGAGCGGCAGACAGAGATACGGATTGCACGAACACACCGGAACGTTCACTTCTGACTACCAATCAGAAACCGCTGAAAATTATCCACCACACCGCTGAACCATGAGTGTTTTCCAGAAGTGGGCTTTTTTGATTTGCTCGCCTCCATCGGAGACTCCTTGAGCTCCCGCAGCCGACTGGCCACATCTCTGAAGGATGGCATCGAATGATCGATGCGGTGATAGATTTCCAGCGCTTGGCTCGATTTTCCAACGGATTCGAGGCTGCGCCCCAAAAAATAGAGCACGTCCATCATATCGCGGGGAAGCGCCGCGGTATCGTTCAATGCCGTCCGAAATGCTTGTATCGCGGCATGCGGATCCCGCATCTTGACATGGCAGAATCCGATTTGTGCGTAGGCTTTGAGCCACAGCGCCTGATCCTTGGCGGCCGAATGGAACATGTCCACCGCTTCTTTCAGCCGCCCATCATCTTTCAGCGCTATCCCCCGCTCGTAATCTTCTTCCGGAGCACTGACCGGACCTGTCTCAGGTAATTCATCGGCAACGACGGCCGGTTCAGGAATTGGAATGGCATCGTTGAGTTCCGTCGGATCTTCCGGCGCAGCCGCCAGTTCTCCCAACTCTTCCTTGCCGGCCAGTGGAAGAATCCCCCCTTTGATCCGGTCGAGCGCTGCTTGCGCCACCAACTTCGAGGTAATGACGGGCGCCTGCTCCGCGTACCCATAAGTCAATGTGATATCTGATACCTGATTGATCAATCGTGGGTTACCCCCGCTCAATCGATGGATGAGTGCGCACGCCTTATCGGTGAAGAGAGGTTGCCGGCGACCCGCAACTTGTACGCGATGGCGGATGAAATTGGCTGTCTCCTTTTCTGAAAGCGGTTTTAGATGGTAGTCGACAACGATCCGCTGCGCAAATTGAGTCATATCGACCCGTTGGAGCAAGGCATAGAGATCCGGCTGGCCGGAAAGAATCATCTGCAACTTCAATGTCTTGCCGTCATTCAAGTTGGACAACAACCTCAATTCTTCGAGCAATTCCGCGCCCAGACTTTGGGCTTCATCCACGATGAGAATGACGCGTCGAAGGCGCTTCGCCTCTTGTGCCAGAAACTCCGAGAACAGGTGATAGGCCTCGATCGGATCCAGACGTTTGGTGCTGAGCCCAAGAGCCAACAAGATCCATGGCAAGAGATGCTCGATGTCATAACGGGCATTGGTGACAAGTCCGATCTTATGCTTGCCGCCGTGCTCGGCGATAAGCTTCTGGAGAAGGGAGGTTTTTCCCATCCCCGGATCTCCGGTCAGCACCATGAAGGGAGCCTGACTGACAAGGCCATACTCCAGAAGATTGTATGCGGCCTGATGCTCGGATCCGGAATAAAGAAAACTGCTATCCGGCAAAAGCGCAAACGGCTTGGCCTTCAAATGATAAAAGGATTCGTACATGGCTATGTTTCTGGGCTTTGTTGCGCTCCACTACGAAGCCAGCATGGCTTTCATCTCGGCCAGACTCAACGATGACCGACCGGCTTTGTTCAATACTGTTCCCAGAACGGGACGCGAGTCTCGGACCAGCCCCAGAGCACGCTGGAGTTCCTCGCCCGTCGTTTTGCCTTCTTCGACAACCATGAGAAGCGCGTCCGTATAGGGAGAGAAGGCCAAGACATCGGCCGTGTGCAGCAACGGAGGAAGGTCAAATACGACAACACGCGAGGGATATCGGTGTTTTAACTCCTCGACAAGAGCGACCATTTTGGGGGACGTCAGAATTTCGGTGGAATTTGAAATGGCTCTTCCCCCCGGCAACAGGACGAATCGCCCGATGCCTGGATGGAGAAGCAGATCTTCAACGGGCTGATCATCCAACAAATAGTCCGCCAAGCCCAGACAGTCCTGCACGCCAAAGACTTTGTGCACGCTGGGGTCCTGGAGGTCCGAGTCGACGAGAAGGACCGTCTGCGTCGTCTCCATCGCAAGACTCACGGCAAGATTGATCGCGGTCAACGTCTTCCCTTCTCCATATCCCGGGCTTGTGACCCCGACGACGTTCCAGCCGTTTTCTCGAAGACGATGCGTGACCTGTGTTCGGAGAATCTTGTATGCATCGACAAACGTTCCCTTGTTGTACGCCGCCATCACTCGATGGCCCTGCAGCACAGAACGAGGGACAATCAGTGACTTCGTTCGCGTATAGGTGATGGGAGGCGGTACAGCCTGCTCCGTAGTCCGATTCGGAGACGTCTCAGTGGCGGACGCGCCTTTCAATTCTCTATACAGGTCGAGTGCTGTTCGAATCCGATCCATAATGGTCTCGTTGTTTACTCCATACCAAATCGTCTCAATGCGCTAAACCATAGAACATCCAAAGGAATGATGAACACGTGCACGACGACCAGGGCGGTTCCCAGAACGCTCAGCCCCGCAGTTTGTGCAAGTCGGCGTCGGAGCTTCACTCGTGACACATTTTCTTCGTTCGGCATGAAGGGAATCACGGCCAGTGGAAAATGGTGTGTCAACGAGAGGAGCTGCTCAGGGGTACGGATCGAATGATCGAGCGACTCCGCAACCACTCCGGAACCAAGCCCTCCGCCGATGGCCAGAATGACGCCGAGCAGGACAATAGCCATACGATTCGGCTTGAACGGTTTTTCAGGGAGACTCGGCGGGTCGATCAGGGAAAATCGCTCGCCTTTTCGCTGAACCTCCAAACCCTCCGCCACCTTCGCTTCCAGCAACCGGGACCGGATTTCTTGATATTTGTGCGTCGAGGTGTCCCGGTCTCTTATGAGCACCAGATACTCCGGCTCGATCCCTGGAGACCGCTCCAGGCGTGTCGCGTATTCACTCAGACGCCGTTTCACCTCTGCCCGTGTCTTCCGCAGCGCCTCCAGAGAAGAGAGCGCGGAATTGAGCTGCGCCTGAAGATTGATATACGCAGGGTTCTCCGGCCGCTGATTCGCGATCTTAGTCGGCGCGACGTTGAGTCTAAAGACTTCCTGCTCAAGGGCCGCAATCTTTCGCTGTGCCTGAAGGATGTCCGGATGGGCGCTTCCCAGCCGCTCTATGTCGGCTGCCAACTCGGCACGGGCACTGATCAGCCGCTTCGAGGCTTCTTCCGCATCAGGGAGTTGGCCGGTCTCTTTTTGTAAGGCGTCGATTTCCTGCTTCATCTTGAGGATATCAGGATGGTCAGCTGAGAGATTCGCTGAGGCTGCCGCGTATTCGGCCCGCAGAGCCCGTAACCGCTCGGTCGAATCCAAAATCCGTTCCCCGGTAACGGATAAGATCGGCGTGTTCGGCTTGATCGTGGCCAATTCCCCCTCAAGGTAGGTCTTTCTCTCCTCAAGGCTACGGATCTGCTGGTCGACGTCCATCAACTCTCGCTCGGCTTGGTTCATCAACTGCTGATTGAGTGCGGTCAACTCCGGCAGCGCTCCATTCGCTCGTCGCTTAAACCGCGCGATTCTTTCGTCTATTTCATTGATATGGTGAGCCAGATTTTCCGCTTCTTGTTGAAGAAAGGACGTGGCCTCCTGCGCTTGCCGTTCGCGGCTCTTTAAGTTCTCGCCCAGGAATAAGCTCGTCAGTTCATTGGCCACCTGCTGGGCCAATTCCGGAGATCGATTCTTGTAGGTGACGGTAAAGGCGATGGTTGCCTTGGTCGCATGCTGAGTGCGTTTGTCCACGACATCCGCGCTGATCACCTCGACCTCGATATCCTTGACAAAATACTTCACAATCTCTTCCGTTGGACTGCTCTTCCGCTCCTCCTGGTAGAGATTGAACTGCTCGACCACCTTCCAGAGCGTCGTGCGGCTCATCACTTGTTGCTTGATGGTCTCAATCCTCTGATCGGCATAACTTGTGATGGTTGATCGAACGAGATCGGAGGGTATTTCCTGCTCTTCGATCAATATCGTCGCCGTCGACTTATAGGTCGGTGGCCAGAGGAATGCCAACACTAACGAGATGCTCAGGAGCCCTACACCGATACAGAGAATCAGTGTTCGGCGCCGTCGAAACGCAACGACATACTCGGAGAAACTCTTGCCCTGCTCGGATGTCCGGGTTGAGGTCTGTATCTGGGTCATGGTCTTAGTGGAAGAACGTCCATTTAGGTGGATAATAGGTCACCATGAAAGTCGTGGCATGGGAACTCGCCGAATCCGCCTGGGTCTCGATATCGCGCCATCGGTACATGTATGACACCTCCGCTCGCCACCACTCCAAAAACTTCCAGGACAGTTTCGGCGCAACGCTGACATAGTTGCGATCTGGGAACACTCCGCCGACCGCGACCTCTGTCTTCCCAGACGTCATCACGCCGACCACATTGAGCGAACAGGCAAGCGTCTCCGAGATGTCGTATGATCCCGCCGCTTGCGCGCGATTGGTCTGGATAATTAAGCCAAACCCACTGGGAACCAACTCTCGTTCGAAAGACACGTGTACCGAGGCCCGCTCAAAATTCTTGTTCACACTCGTCCCCACCAGCCATACCGTATCGTGAGTCGTGAACGTTGCGCCGAAGAACTCCGAGCTGGAATGCAGGAACCTGGGGCCACCATGGACCGTTCCCGTCAATGATTCACTAAACGTATGGGTCACGCTTATATCGATCCCTGGAAAGTTGGCTCGAACCGCCGATGGGGAGTCGGTCGTTCTAAAACCCAGATAAGATCCGATGACATGTACGCGGTCCCGCTCGCTCAATTCGTACAGAAAGCCTCCTAGGCCGCCGAACAGCCGGTAGTCGACCAATCTCCCGCTTTCATAGGTGGTGTCGGAAAACTGCACCCCTGATTGAAATGACAGCTTTTCAGTCAGCCTTCTTGTCCACGTCGGGTGAAAGGTCCACTGATTCCGCTGAGCGAACTGCAGGACGACCCCGGTCGCCTGCAACTCACTGAGCAGCGTATTGTCCCGAGTGAAGCCCCCGGAGAAACCGAGGAGATCTTTCTCCGTCCGATAACGGATCGATAACGGAACAAATACGTTTGTGAATTGCCTGTCTTCTCCTCCGTAGTAACCGACGAAATCCGCGGCGATCCGGCTGTTCATTTCCAGACGTTCGGTGTTGCTCGATAACTCCATCGCCGGCGTGACCCAGTATCCATAGGTGTCATCATGAGGGAGCGGGGTCAGCAGCAAGTTGCTGTCGTAGACTCCCTTGACCCCTAGGGACGGGGACAACGACCATTCTGCAGCGTGGCTCATCGGCACCACGGTGGGCGCGATGGTCATCAAGCTGAGCACAACGGTGGCAACCCGCTTGCTGCGCCACCCTCGACCCCACCCTGTGCTGGCCAGCGGCACCCGCGCTGAAACCGTCACGGCACCATCACAACGTCACCGCGTTGGAGGAGAATATTTTGCTCCAGCGCTCTCCCTTTCCTCATATCCCCATAGCGAAATGGAATGGCATGCTGCTCGCCTCGCACTCGGCGCATGACCTTAATGTCATTCTCCGCCGCAAATGGAGTGAGACCCCCGGCAAGACTCAAGGCCTGAAGGACATCGGCGTAATGCCCAATCACGTACTCACCCGGTTTGTTCACTCGCCCGACGACATAGACCTTGTAGCTGGCCACCTTGGTCACCGCCGCGGACACGTTTGCATTTGGGATATACTTCGTCAGGCGCTGAACGAGGTCGGTGCGGATTTGGTCGACCGTTCGATCTACAGCCTGGACGTCACCGATGAGAGGGAACGAGAACATCCCGTCCGGCCGAACCACGACTTCTCGTGTGAGCTGCTCATCTTTCCATACGGAGATCAATAGAACATCTTCGGCGCCCACACGGTACTCCGGATCAACCTCGGAAGCCACGGCCGTTGTCGTGACCTCACCTCCAAGCATGAACAGGCCACTCACGATGACGATCGCCAGCAGAGTTCGACTCATCGCCCCTCGAACAGATCCGGACATGGATTCTCCTTTATCCTTTAAGCTGCGCAAGGACCTGTTCGGCCTCTTGTCGCCCTTCAAATGCATCAGGACTCTTGAGAGCCTTTGAAAGATGTGTCCGCGCTTCGGCAGGTTTTCCGGACTGCACGTATGCTATCCCGAGATGATAATTCAGCACGGAATTGTCCGGAGATTTGCCCACGGCGGACTTCATCAACCGAATCGCCTCTTCCTGCTGCCCCATTTTGAATCGCACCCAACCGAGCGTATCGATGAAAAGAGGATGCGGGGCTTCTTTTTCAAAATTCCGACTCAGCGCAAAGGCTTTTTGCAGGCTTGACGGATCACCCTTTCGATCCACCAGCAAGACAGCCAGGTTATTCGCCGCCAACACATTGCGGGGATTAAGGCGCAGCGCCGTCTCATACGCAGCCATGGCGGCATCGACCTGTCCCTGCTCGGAATGCGCGGAAGCCAGGAGCATGTAGAGTTCTTCGCTTTCCGGATTGACCTTGAGACCATCCTCCACGATCTGCGCGGCCATCGCCGGCTTTTTCTCGGACAGCAACAACGTCGTCCAATTCAACCACGGTGTGATCCATTTCGGGTTCAATCGCACTGCTTCACGATATTCACGCACGGCCGCTTCGCGCTCGCCCGCAAGCGCCAGCACCTCTCCGAGCAACCCATGCGCGAACGGATGATCGGAACGATCGGCAACGAGCGACTCCAAGCGGGTTCTCGCGCGAGCCGCCCGCCCTTGAGCCACTTCCACCTTCAGCAGAGCGAGCAACGGCTCCGGCTCGTGTGGAGCCGAAGCGACCGCGCGCTCATAGGCATGCCCCGCCTCACTCCAACGACGCTGCGCCTCATAGAAGCGCCCTTCAGCCAACAACGCAAGATAGTGATCGCCTGATAGCCGGCGAAGCCGCGCCAACGTTTGTTCGGCCCCAGACCAGTTCTTTGTCACTAAATCGAGGGTCATCAACATATCGAGAGCCGCGACATCGTCGGGCCGCTGTTTCAGGAGATCATCAAGTCGCGCTCGTGCCTGCTGATGCCGGCCGCTTTTGCTTTCGAGGACCGCGAGGGATCGTTTGGCCTCGACTTGATCGGGATACAGGGCGACGGCTCGCTCAAAACTTTCCTTCGCAAGGCTGGTCTCTCCGGTGAGCTGATAGGCTTGCCCCAGCAGATAATGCCCCAACGCCAATTCCGGCTGATCATGCAGCACCGTGCGAAATGCCTGCACCGCGTCCTTTCCATTCCGCCTCGCCAACGCCATGCGACCTGAGATCATCAATCCATCGGAAGATCGCGGGTTGTCGCTCAACACTTCCTGTACCTGACGCTCCGCTTCGGCGTGTCTTCCAGCCAGCAGATCCATTTCCGCCAGCTTTGCTTTGGCCTCCAGGCCCACCGGTTTGTCCTTAAACTCCTGCGTCAATGCGATATAGCGCTCTCGGGCCTTTTCGTCCTGCCCGCTCTTCCTGTAGAGCGCGGCCAATCCGAACTGTATGTGGCTTGAACGCGGCAAATGCCCGGCGGCTTCAAGAAGGACTCGCTCCGCCGCAGGCAGATCCTTCCTATTCAGA
>JAHBWT010000056.1 GCA_019636815.1 Nitrospira sp.
AGGCGTGTTTCTGTACGGAAATCCGCTCTGGGTCTCACGAGAAGCGGATGAGGCCTCACTGGAAGAGGCTCGCCAGGAGCTCGAGACGGTCCTCAACCGATTGACTGATGACGCTGAGCGCGCCGTCACTCGCCAGCCGCCTGCCATCAGGCGTGACTCTCAGACGGGTCGCTCGAGTGATTCACCGGCTGAACTCTAACGAGTGGTGGTCGACGAGTTTGTCATGTGGCGATTCCTCTATAATGTCCTTCTCCTGCTTGCCGCCCCGGTCGTCGTGGGTGTTCTGTTGGCCAAACCACGCTGTCGACCTGGGTTTTTCCAACGGATGGGCTGGCGCGCTCAACCCGTGGACGCTGTCGGCTCGTCTCAGCCGCTGATCTGGATTCACGCGGTTTCACTTGGCGAGGTGGTGGCGGTTGCGCCACTCGTGAAGACGCTCCACACGCACCATCCGGAATTCCGCTATATCGTAACGACGGTCACTGAAACCGGACGCGAGGCTGTCCTCCAGCGCTTATCGGGCATCGCCGAACATCGGTATGCCCCGCTCGATTTTTTCTGGGCCGTGACCGGTATGATTCGACATCTTCAGCCTATGCTCTACATCTTCGTCGAGACTGAACTATGGCCCAATCTCCTGTGGTCGTTGCGAGACCGAGGGGTGCCGTCGGTGTTGGTGAATGGACGGTTGTCTTCGCGCTCGTTTGGCCGTCAGGATCTCCCCATGATTCGTTCCTTTTATCGGTCGGTGTTGCAGACACTGACACTCTGTTTGATGCAAACCGAGAGGGATAGGCAGCGGATGGTAGCACTGGGAGCCGAGCCGGATCGCGTACATGTGACCGGCAACATCAAGTTCGATCAACCTCTGCCGGTCGTTGGATCTGATGAGTCACTTCGACGGAGTTTCGGACTCAATGAACATGAGCAACTCATACTTGCGGGCAGTACCCATCCCGGAGAAGAGGAAATTTTGGTCTCGGCCTATCGCCAGATTGCAAGAATCTACCCTTCGACGGTGTTGATGTTGGCGCCTCGCCACATCGAGCGAGCGGGCCAGGTAGAAGCGATGCTTCGAGAGGCCGGGTTCCCGGTACAACGAAAGAGCGACATTCGGGCGAACCACTCCGGCCCACGCGCGGTTATTTTGGACACGAGAGGAGAACTGGCTCTCGCGTACCGCGAAGCCGTCGTGGCGTTCGTCGGTGGGACACTCGTTCCGGTGGGCGGACATAACTTGCTGGAACCGGCCGTGTGGGGCACCCCGGTGGCGTTTGGGCCCTATACGGACCATTGTGCCGAGGTTGCAGCGCTCTTGCAGGAAGCTGGAGGGGGGCGCCGTGTAACAGGAGGTGAAGAATTGGTCACTGTGTTAGGAGGGTGGTTAGGGCAACCGGAAACCCGAGTTCGAGTAGGGCAGGCTGCGAAACGTGTCGTATCGGATAACCAAGGCGCGCTCACTCGGAGTGTGGAGTTCATTGAATCCTGCCTCCGTGCAGCTCCATCCTATTCCGACCGGTGTACGGCGGCAGGGCCAGGGCCGCTTATGGCCAAGCCATAAGTACCATGGCGTTTTTGCAGCCTGGCCAGCCGATCCGACGTGGACTTCAATGGGTTGCCGGGTTATACGGCCTTGTCACTCGACTTCGACTGTGGTGCTATCGTCACGGGTGGTTTTCCATTACACGCTTGCCCTGTCGTGTTGTGAGTGTGGGAAATCTTACAGTCGGAGGAACGGGCAAAACTCCCGTCGTCATTCTCCTTGCGCAGTGGCTGTTAGCCAAGGGACAGCGAGTCGCGATTTTGAGCCGGGGGTACAAACGAACGAGTACGGGAGCGCATCTTCTCGTGTCAAGCGGGTCGGGACCCCTGGCCAGCCCATCGGAGGCGGGGGATGAGCCGTTCCTTATCGCACAGCGATGTCCTCAAGCCATCGTCGCGGTGGGTGCTGATCGGGTTGCGCTAGGTCGTTGGGTGTTGGAACGGTATCCTGTCGATTGCATCGTTCTCGACGACGGCTTTCAACACCTGGCGCTTCATCGTGATGTCGATCTGGTGTTACTGGATGCGACCGATGGCGCCGGACTGGATGCGCTGCTCCCTGCTGGAAGACTCCGGGAACCGCTGACTGGATTGGATCGAGCGAGCGCAATCATCATTACGCGAGCCGAGGTCCGTCAGGATGTTGATGCAGTTCGGGATCGCTTGCAAGCAGTTGCCTGCTCACAATCGTCCATTATGGAAGTTGTATTCGGACCCGCGTCCCTCGTAGCGCTTCAGTCAGGGGCGCAACAACCGGTCGTGTGGGGTCTGAGGAAAAAGGCGTGGTTGGTGAGTGGGATCGGAAATAGCCGATCATTTCGCCGATCCGCGGAGTCCATCGGAATCGAGATTCTTGGCGAATCCGCGTTTGAAGACCATCATCATTACACACACAGTGAAATCGAGCAAATTCGGATTGCCGTGCGGGCCACCGGGAGCGAGTTCGTTCTGACGACTGAAAAGGACGGTGGGAAACTTGCGGCGTTGCTGACGCCCGGTGATCCCTGGTGGATGCTTCGGCTTGAGGCGGAAGTGGTGCATGGGGAAGAGTTGCTGCGAAAACTGATCGGTGCGTCGCCACCAGAGAGGAATCAGCAATTGGAGTTTCGTGCATAAGACTCTCCCGAAAAGAATTCTCGTGCGGGTGCCGAATTGGATCGGCGATGCGGTGATGTGTGAGCCCGCCCTTCGCGGGCTTCGGTCGCTGTTTCCGGGAGCAGAGTTGACGATACTGGCCAAGCCGAGTATCGCGGAACTGTACACCGGCTACTCGGGACTGGATCACGTGCTCGCCTATAATGACAAGGACGCCCATGCGGGGATTGCAGGAAAGTGGTCGCTCGCAGCGTCGTTACGCCGGCACCGTTTCGATTTGGCCGTACTGTTCCAGAATGCCTTCGAGGCCGCATTCATTGCGTGGCTTGCGGGGATCCCACGGCGATATGGCTATGCCACCGACGGGAGAGTTCTTTTTCTCACTCAGCCGGTCGCAGTTCCTCGTCCTGACAATCCGGTGCATCAAGTCGAGTACTATTGGAACATGTTGAAGCCTCTCGGGGCATCCGGGGAGGCTCCGCCACCCACACTCCATGTGTCGGCCGATGAAGACCGCATGGTCGATGGGAGACTCGTATCGGCTGGTATTGACTCCTCGAACATCATTATCGGCGTCAATCCCGGCTCGACATACGGTAAGGCCAAGCGTTGGTTGCCCGAACGATTTGCTGAAGCCGCACGGAAATTGGCCGAGCGTGTGGAGAAGGAGGAACGCGCGCCCGTGGCAGTGGCTCTTCTTGGAGCGAGAGGAGAAGAGTCGCTGGGGAAGGACATCGCATCTCGGATCGACCGTCGATCAATTGTTCTGTCCGGGGCGACGACCATTCGCGAGCTCATGGCTGTGGTAAAGCGTTGTCGCCTGCTCATCACGAACGATACGGGTCCGATGCATATCGCCGCTGCCTTCGGTGTTCCGGTTGTTGCGGTCTTTGGACCCACAGACTCGCGCACGACGGCCCCCTATGGGCAGGAACGCTCGGTGGTGCGAGAGGCTGTGGACTGTGCGCCCTGCCTTCTCAGGGACTGCCCGATCGACCACCGTTGTATGACGCGTATTTCGGTCGATCAGGTGTATGAAACGGCAGTGCAACAGCTTGCAGGTCTGTCTCGTCTGTCTGGTCGAAGAGGTCCATCTGGTGAGGACCGGACAGACAAGAGAGACCAGACCGATATTCTCTCCGGCTACACCATCTTTCTGGATCGAGATGGGACGCTGAACGCGGATCCCGGTTATATCAAGTCTCCTGATCAGCTAGAGTTATTCCCGGGTGTTCCGGAGGCTCTCGCGAGGTTAAACCGGGCTGGTGCCCGATTGATTCTCGTGACCAATCAATCCGGGATCGCGCGGGGCTTGTTGTCGCAAGGCGACCTTGCGGCGATTCATGCGAAGCTCAAACACATGTTGAATCGTGCGGGCGCATCGCTCGAGGCCGTCTATTTCTGCCCTCATCATCCCGACGAAGGCTGCGATTGCCGAAAGCCGAAACGGGGAATGATAGACCAAGCCGTGCGCGAAAGAGGAGTGGATCTTGGGCGCGCCTATCTGATCGGCGATCACATGCGAGATATCGAACTTGCAAAGCGTGTCGGAGCGCGGAGTATCTTAGTAACGACAGGAGTGGTTCGCCCGCAAGAGAGTGAAGGATTGAAATCGGCGGGGCTGGATCCGGATTGGATCGCATCCTCGATGACCGAGGCTGCAGACTGGCTATTATCCGATGCAGATAAATGACCGGCTCAGAAAAACGACGGACGAGTCATGCATCAGGGAGCCTGTGACCGAGCGACAGGCCGGCAGTTACCGCTTGCGAGGAACCTGGGGATGAACCAGCAGGTCGGTTCGTGTTCGATCCCATGCAACCTTTGCGGTGGGAAAGAGATTGCGATTCTGTCGAATCGAAGTCGAAGTGGGAAACCGTTGCAGACCGTCATTTGTCGTGCGTGTGGACTGGTGTGGTCGGATCCTCGGCCGTATGAGCCCAGGCAGTTTTATGAGGAAGCCTATCGCCTTTCCTATAAACAGACCTATAGCCCAAGGCTGAACCATGTATTGCGCGCCGGGAAAGTTGCACTGTCACGATTCGAGAAGATTGCGCAGCTGCTGTCGAGTCGGAAAGCCGTGCTCGATGTCGGAAGCGGCGGAGGGGAGTTTGCGTACCTGCTTCACGCGTTGGGGCATGCCGTCAATGGGGTTGAGCCAAATAGAGGCTACGCCGATCATTCGATACGGGAATACGGCCTCACGGTACAAGTGGGATTCGTGCAAGACGCGGTATTCTTGCCTGAATCGTTCGATGTTGTGACGATTTGGCATGTGCTCGAGCACACAGAAGACCCAGGTCGTGTCTTGGCCTTGTTGCGATCATGGCTGAAAGTCGACGGCACGCTTGTCGTGGAGGTTCCCAATATTGAATCGACCTGCCAAGCCCCAAAGAGCACATTTCATGAAGCGCATCTCTACAATTTTAACGTGGTGTCGTTGCGCAGGTTGGCCAAAAAGCATGGGATGCATGAAGCCCGGCATTTGATCTCGCGCGACGGAGGCAATATCACCATGTTCCTCACGCGCGCTCAACCTTCACTCGAAGAACCGTACAAGGCAGCGATCCCAGGGAACTACGAGTGGGTGTCCAGGATTGTGCGAGAGCACAGTGACTTGCGCCGCCACCTGACGCCATTGCCTTATGTGAGACCGTGGCAACGCCTCTACCGGTCGCTGATGGAGCGGCGTGAAACATCAGGCGCGATAAGTGGTAAGGCGCTACTTGACCGGCTCTATTCTCACCCGCTGAAAAACTATTCCGTAAGACAATAAATCACCTCTAAACAGCGGGGGAGATGAGCAGATGTGTGCTTCGGACGTTGGTATATTCTTCAAGGGATGGGTGCTGTGGAAGGTGCTTCGATGTCAGGTCACAGCCGTATACTTCTGATCAAGCCCAGCTCGCTCGGGGATATCGTTCACACACTTCCGGTGGTGTCGGCTCTCAAAGCCCAGTGGTCGGGGGCGCATATTACCTGGTTGGTCAAGCGTCAGTGGGCTGAGCTTGTCGAGCGGGTCGAAGGCATTGATCGTGTGTGGCCAATCGACCAGACAGTGGGGAGTTGGATCAGGCAAGGTCAAGCGTTGCGAGCGGAACGATTTGATCTGGCCATAGATCTACAAGGGCTGCTTCGTAGCGGCGTCCTCGCCCGCCTGAGCGGGGCGCCGATGCGAATTGGGTTCGCCAACGGAAGGGAAGGGAGTCCGTGGTTCTATACGCATCGCGTGCCGGTTCTCAATCCGGATATCCATGCTGTTGACCGATATCTTCTGGTTGCTGCGGCCTTGGGCATAGTAGTGCCTAGGAGGCCACGATTTGCATTCAGCGTATTGGATGAAGATCTCGCGGTTGTTCGAGCGCTGTTTGAACGCAATGGCTACTCCCTCGACAAGCCCTGGGTTGCCATGAATGTCGGGGCGCGCTGGTTGACTAAGCGCTGGCCACTCGCGTCTTTTGCTGCCATTGCGGATCAGCTGTATGAGTCACATCGTGATCCGGTCGTTCTTATAGGAAGCACAGATGACCGGCTGTATGTCGATAGGCTCCGTGCTCTGATGAAGCACCCCTGTATTGATTTGAGTGGAGCAGTGCCTCTGAGGTGCTTGCCGGCGCTGCTTTCAAAGGCGGCTGTTATGATCACCAATGATTCCGGACCAATGCATATCGCCGCAGCATGTGGGATTCCAGTGGTCGCGATGTTTGGGCCGACCAGCGCGACTCGGACCGGTCCGTATGGGGCGATCCATCATGTGCTCACGGGGCAGGTCCCCTGCAGCCCATGCTTCAGTCGTGTCTGCCGGCACGATCCGGAGATGGAGTGTCTCGAGCGCATTACTCCAGCCCACGTGATGGATGTGGTGCAACCATTGTTGGCGGCACATGGAACAGGCCGATGAACGTTCTGATCGTTCGCCCCGATGGTCTAGGCGATGTTCTCTTGTCTCTTCCCGTGGCGACACAGCTCAGAAGCCTTCTGCCGAATGTTACGATAGGGTTCCTCACCAGCCCGACAGTCGCCCCTCTGCTTGAGTCCCATCCCGATGTTGACTATGTCCGAACGATTCGTTTCACCGATCCGTTGAGTGAATTGCGTCGCGCTTTTTCGCAAGGGGTTGAGGCAGCGGTCTTTTTGAAACCGTTCCGCCGCCTGATGTGGGCGGCCTGGCTGGCTCGAGTTCCGATTCGTGTGGCCACCGGGTATCGATGGTATAGCCTACTGGCCAATCGGCGCGTCTACGAACACCGCAGTGAATTTTTCAAGCATGAATCGGAGTACAACGTGGAGATGCTCAGCGGACTGAAGTTGCGTCCTGGGAAGGTCGATCCTCCCACTTTGGTGCTAACGGATCAGGAGCGAAGCGCGGGAGCGTTCAGTTGGGCGACTGTGTCGAGCCCGCGCATCGTTGTGCATCCAGGAGGCCTCTCCGCGCGCCGCTGGAGGTCGGAGCACTATCGGGATCTCGCCGTCGAACTGGCACGAACCGGTTACGGTGTGATGTTGACCGGCAGCCAAACGGAAAGGAGCCGGTTTGAGCAGGATGCGCGCTCTCCGACACCACTCCCCGCCGGGATCATCAATCGCATGGGCCAACTTTCAATCCGTGAACTCATGGCCGTCATTGCCAATGCTCATGTGGTGGTGTCCGGCGCCACGGGGCCGGCTCACATGGCGGCAGCGCTCAAGATACCAACAGTCAGCCTATTTGATCCTCGGCGAAATAATCTGCCGGTACGATGGAAACCTCTCGGAACGGGAATCTTGCTGCGGCCGGACGTTCCGACCTGTGAAAAATGTATCGGAGAGGCTTGTCCCTACTGGGATTGCCTCGATCGGTTTACGATAGACAAGGTGGTTGCAGCCACCGGTCAGGCGATAGAAGCTTCTTCGGCGTTCACCATTCTCCATGTTTAGACAAGATCGCGACCGAGGTTGAATTACGGATGTATCGGTTTCGCGCTTGACTCCTTTTTTCTTATATGTTCATATCATGAACGCATGAGAGAACGATCATAATTCCATGGATCTTCAGGGCCAACGCGACCTGCTATTGCTGACCGAAGTCGAGCGGAATGGGGCCGTGACCCAACGGTCTTTAGCCACTAAACTAGGGGTCGCTCTAGGTTTGACCAATCTCTATCTCAAGCGACTTGCCCGGAAAGGGTATATCAAAATCACGACAATCCCCTCGCAACGGGTTCGATATTTGTTGACGCCGCAAGGGTTTGCCGAAAAATCTCGACTGACCTATCTGTACATGCAGTACTCCTTATCTCACTATCGGGATATGCGAGCACGGCTCCGGACAACACTCTCGCTCGCTGTGCAACGAGGGGTAAAACGGGTGGTCATTTATGGGACCGGTGAGTTGGCCGAGATGGCGTACCTCTCACTTCGTGAAATGCAGTTGACGTTGGTCGGATTCGTCGACGATGGCCAACAGGAGTCATTTCTATCCTATCCGGTCTGGCGATCACAGGTCCTGGATCAGTGGGAATTCGATGCCGTGCTGTTGGCAGACCTAGAAGAAAGTTCACGGTGCCGGGAAGAACTGGGGCGTCGACACGTTCCAGATGAGAAGATTCTCGCGCTGAGTCCGTCGATCTAAGTGCGCGAGAGATAGCGCTGTTTTTCTCTGTCTGTAAGTGAGAGGGCGAAGCTGTGTCCGAAGACAGCGTCTATCAGGAGAAGGAGCGCAGTCAAACCAGCAGTCTTCACTGGTACGCCTTGCGTACGAAGTCCCGTCACGAAAAACTGGTGCGAGATCAACTCGACAGGCAGGGCATTGAGCCATTGCTTCCGACCGTAAAGCGATTGAGTCAATGGAAGGATCGAAAGAAGGAGATCGAGGTTCCGCTGTTTTCTGGCTATTGTTTCGTGCGGTTTTCTCAGCAAGAAAAGACGCCGGTGCAAAAGGTTACAGGGGTCGTTGAAATAGTGGGCAGCGGAAGCAGGCCCGAACCGATCCCTGAGCAAGAAATCGATGCCCTACGACGCCTCATGACCAGCGTTCTGCCCTATGATCCTCACCCCTATCTTCACGAAGGGATGAAGGTAGAAGTTGTTCGTGGTCCTCTGCAGGGAGTTCGCGGAATTCTGCTGCGGAAAGAGAAGCGACATCGTCTTGTCCTCGGTATTCGGGTAATCCAGCAGGCGGCCGTTGTAGAAATTGACGTGAACGATGTAGAAGCCGTATGAGTACCCCGCAGATTAAGGATCAACTACTTACATAAAACTATTCTTTCATGCTGCAAGGCAAAGGTTTTTTGGGCTGAGCTTGATGAATTGCCTTTTTGGCAGGGGATAGCTGAGCATGTCGATAACCATTCAAAGTCTTGTGGAACGAGCGATCGCTCACCAAGGGCTCCGTCGATATCTTTTCAACACTTCATGGATGTTTGCCGAGCAATTTCTGCGTATTCTTGCAGGGGTATTCGTGGGCATTTATGTTGCACGTTATCTGGGGCCTGAACAATTCGGAGTTTACAGCTATGCGTTGGCATTCGTGACATTGTTTTCTGCTATAGCTCGGTTGGGTTTGGATGGGGTTCTGGTACGCGACTTGGTCAATCATCCAGATTTTCGAGATGTTTATCTTGGAACAGCTTTCTGGCTCAAAGTGATGGGAGCTGTCTTCGCAATTCTGATTTTGACTACCATTTTGCCGATGACCTCGAGTGACACAACCACGAAACTCTACATTTACATCATTGCGAGTGGGTTGGTATTCCAAAGCTGTGAAGTGGTGGATTCGTATTTTCAATCAAAGGTACTATCAAAATACGTATCAATTGCTAAGCTTATACAGCTAATTTTATCTTCGGTGCTGAAACTGTATTTTGTTTTCGTTCATGCGGAGCTCGTCTGGTTCGTGCTGGTCAGCTTAATAGACCAACTATCCTTGGCGATATGTCTACTGTGGGTGTACTCACAGCAGAGAGTCGGTATTTTTTTGACGAGATTTGACTCAAGCGTTGCTGCGACCATGCTCCGAAATTGTTGGCCGCTTATTCTGTCGCAAGTTTCTATAGCAATCTACATGAGAGTTGACCAAGTGGTTATTAAGGAATTGATAGGGGATCAAGAGGTAGGGGTCTATGCAGCGGCGGCGAGAATATCAGAAGCCTGGAACTTCATCCCTGTCATTGTGACGAATTCGTTATTCCCGGCAATTCTGAACGCGAAAATAATTGATCCAGCTCTCTATGGAGAAAGATTACAGAGGCTGTATAGCGCCATGGTTTTGATGACCATAGTGGTGGCGTTGCCGATCTCACTGTTTAGTGATTGGATCGTGCAGTTACTGTATGGCGTGGCATACCGCGATGCGGGTCCGGTGCTTATGATCCATGTATGGGCCGGATTGTTCGTGGCTTTAGGAACAGCCAGTAATGCTTGGTTGCTGAGCGAAAGTCTCCAGCGCATTGCGTTATACAGAACCTTGTCTGGTGCAGTTACTGCTCTCGCGTTAAACATCTTGTTGATTCCGTATTACGGCATTGTTGGTGCTGCAATAGCCACAGTTGTGGGGTACATGATTGCTGGTTTGATATTCGATTTATTCAACAGCAAAACGAGGCCGATGTTTTTCATGAAGGTAGACGCGTTTTTTCTGAAAGGGATAAGAGTTGGGAATTGAGGGCTTTTGGCGAAAATGGCGTTCCAAACTCTTCCTGCAGAACATCAGACACCAATTTGTGAATTTTAGTACGTTGGCCATCAAATATGGTCAGTACCGAACTATCTGTAAGTGGGAATGCATTGATGCGGATAATGCCAAGATTCCCTGGTACACGTATCCGGCGATTGAGTATTTGAATGGTATCGATTTTAAGAAGATGACTGTTTTTGAATATGGAAGTGGAAATTCATCGGTCTACTGGGCAAGCCGAGCAAAGTTCGTGTATTCGGTCGAACATGACAAGGAATGGTATGAGAAAATAAAAGGGGCAATCGCAGATAATCAAGTTATTGAACTATGTGAAGACAAATCGGAGTATGTGAATGCCATCACACGACTGGCGGGGAAAGCCGACGTCATTGTCATCGATGGGCTTTATAGAATGGCTTGTGCTGAACTTGTTCGTGATCATCTGTCGGAAGGCGGAATAGTCATTCTTGACAATGCGGATTGGCACAGGGCGACGTCGCGATATTTGAGACATGATTTAAGCTTGTTGCAAGTAGATTTTCACGGTTTTGGCCCAATTAATCCTTATACTTGGACAACAAGCATTTTCTTTGCTCGCACAGCTTGTTTGCAACCACTCATGGATTCACAGCCACAGTACTCAATTGCAGCTATAAAAAAAGATGGTGCTGAAGCGGTTCGTTAGAAAACTCGTTTCGGATCGAATGCTTGACTCGCTCAGAGCGATGGGAATAGGCCCTTCTGACCGACATGGTCTTAGTTCTTATTCCCAGGAGGGTGAAGATATGATCCTCCGACGGGTTTTTGAAAGACAAAACTTCGGTTTTTATGTGGACGTTGGAGCGCATCACCCCACGCGGTTTTCAAATACATATTTTTTTTACAAACGTGGTTGGCGCGGAATAAATATTGAACCCAATCCAGATGTCCGTGATCTATTTTGTTCGGTGCGAAGACGGGATATTCATGTTCAACTCGGTGTTTCGAATTTATCAGGAGAGCTTACATATTATCAATTTAATGAGCCGGCGCTGAATACGTTCGATGGCGAATCGGTACGATTCAACTTGAAAAGAAAACAGTACCACTTGAAATCAACGTGTCAGGTCAAGGTTGAACGACTGGACACGATCTTAGATTTGTACTTGCCTGTAGGAACTCCGATAGATTTTCTGTCCATCGATGTTGAAGGGCTCGATTTAGCGGTTTTGAAATCGAATGATTGGGAGCGGTATAGGCCCAAATGTGTTCTGGTGGAGGTTCTGAATAGTTCGTTGGAGGAGCTGATAAACAATCAAGTCTATGGATTCATGAAAAAACAGCAATACATCTTACGTGCAAAAACATACAATACAGTGTTTTTTCTTGATTGCTTAAACGATTGTGGTGCTTTGAAGACAAGCCCCCGTCAGCTTGCAACTGGCCACACGGAGAACATTTGGGCTGAATAGCCGCTCTGAGCCAGAATGGTTTTTGAACATAGCATTATCTGATATGATGATCTTTGTGGAGCGGAGTTGATATCTGCCATCTCGTGGACAACGAATAAAGATAGATCCGCCCTCAGCCTTCTACCGTTTCCGATTGAAATCATCTCATCCCAATAAGATACTCATACATCTCGCTTCAGTGCGGTTTGAGGAGGAATCCACTCTGGGTCGCCCACGAGACAGGGATATGACACCGTCATACCGCATGGTGGTGGATTCAGAGTGTGAGCCATTTTAGGAGCGATAGCAAGAGCCATGCTTTCTATTGCCGTAATCATCGCCAACCGAAATAATGCCCGTTTTCTCCCTCAGTGTCTCGATAGTGTCTTGTCTCAAACGCTGCGACCTGCAGAAGTGGTGGTCATAGACGATGCATCCACGGACAACTCTCGTGAAATTATTTGCGACTATGCACGTAATCGGAATATCACGCCGATATTCAATGAGACTCCGCTCGGTGTTGCAGCTAGCCGCCACAAGGCCATTGAGCAGAGCGTGAGCGAATACCTGACCACGTTAGATGCTGATGACTTTTACCAGAGTTCGCAGAAGCTTGCCGAGGAAGCGAGAGTTATTATGGAACATCCAAGT
Source organism: Nitrospira sp. (assembly GCA_019636815.1). Lineage (GTDB taxonomy): Bacteria > Nitrospirota > Nitrospiria > Nitrospirales > Nitrospiraceae > Nitrospira_D. The sequence goes on from JAHBWT010000056.1 coordinate 12,373, forward strand.
GTAGGGCGGATCGCGTTCTCCGATGTGATGCGAGTAGGGGTGCATGGAGAACCACTCTTTTTGGTGTCATCCCAAAAGCCTATACGTGAGGGCAATCTTTCCTTCTTCCTCCGGCATCTGAGAGGATTTATCCCCAGGGACTACCTTGTTTCTAGGGTCGACTATCTTGCCGCTGGAGGATTCAACCCTGCTTTGCGGTTTTATGAAGACTGGGAACTCAAAATCCGTCTTAGTCAGAGATGCACGTGGCACTACTCAGGAGTAATTGGAACGGCATATCGGGACAATCCACGGGGGTTATCAAAAGCTCCTCTCAGAGAACATTATAAAGCACAGCGAAAGATTTTCGCCATGCATTGTGACACCCGCCATCCGATACGTCGTGGTATAGATCGAGCACGGTTTTTCTTATACCAATGCATCTGTATGCGGAGATTGGCGATTTAGATAATGAGATATGTGCAAGAGCAAGAGGAGTGGAACCAATTTATCCAGGATAGCTTGGGGGAGAAATGTGTTCTTGTAAACATCAGCAGTATTAGCTCGGATTGTCGAGTTTATAAAACAACGGATGCAATATTTAAGATTCGTCGACTCACTCCGGCTTCCATAAGAGGAAGGAATAACTGCCTGGAAGACGAATATCTTGTTCTGAAACATTTGTCATCAGTAACTGGCGTTCCGAAAGTTCGAAGCTACAAGCGGATCGGGCAGTGGGAACAGCTCGAAATGGAGCTACTGCCAGAGCTATATGGTTATGATCCAACCTTTGGAAGGCCACAGGAAACATGTAAAGATTTCTGGGATGTTGCCCGAGTAACACTGCGAATGAATCGGCTCGGATGTTCGCATGGAGACCTCCATTGGTGCAATGTCGGGAAAAACATTCGAGGAGGGGTGAGCGTATTCGATTTTGATCAGGCGTGCATGGAACATCCATTGCGCTGCGTTCTGCGCGACATGTTCGGTTTTGGTACGTGTGAGAAAAGGAGTAAAGTATCGCTTTGGGACCGACTGCAAGGTGTGCGGATAATTGGTCTCTTGCTCAGAGCTATGGTGAAGCTAAGTAGACAGCTTGTGAACTTTATATTGAGAACTGGTTCATCTTCTCTTCAGCAAAATCAACGTTTAAAGGTTGCTTTGACACAGCGTGTAAGACTTCAGGCGGACCCAGGATTGGAATTGTTGGCGGAAGCTTGGAACATTGCGTCGCTCGCCAAAGCGTCGTCTCCCGGTGTCGACATCGCCTATTACTCTATCGATATTAGTGGAGTCAATTTCCCGGGTGAGCGACCTTGGCTTCTAAGATGGGAACGTATTCGCAAGAACATTGACTTCAAAGGCAAGCGATTGCTAGAGCTGGGCTGTAATATGGGTCTTCTGTCGATACATGCAAAATTATCTGGTGCTTCAGCCTGCCTTGGGATAGATGTGGATAGGGAGATCCTCGAAGCGGCAAATCTTGCATCGCGTGCATTTGGGACCGAGGTGATCTATCGGCAATTTGACCTGGCTGACTCGTCCCCATGGGAGGAAGAACTTAACGGGTTTGACGTTATTTCTGCTTTGTCTGTACTGCATTGGATAGAAAATAAGGAACGTGTTTGGTCCTTTATAGGAAAGCACAAGGAGATGCTCTATGAAGGGCATGAATCTGAGCAGGAGGCGGAATCAAACTTGAGGCGGGCTGGATTCACAAAAATTGTTCGGCTAGGTCTCACTGAGCGCAATCGGCAAATGTTCTATGCATCTCAAGAGTGAAGCAGGCCGACTTGTGATAGCTGCTAATAGGTCACAAAGCATCTCCGTCGTAACGCCTAACTTCAATATGGCTTCGTATTTGGTCCAGACTGTCGAGTCGGTCTTATCCAACCTTTGTCCTGGCGATGAATACTTCGTAATTGACGGAGACTCTAAGGACGACAGTGTGGATGTCATCAAGCGATACGAGTCCCGGTTGACCGGTTGGGTCAGCGAGCCCGATCGGGGTCATGCGGATGCGCTGGCAAAGGGATTCTCCAAGGCCACCGGGGACGTTCTCTGTTGGATCAATTCCGGCGATCTCCTTCTACCCGGTGCACTCGATGCAGCAAGACGGGTTTTGGCCGAGACCAGCGCCGATATGATTTTTGGGGACGATTTGTACGCCGATGAGGAGGGACGCGTTCTCTTTTTTAGCCGCGGCTATGTCCGTGATCTCAAAGATGCCATGCTCTATGGGGGATGGACACCCTTGCAAGATGCCTGTTTCTGGACGCGCACGTTGTACGAACAGGTTGGGGGGATTAATCCAAAGCTTAAACAGGCCGTCGACTATGATCTGTTTCTGCGCATGGCGATGCAGGGCACGACGCGATATGTGCCGTTGACGTTCAGTGTGTTCCGTCGGCACGGAGGGCAGAAGTCGATCGCGGCGGCGGATGCCTATCGAGTTGAACGTGAAGCAATCCGGAAGAGGCAACTCGCGCAGGTGCCCGAACCCGCGTTGCGGAAGGTGATCCGGCAAGCATGGCATGGTTTGGCGATCCGCTGGCGGGTACATGTTCAGCAACGACGATGGCGCCGTCCGGACCTGGTCGGACGTCCGATGAGCGAACTCCGTTGCGGGCAATTGTGGCCCTCGCCAAGAACTGCATGAGGGTAGCACTCGCAGATGTACTTCGCCGTTGGATCCTTCCCTTCGCCGATCCTCGCCACCTCGCGTCTCTGGCGCTCCTGCCCAGATTCTTGCGTGATGCAAGACGGTTTAGGCGATTGGAAAACGGCGGCTCGCTTCCGTGGGGAGAAACATACCCATGCTTGCTGGATCGGGTCAGCCAGACGCCGTTCGATCCTCACTATTTTTATCAGGGTGCGTGGTTGGCGCGGCGTCTGTCCGCGACACAACCATCCTTCCACGTGGATGTGGGCTCCAGTGTTGCCATGATCAGCGTGCTGTCTGCCGACGTGCCCATCGCGTTTGTGGATTATCGTCCGCTTCCGGTCTATCTGCCAGGACTTCAGTGTATTGGGGGAACGGCCACGCAGCTTCCCTTCTCCAGCGAGTCCATCGTGTCATTGTCCTGTCTTCATGTTATTGAGCACATCGGATTGGGCCGGTACGGTGATCCGTTGGACCCACAAGGCAGCAGGCAGGCGGCTGGCGAACTCGCTCGAGTGCTGAAGCCAGGCGGACGGCTGTTTCTGTCGGTGCCGGTCGGGCGCGAACGCGTCTGTTTCAACGCTCATCGGGTGTTGTCGCCTCGCACGATCCAATCGTTCGTTCCGGGATTGTGGTTGGAATCGTTTTCCGTGGTCGATGACGCTGGCCGGTTCCAAGAACGGGCGGCGGTCGAGGCCGCAGTCGATCTCAAATACGGGTGCGGCCTGTTCGAGTTTGTGAAGTCCCATGGCTAACCCACTGCGTCGATGGCTGGCTCAGAGTGAGCTGTTCTCATTCAACGTCGTGCGTCGAGATCGATGGATTGCTGCCCAGGCCAGGGAATTGCCACCAGGCACGAAAGTGCTTGATGTCGGTGCCGGCAGTTGTCCCTACCGGCACTTCTTCGCTCACTGCAAGTACGAGACTCAGGACTTTGTCGCGCTCTGCGGCGATCAACTGCGGAATGGAGGCTATGGGCAAATTGATTATGTATGCGATCTGACGGCGATTCCAAGGCCAGCGGGCAGCTTTGATGCCGTGCTTTGTACCGAGGTGCTAGAGCATCACCCAGAGCCGATCGCCGTCGTAAAGGAGTTAGGTCGCGTGTTGGCTCCCGGAGGCCGATTGATCCTCACGGCTCCGCTCGGATCGGGGATTCATCAAGAGCCGTACCATTACTATGGAGGATACACGCCCTGGTGGTACGAACGCTTCCTGAAAGAGGCTGGATTTGAAGACATCAATATTGCTGCAAATGAAGGATCATTGCGATTTTTCGGGCAAGAATCGTTGAGATTCGTTCGCACGACCAGTCCCTTCAGCTCGAACCTGCCTGTCGCCATCCGACTGCTTTGGTTCCCGATCTGGATAGTTTTGGCCCCGCTCCTTGGGGTAGTACTTCCCGTGTCATGCAAACTGTTGGATAAACACGATCGTGAGCAACGCTTTACGGTGGGCTATCACGTTTCGGCCCGCCGCTCCGTGGCTATTCCCCATTCATGAAGATCCTCTGTGTCTTCGGTGAACATGCCTACGGCGATCCTTCACGTGGGGAAGGGATCGAACACGCGAATTTTCTCCCGGCGTTGCGGCGGTTAGGGCATCAGGTGAGCTTTTTCGAATCCTTCTCCCGAGAGCCTTACGCAAACTTTGCCGCGCTCAATCGTGCGTTGTTGGATAAGGTGGAAGAAACTGCACCAGAGGTCGTCTTCTGTGTGCTCATGCAATATGAAGTGTGGATTGAGACCATGCGGCTGATTCGAAATAGCGGGGCATGGCTCGTCAACTGGTCAACCGATGATTCGTGGAAATATTCCATGTTTTCCAAGCTGATCGGTACGGAGTGTGATCTCTTTGTGACCACGTATCCTGAGCTGGTTGACCGATACCATCGCGACGGGATTGGGAGCGTGTATCTATCCCAGTGGGCCGCCAATGCCGAAACGCTGGCCCCTCCGGTTTCTGCAGCTTCATGCCGGTACCCGGTGAGTTTTGTCGGCGCTGCTTATGGGAATCGCCCCGCCATGATCGATAGGCTCCGCCGAGAAGGTATCGATGTCGTCTGTTTCGGCCATGGTTGGCCGGGGGGGCCGGTTGAAGCCAAGCGGGTCGGCGAAATCATCCGGGAATCACAGGTGAGCTTGAATTTCAGTGAAGGGGCGCATGGAAATTCAGGCGACTCGTCAGGCCGCCAGATCAAAGCCCGTGTGTTCGAAGTGCCGGGTTATGGAGGTTGCCTCCTAACGGAGCGGGCTCCCAACATTGAGCGATATTTCCGTGACGGAGAAGAGATTCTGTCCTTTGAGGGCGAAGATGAATTGGTTCGAGAGGTGAAGAGCCTCCTCGACGGCTCCTCGCGCCGGGACAGGATCGCGCAGAGGGGTTTTGAGCGGGTACAACGCGAGCACACCTACGATCATCGATTTAATGAAATGCTCAAAGAGCTTACCGGGCGAGTGGCGAGACGATCCCGCCTGTCCATTGGTTGGGCTGAGTTTGAGGTTGCAGCCGATCGCCACCGTCTGAGTCCGGTGTTCAAAATGATTCGATCTGTATTGATCAGTATCGCGTCCATCATCTGGGGCAGGCAGAGAGGCCCGCGAGCTGCGCGCCGGCTGGCCTTCGAGCTGTCTTGGCGTCTGCGCGGCGCATGGACCTACAGCGCCGCCGGCTGGCCTGGGCGCCTCTTCTACCGAGAAAGCTGACGATGCCCGATCCCCTGGTTTCGGTTGCGATGTCGGTGCATAACGGCGCAAGGACGGTGCCAACGGCTATCCGCTCACTTCTTTGGCAAACACTCTCCGATTGGGAACTGATTCTCGTCAATGATGCGTCCACCGACGATACAGGGGCGATTCTCAGCGGTTTTCGCGATCATCGTATTCGGGTCATCGACGAACGTCGACAGAAAGGCTTGGCTGCGCGATTGAATCAGTCTCTTGATCACGCCCGCGGGAAGTATGTTGCGCGCATGGATGCGGATGATGTTGCGTACCCTGAACGGTTCGAACGCCAGGTCAGATATCTTGAATCCCATCACGACGTTGATCTGTTGGGCCATGGTGCGGTTCTGTTCAAGGGCAAAGGGGAGGTCATCGGACTGTATCCGACGGCTCAAACTCACGAGGAAATTTGTCGAAGGCCCTGGTGGGGATTTCCGCTTGCCCATCCGACGTGGATGGGCAAGCGATCATGGTTTGACCGACATCGCTACAACAGCTGTCTCACGAAGGGACAAGATCAGGAACTACTTCTTCGTACATGGAGGAGGAGCCGATTTGCCTCCCTTCCTGAATGTCTGCTGGGGTATCGGGTGGAGAAGATCTCCGTCGTGAAGTCGGCGAGAGGACGTCTCGCCTATTGTTGCCGATTACTTGCAGAGGTGGAAGATATTGCCTCGTTCATCTGCGGTGTGAAGGGGGTTGGGGTGCATGGTAGCGCTTTGGCTAGGGATTTGATGCTCGATGTTGCCGGTATAGTTGGGCAAAGGGCCCGCCGGTCATACGTCTCAGCTGATCAGGCAGCGAGAGAACAGTGGCAATCTATCTGGACTCGGTTGTCATCCGAACAGCCCATCCTTGTCCGGGCATGACATCAGTTCTGTTGCCAAAATTCATCCGGTGACCTAATGTGCGGCATTGCTGGAATTCTCAACTGTCGCGAGTCGGATCCGGGGGCTCTCGTCACCGAAATGATCGGAGCGATCCGCTATCGAGGACCGGACAATGCAGGCGTATGGCGGGACCCGCCGGCCGGCCTCGCGTTGGGTCATGCCAGGCTATCGGTCCTCGATTTGTCCCCGGAGGGTCGTCAACCGATGGTCTCAGCCAGCGGACGCTATGTCATAACCTACAACGGAGAGGTGTACAACTTCGCCGAATTGAGGCGTGAGTTGGAGGCAGCCGGCGATCGGTTTCGCGGGCACTCGGATACGGAGGTCATGCTCGCCGCGATCGAGCGCTGGGGATTAGAGCAGGCCGTGAAGAAATTCGTCGGCATGTTCGCGTTCGGTCTCTGGGATCGCCAGGCTCGGATCCTGTATTTGGTCCGTGATCGTCTTGGGATCAAGCCTCTGTATTACGGATGGGCCGGAGGGGCGTTTCTCTTCGCCTCTGAACTCAAGGCCATTCGATGCGCCACGGAGTTCGATGCGACGATTGATCGAGGGGCTGTATCGCTCTTTATGCGATTCGCGTATGTTCCTGCGCCTTACTCGATCTATCGGGACATCTATAAACTGACGCCTGGCTGTGTCTTAGGGGTCAGCCACGATCAAACTCCCTTGCCCCGCAGCTTCTCACCATCGCCTGATGATCAAGCCACAAGCTGGAAGCCCCGCCGTTATTGGTCGGCCAGAGAAGCGGCCGAATCTGGAATCCGAGCGCCATTTTCTGGGTCCGAAGCCGACGCCATCGAGCAATTGGATGGTCTGTTGCGGCACGCGGTCAAGCTTCGTATGGTGGCCGATGTTCCGTTGGGGGCTTTTCTGTCCGGCGGGATCGACTCGTCGTTGGTGGTGGGGTTGATGCAGGCGCAAAGTCACAACCCCATCCGAACCTTCACCATCGGATTCCACGAGTCAGGGTATGACGAGGCGGCGCATGCGAGGAAAGTGGCCGCGCACCTGGCGACCGACCACACTGAGCTCTACGTGACTTCGGAACAGGCCATGGCGGTCATTCCAGGGCTTCCCAGTATGTACGACGAGCCTTTTGGAGATTCGTCACAGATCCCGACCTATCTGGTTTCCGAGTTGGCTCGTAGACATGTCACAGTAGCTCTCTCTGGAGACGGAGGGGATGAACTGTTTGCCGGCTACAACCGCTATTTCTGGGGCCGCCAATTGTGGAGACGGCTCTCGTTCGTTCCGATATCGGTGAGAGCGATGCTAGCTTCCGGGCTCCAGTCCGTTTCTCCGGGGATGTGGGAAAAACTCTATGCCAATTTTTCGGCAGTCTTGCCTCCCGTTCAGCACCCTGGTGATAAGGTGTACAAGCTTGCAAGCCTATTGGCGTTGGAGAGTCCTGACTCGATGTATTTCAGCATGGTCTCCCTCTGGAGGAATCCGGCGGAGGTCGTCGCCGGAACGACCGAACCCAAGACGGTGTTGACAGATCGACCTGTCTGGGCAACCCTCCCAGACTTTACCCTGCGCATGATGTATCTTGATCTCATGACTTATCTCCCTGATGATATCCTCACCAAGATCGATCGTGCGAGCATGGCGGTGAGCCTGGAAGCCCGGGTGCCTCTGCTCGATCATCGTGTTGTGGAGTTTGCGTGGTCGTTGCCTCTCTCGATGAAGATTAGAACAGAAGGGAAGGGCAAGTGGGCGTTGCGGCAGGTGCTCGATCGATATGTGCCAAAAACCCTGATCGAACGTCCCAAGATGGGGTTCGGTATTCCCCTTGACAGTTGGTTGCGAGGCCCTCTGAGGGGATGGGCTGAGGATCTGTTGGCTGAAGAACGCCTCGATCGGGAAGGATACTTCCATTCAGCACCGATTCGGGCAAAATGGGCGGAGCATTTGTCAGGCCAACGCAACTGGCAGTATCTTCTCTGGAACGTCCTGATGTTCCAAGCTTGGCTGAGTGCACATGACCGATCGCCCGCGGCTGCTGTACCTCATCACTGAGGACTGGTATTTTTGGTCCCACCGTCTGGATCTGGCTCGTGCTGCGCGAGATGCGGGGTTTGAAGTGACGATCGCCACTCGCGTGACGGATCATGAGGAACAGATTCAGGCGGAAGGATTTCACTTGGTCCCGATCTCGCTCTTCAGGCGGAGTCGCAACCCGCTTCGAGAGTTGGGTGCCATCATGGAATTGGTTCGCGTCTATCGGCGTGTTCAGCCGCATCTGGTTCATCATGTGGCAATGAAACCCATCCTTTACGGATCACTGGCGGCCTGGGTGGTTCGGGTGCCAGTAGTCCTTAACGCATTTGCCGGCCTTGGGTATCTTTTTACGAATTCTGAACGACAGCGGGGGGGGCTGCATTGGGTCCTGAGAGCGGCGTTACGATCGGTTATTGGAAGGAGCGGATCGACCGTATTATTCCAAAACGAGGCCGATCGCGACGAGTTAGTTCAGTCAGGTGTTGTACAGCCGTCGCGCACACGCATCATCGCTGGATCAGGGGTCGACATCAATGCGTTCTCGGTGAAGCCGTCTCCTGCGGGGACTCCGCTTGTGGTGTTGCCGTCGCGGATGCTGTGGGACAAGGGTGTTGGAGAGTTTGTTCAGGCGGCCCGTGATCTCAAGGGAAAAGGAGCGGACGCCCGGTTTGTTCTGGTCGGTCGCTGTGACGAAGATAATCCGGCCGCCATACGGCGCGAAGAATTAGCACAATGGGTTGGTGAAGGAGCCGTCGAGTGGTGGGGGCATCGGGACGACATGTCGGCTGTCTATGAGGGTGCGACGCTTGTCGTTCTGCCTTCCTATCGGGAAGGCTTGCCGAAAGTACTTCTGGAGGCGGCGGCCTGCGGGAAGGCGATTGTGGCGGCGGATGTTCCCGGTTGTCGTGATGTCGTGCAGGATCGGATCAACGGCGTCCTGGTTCCACCAAGAGATTCTTCCGCACTCGCCACGGCAATTGCCAGCCTGCTGTCCGACCAAGACACACGCGAAACAATGGGATGTCGGGGCCGTGAAATGGTTGTGGCTAAATGGGCCGGGCCCAAGATCATTGAACAAGTGCTCAACCTCTACAATGACATGTTGAAGACGACGGCGACGGATTACTCGCATGGGTATGCATGACTAGAGTGTTAGTGACAGGCGCTGCGGGGTTTCTGGGATCTCCGCTTGTCGAAAAACTCTGTGAGTTGGGATATCAAGTACGCGTTGTCCTTCATGATTCAAGGCGATCCATCTCATACTCCCGAGAAGTTGAGACCGTCACTGGGGACATCCGGGATCCAAAACGAGTCCAGGATATATCGGCCGGCTGTGGAGCCATCGTGCATCTTGCGGCCAAGGTTCATGCGATCGATGATTGTGGGTTGGAGCAGGATTATCAAGCCGTCAATGTCGAGGGGACGAGGAATGTCTTGGATGCAGCTGTTGCATCCGGTGTAAAGCGGGTGGTGTTTGCGAGTTCAGTCAAAGTCTTCGGTGAAGAAACAAGTGGATGTATCGATGAAAGTTGGCGCCCTGAACCGAAGACAGACTACGGTCGGTCAAAATGGCTGGCCGAACAGCTTATTTCTGACTACACAACTCGACACGACATCACCGCGGTTTCGCTCCGATTGCCTATGGTGTATGGTCCGACGAAAAAGGGTAATCTTTATCGAATGATCGAGGCGATCGACCAGGGGCGATTTCCAGTCTTGCCACGACTTCCCACTGTCAGAAGCCTGTTGCATGTCCAGAATTTCGTTCAGGCTGTGGTACTGTGTCTTCAGGCTCCGCATTTTAAGCAAGGGGCCTACATTGTCACCGATGCTCAACCCTATAATGTGGCTGATCTGTATGACTGGTTGCGAGCGGGATTAGGCAGATCACCCGCGAGGTGGCGAGTTCCGCTCTGGATGCTCAAAGGAGGTGCCCGCGCTGGTGATTTGCTCCAACTAGTGAATGGACGGCAGATTCCCTTATCGTCCGAGCTTCTGACCAAGCTCATTGGTGGCGCTTGGTTTAGTGCTGAGGCTATTACACGTGAATTGGGATATCAGCCCGCGCACTCTTTTGCGGAGACGGTTCCAGAGCTGATCGCTTTTTACCGTAAAGCGGCAAGGATCAGATCCGCAACGAATTCGTATGGAGAGAGCCACCTAGTCAGATAACGCGCGAGGAATGCAAATCGTGATGGTCATATTTTCGGCCCTATTGGCCTTTGTGTCGGCTTGGTGGATCACCAGAAGCCTGTGTTCGCCGAAGTCGTTTCTTTCGATATTTGCCCATCCGAATGATAGAACCTTGCATTCCACCCCGACGCCACAAACGGGAGGGTTAGCCATTGTGGCCAGTGTGGTAATCAGTCTCATCGTGGTGGCAGGCGTGCTTGCCATGACAGAACCCTCGAAGGCCGTACTTCCAAAGGGAGTGATGGCTTCCGGTAGCGTCTGGATCATACTTTCCATGCTCCTCGTCTTTGCGGTGTCTTTTATCGATGACTGCATTGGTCTCCCGGCCAGTCTCCGCTTAGGTGTGCAGGCCGTTTCCGCGTTGATTATCATTGTCGGCGTTGGGTTGACATTGTCTTCCATTCCGATACCTGGAGGGCCGACGATCCAGCTGGGCCTCGCAGCAATTCCCCTGAGTGCCCTGGTTCTGATCTGGATGGCGAACTTGTACAACTTCATGGACGGCATGGATGGATTCGCAGGCGGGATGGCATTTTTGGGGTTCGGATTCCTCGCCTACTTTGGTTGGCAAGCGCATTTCCCAGTCATGTTCATCATCGCCTCCTTCGTATCAATGGGTGCATTGGGATTCCTTGCTCATAACTTCCCCCCCGCGCGCATTTTTATGGGAGATGCCGGCAGTATCACATTGGGTTTCTTGGCTGGAACGTTGATGCTTCTCGGTGTTCGAGACCACGCCTTCGACTTTTGGGTACCAGTCATCATCTTCTCGCCGTTCATCGTTGACGCCACTGTCACTCTCATTCGACGAGTAATCCGTCGCCAAAAAATCTGGCAAGCCCATCGAGAACACTATTATCAGCGGGTTGTTTTGAGCGGATGGAACCACCGCCGGACCGTGCTCGCAGAATATGGGGTCATGACCGCATGTGGAGGGCTGGCTGTTCTCTATCATCACGCGCCGGAGCGATGGCGACTGTTCATTCTTGGTGTATGGGTGGTCATGTTTTTCCTGTTGGCGATGCTCGTACATAGGTTGGAACGGAAGAAAACAATCACGTCCCCCGTTCCGGATCCTAAGGTGGCGGGTGGTAAGAAAAAAGCGCAGCCTGTGACTGCCGAGGACTCTCCCAGGATGACCGTCAAAGTATAGCCTGATCGTGCTCAAATTCTCTGTGCTCCAATCTAGGAAACGGAAGGACATCTTGCGTGTGGCGGTGCGGTTGCGTGATGAAGGACGACTTTTTCCTCGTGGCAACGATGAAATGGAGGATTTATTCCAAGGTAGCATCGATCGGTTCTGCGAGATTGCCGTCAAGCTTCATGAAGCCAAACGGGTCCTCGATGTGGGATCCGGGCAGGGACTGTTGCTGTCGTTTCTTGCCGAACTGGGCCACGAGTGTCACGCGCTTGATGTGAAAAATCAACCCGCGGCTTATCCGGATACCTATGGAAAGGGGATTCTGTTCCAGGTTTGCAATGTGGAAGCCGATCCGATTCCCTATCCTGACGAGTCATTCGATGCCGTCGTCTGTTGCCAGGTGCTCGAACACTTTTCACATTCACCTCTTCCGGCGATCCAGGAGATGAAGCGAGTATTGAGGCTCGGAGGAGTGCTGGAGATTGATGTGCCAAACGTCGCCAGTTACCGTAACCGGCTTCGACTGTTACGGGGGAAGCATATTACGTACGACTATGCCGAGCACTATCTTCATGCGAACCCGATCCTCTACAAAGGCATGTCGTATTATCCGTTGCGTCACAATCGCGAGTTCACCAAAGGTGATCTGGAATTGCTACTGCAGTCTTCAGGGTTCCACAGGTACGAAGTTTCATTCCTGAAGTCCCGGCGCTATCGCGAGGGAGTTGAAAGGATGAGGTCTATGGGTACGGCAATCAAAGATCTGGTTCCTTCATTTCGTAAATCCCTGATCGCCTTTGCCTATAAGTGATGAACGTGCGGTTCGATAGACTGCAGTTTGAGGCCAGGCGAGCCGCAGGGTGGACGACGACTGCGCTCGGATTCACCATTCCGATTTGGGTGGTGGCTGACAGCATTCTTGTCGTTCTACTGGTGTTGTGCTGGGGAGCCTGTGGCGAGTGGCGAGAAAGATTTCGTCGAATCACTACAAACCCAGTGGCACTGAGTGCTCTGTTGTTGTTCGGGTGGTTGCTGGCAGGATCCTTATGGGGATTGGGGTCTCTCGATGAACGAATGCTGGCCGTGAAGAAATATGCCGATCTCTTGCTGATCCCTCTATTGATTTCGATGGCGGTTGATATTCAGGAGCGAAATCGCGCTTTTCTGGCCCTTGCAGCATCGTTAGTCGTGACGTTGGTGTTATCATTTGTCTTGAGTGCGGGGTTCCTTCTCCCAAACAGCGTAGTCCTCAATTGTGATCCGTCTAATCCCTGCGTATTCAAGAAGCACACGACTCATAACGTACTGATGGCATTTGGTGTGCTGTTGTTCGGAGTCTTGGCCTGGAAATCTCATGACAAATGGGTGCAATGGGGTTGGGGGCTTGCCTCAATCTTGGGGGCGAGCAATGTCCTGATGGTGCATGGCCGAACT
>JAHBWT010000057.1 GCA_019636815.1 Nitrospira sp.
GAACGCCGTGAGCAGACGGCCTTGGTCAAGATGTGGGTAGGCGCCGCCGGCGAGGTCTTGCCAGAACGTATCCGAAACAGGAAGAACCTCAGTCTTTCCACCGTCCTGGACATGCAGGTAGTGGCTGAGGATCTGATGGGCTTTGCCGGTGCTCATCGAGCGTTTTCTTGGCATCTCACGCTGTGGGTCAGGAGCAGGAGCCGGCTATTGTCAGGTCCGCTGCTGAAACGCCAAGTGATAGCCATTGCAATCCTTGATGCCGAACTCCCTGGAGCCATACGGCATATTCTCGATGGGCCACGCGACAGTAGCTGTGCCTTGCACAGACTCGAAGTACTCATCTACATCAGGAACTGCGAAGTAGATGGTGCCGGAGAAGCTCGTCGGGCTCTCCCAGAGATCGCCAGCCGTGAAGATGAGCTTGCCACCGTGCTTCTCGACGGTGAGCGTGCCTTCCAAAGAGCCGAATGCATCGAAACCCAACGCCGACCGATAGAACTTGCGAGTTTCTTCTAAGTCATTACAGCGCAGAAGAAGTGTCAGCGACAATGGACGCTCCAAAAAGGCCTAACTCTGGAGTTGGCCCGTTAGTCTATTCCCCACCGTTCAGACTTGTGGTGGGGGAAAGCCTATAAGTTTCTTCGATGTTTAGCAAGACCGTACACGGTGCCGTCGGACTGACAGTGCTGGAGTTCCATCACGACCTTCTCAAGGCAACCGTGAGAGAATCGTCTTCATCAGCGATTCTAGCGCTGGGCGCATCGACTCGGCCGACTTGCCGTCGGGCGCGTCGAGCGACAGCACGAGCGTATGGTTGCCCGATTTCGTGACCAAGACCGCGACGTTGCCTTGGTACTTGTTCGCCGGCTTTGGGTAAAGGAAGTACGCACGTTCGCCGAATCCCGGGGCCTGCGTCTGCGGTTCCTTGTCCATCTTGAAGCTCTTCAGCGTGGACTCCCACGTCTCCCACGACTTAGGGCCTGAATAGACCTTCAATTCACCTATGCCGACGTTGCACATCCAGCCGCCCTGACCAGCAGGTTCGGCATCGACAAACGGATCGCGGCCGGTGGCATTCTTGACATCGGCACGCGTAATCAACGAGCAAGCCTCCACGCCGGCGTTCGGCGCCTTGCGCGTCAGTTCCTGCTCGGCCTGCTGGCGCGGCGTTTGCCCCTCTGCCAGTGCAGGAGCCAGCCACAGCGCGAGCAGCAACGTTGCACATGCGAATGATGTGAGCCAGGTGTTCACTGCGTCTCCTTTCGGTTTCAGATTGCAAGCAGTAGACGTATTGCTCCCGTCAAGGGACTGAATGTCTCCCTTAGCTGGTGCGTTCGCTGAGCTTGAAGACGTTCCCTTCTGAATCATAGCCAAGATAGAAGTTCGCGTTCTTCGGTGCCCATCCCGGAGGCGCATCATCGACCTGGCCTCCCAATTGAGCGGCGATGGAGCGAGCCACATCCATATTGTCCACCGGAAGGTTCAACCTGATCCGACCATGTTCGCGTCGCGTTGGGGCAGAGTCTGGATTACATTCCCCCAAGACATGCTTCGGGATTTGGTGGATGATGAGTTCGAACCCGCTGCAATTCAAGACAGAATGATCGTCGTCGCCAGCAATGTACACAAGACCGATCGCTTCGCGATAAAACCTCGCGACTTTCGCATGGTCTCTCGCGAATAGCACTGCGCTTACCTCAGACATGTGGAGTCTCCTGCACTACTAAGGTTCGAACCCACTGGACCGTATGCCGCTACGGGGCCGGTTGAACGAGGGGTTCGGCATTGCGACCGCTGCCACCGACAGCGCCATGCTCCATTGCCGTCGACAAGAATCGTGTACGCGTCTGGATCAACTCCGCAGCAATGGGTAGAGAAGGATCTCCGTACGTCGCCTTCTCCGCTGGACCGGCAACGGATATGAAAACAGCGTAGGGCTGCGCTGTGCACCTTCCAACATGTGCCCTCAACCCTCGCCCACGTGCCAGCACACGCCCGCCAGGTCGATGAAATGCACCTCGCGGCCCCATGGAAACTCCGTAGGCGGTCGAAGTCGAAACCCAGGGAAGACCTCAGGCAGTCCCTTCGCTTCGGTTTCGGCCCACCAGGCGTCGAGGTTGGGCACGTCGATCCGAATCATCATGTTCTCCGCAAATGCCGGGTGATCGTAATCTTGGAGGATGAACTGAGCGCCGCCTGAGCTAAAGCCGGCATAGCCGCCGTTCTTCCACCTCTCTTCGAAACCCAGCGCGCGAAACAGGGCACGGCTCTGATTGAAGTTCTTCCCCCCTGGAACGAACGGTGCAATGGCGGTTGGTGTGATATCGCTCATGGCAACTCCTCCGGTTTAGAACCCCACCGATGCAACTGCCTGGTCTGGCTGAGCGACGCGTCGTTGCATCCGTCAGACATTCGCATTCAGCGGCGCACGTCAGTGCATCCGCTGCATGCCGTTGTTAGCCGCCAGCCTTACCCGTCATCGACAATGCCATCAGGGCGGCCAGCCACGCTACCAGAGTCGCAGCATGACGGACGAAACCAAGGCGCACCCACTGCTGCGCCTTGGCTGTGGCCTCCGACTGCCCGAAAGCCTCACCGCGTAATAGCTTAATCATCGTGGGGATGAAATAAGTGAATGTCATCACCCTATCGGCCAGAGCTGCTGCGGCAGCGATCAGCCACCAGCCGCGAACCTGATCGGGCGCCCACCAGGCAGCTATCAAACTCGCCAATGTCAACAGCGTAAGTGGCACCGTCGTCACGTAAACCCAGAACCTCAGGCCAACGTCAGCACGTCGTGCGGCTTCGACATTCCAGTGGTACCCGGAGTCCTGCGAAAAATTCAGCCACTGAGGAACTGTAATACGGGACTCATAGAGCCCGGCACCGAACGCGATGCCGAGATTGATGACAAACAGCCACAACAGGATTTCTATCATGTGAACGCCGTGTTTCAGGTGGCTAACGCCGAATATTAGCCGCCAGCAAGCCACGCAGCGGGTTGCCGATCGGCTGGATGGTCTTGTTAGGTGTGATATTCACTGAATTTCATGCAGCAGCTTTTTCTTTGTCTTTTCTGGCAACGCATCCCAGTGAATGCCGTCAAGCGCGCCTTGCAATGAGTACAGGTAATAACAGACAGGAATAGTTTTGCCAGGATTGTTGGCCTTAACCAAGTTGTAGGCTGCAGCAGGGCCGCCGATGCGCCGAAGGTCGCCGACCGTCTTGATTCCAACAGCCTCAAGCCTTGCAGCAATGGCTGGTCCGATATTGGTAAGGCCATGAAGCAGGGTATTTGAGGTTGGCATGACGCTATACCTCACTTACACCTAATGCGCTCATAGCGAGGCTCACACTCATGACCACCGCACGGAACCAATACTTCATCTATCACCTCCATGACGCAACGCTGCGTAAGTGCTTGGCCCATAAAGCACGCATTACGTGTGACCTACCGTATTCCATTGAGAAATCTCACACGAGTCAGGCGCGGAAGTGAAAAAAGTATAGGAATTGGGTCAACCGGTCAAGCCATCCTGTAAGCATTCCTGCAATGGTGGACAGTCAACCTGTGGAAATGTTCGGGGCGGCGGTTCGCTGCAGTGCCCTGGCTAGATAGCATGACTCGTACCACCAATATCATGAATGAATTCCTCCGGCGCGGACGGGGAAACAACGACGGTGCGTGAGGGAAAGCGCAGCACAACGGTCCGTTGCAGGTCAGTCACAAACGCACGGTACGTGCCCAATGCCTTATTGCGGAAGAAACCAGAAAAAGAGAACAGGCCTCCATTGCCAAACGTGCGGATGCTCCCGCGCATGACGTCCGGCTCAAACTTCGCTGACTGCAAGCCGATCAGTGGCAGCCGCGTCGTCCACAACAACCGATGAACCAGAATGGCATCGGGCGTGACCGTGTATCCGCGAATCGTGAGCAGTAAGCCACAGGCGATAATGGCAAGTGGAAGCAAAGCTGCCCACTGTAGCACGCTACGGCCGCTCAAAATAAAGCCAATTGCGATGCCTGCGCACAAGACAGTCACGAGCGATGAAACGGCGATGAGGGATGTGCTCCACGGTGCGTTGTAGGTTTTCATAGTTGTGCCCCTTCGTGGCGACGTGTGGTGCAGGCTGCCTGTGCAGCATCGCTATGCAGCTCAGTAAGCTGATGTGTGCAAGCCTAGGGCAAATCATATGCTTAGCACAAATGTGCTGTCTCATGCCTCACCGAGATAGGCAGTGATTCAGGTGATTCAGCAGTCAATCCGGCTATCAGCCGCAGGCTATCCCAGTGAGTTCTCCCCCGTTTCCACGGATACTTGGGTTAAGAGTTTTTGCCCCTGCTGCTGAACCGCCAGTCTCCGCCGCTGTCGGGGGTTGTGCCGGCGTTCGATGTCGTCAAAGATATCTGCGCTGGCCTCTGCCCTGGTCCGGTACTGCCGCCGGTTCACCCACTCGCGTTGAGGAGGCCAAAGAAACTCTCCGCCGCCGCATTGTCGGCACAACTACCGACGGCACTCCTGCCACAGGTGATGTGGTGCGTCGCTAGGAATTGCTGGTACTCATCTGACGTACACTGACAGCCGCGATCGGAATGCAAAATCACTGGCGTGCGGCTTGGGCGTTGCCACACGGCCAGTAACACCGCCTGGGTAACTAGTTGGCGATCCTGCCGCGAACTCATCGACCAGTCCACCACCACATCCGAATACAGATCCAGCACGATGCAGAGATACACCCAGTGTTCGGCTGTGCGAATGGACGTGATGTCGGTGCCTCATTTGGTATTGGGTGCCGCGGCCGTGAAATCGCGCGCCACGAGCCGGGCATTCTCCTGCACACGAGCACTCGGTGAGCGCGTCGCCCACCCGTAATCCCCACTGGCTGACACCCGTAAACACCGGCACATCAATTGGATGGGAAACGCGTCGCGGCATCGTTGGATCATCCGATACTTCATTTCGACGCTCTCGCGAAGAACGCTGCCGCTTCTCGCAAAAGATCCCGCTCTCTCGTGACTCGGGTCAGTTCCCGCCGGAGCTGACTCAGCTCTTCCTCCCGGGATCGCCCGTTGCCTGCGCAAGCCTGCGTCGGGGCCTGGCGCAACTCCCGTCGCCACCGCCCCAGGACCGTCTCTCCGATGCCTAGATCTGCCGCGATCTGGCGCACCGTCACCCCTGGCGCATTCAGCATCGCTACGGCTTCACGCTTGTAGTCGGCTGTAAACTTCCGTCGTCCTCTCATGACACCCCCCTGGCTCAGGATGAGCCTTAGCGAGGTGTCCGTGAAAGCGTGGCAGAACCCCATCAGGATGGCAGCGATGAAGCTTCACAACACCATAGCAGAGCGTGCTGTTGTGGGCTAACTCGACACGCGAGAATAAATACGCTATCGACACGTCGTAGGGAAACTCGGCGGTCATGAGCTGCGGCAGATGTTGAAAAAACCAATGACGCGCCTGCGGCGCGCTCGCGTTGCCGTATCACGGTCGATGCGCTCACTAAAATTCCGTGGAGATGCCTGTCAACCAGTAGTGCCTCAATTTGAATTTCCGCTAAGCGTGAAAAGCGGACTTCAGATGATGCCGTGCTTCCTTAGAAGCGCCTGCTCATCGCCCGACACCCAGCCGAAAACTTTTGGCTCCCCATCCAGCTTCTGGACGAAATAGTGAACATCGAAATCTATCGCTACGTCCGGTTGATCCTTACGGGCATAGGTCGCCGTCCAGGCAACATGGGCCACACAATGATAGTCATCTATGGAGGAGAGGCGGACATTGCGTATCCGCATTTCCTTCGTCCCCATCGCCCGATAGCGCGCATAGCCTTGCGCCATGAGCTGCTTAAGTTGATCGTCGTTCTTTCCGGCCATCACCCCGGCAGGCGAGGCTGCTACGAATTCGGAAGCATACAGCGCTGCGACCTCATCCATGTCCATGTCGCCGCCGAGGGACTGATTGAAGCAGCTCTCGTATCGCTCGAAGAACTTCCTTACGCTGGTTTCCACCACTAGTCCTCCACGTGCTGATCGAGCGTCTCGAGTTCAGGAGAAACGTTGCCGGTCGTCACGGCGCCTAACGCAAAGCTCACCGGCGGGCTTGCTGGAGCGAAGCGGAGGCAGACCGTCCGGTGGGACGCCTTGTTGGGTGCTTATAGCGGAAGGCAAGCCGTATTTTCGGAACACAACTCAAACCTGTTGGGTCGTACCTGTTCATGTTGCAACAGTTACCCCGTTTCGTTTGAGAATCTCCAGTACCTTTGGAATATCTGGGGGGCCAGCAGGAATCTCGTTGTTGATGGCGGTGAACATCTGGGCAGCCAATGAGCCTTGCCCGGTGATTTCGAGCATCTGGCCATCGCCCCTTCTATAGCGAAAACCATGTATCGTTCCCCGCGGCAAATGCACAAGGCATGCCAGGCATGCACATATGGGCTTCCCCTGTGCAGAGAAATTCGATTTCGCCCTTTAGAACGTAGAAGGATTCGTCCCAATCGTGGCTGTGCAGCGGCGGGCCCGTTCCTTCGTCACCCTGCTGCAGGGTAATTCCATAGCCTTGCGTCGCGGCGTTCGACGCTAGGACGGTCACCTGCGTGCCTAGCACTTTCAAGGCGGGTTCGTACTGATCTGGTGTCAAGACAAAGTGCTGGACTGCCATGATTTCACTCCTTCTATGAAATGACCATTGAGTGTCGTGCGGCCCAACAACCCAAGCTCAGCGACCTGGCCCGCGGGAGGCGTGGATTACAACCAGAGCGCGATGGCCGGGTTCGCTGCATCGCATGGTTAGGACGCTTGATCACTGTCACTCCGTTGTTTCGTCGGGTCGTCCGTCAGTGAAACGGGCGCACTTCCACCGATGCCCGGCAGGCGACGGCGGCCTTGCGTCCCCACGCCAGCGCTTCTTCCAGATTGGCGGCTTCCAGCACCCAAAAACCGCCCACGTGCTCCGCGGTTTTCAGGTAGGGCCCATCGGTGATGAGCACCTTACCATCAGGCTGCCTCCGCAGCGACTTCGCGCTGCTTGCCGGGTGCAAGCCGCCAACAAAAACTCTGATGCCAGCAGCCTTCATTTCATCGTTGAGCGCGTCGATATCGCGGTCCATCGCTTCGTCCTCTGACACGGCCAGGTCATAGTCGTCAGGATGGTGAACGCTACCAAGTACTTCGTCATAACTTCTCCTGTGTGCGTTTGTCGGATCACCCGTTGCCTTTGCAGCCCAACGTCCAAGCTCAGCCGCCGTTTGCCGTAGCGAAGCGAAGGCAAGACGGTCGGCTGGAGCGCCTTGTTGGGCGTCGACCATCTGTTACGCGTTGAATCCTCCGTCAATGGTCAAGCTTGCGCCGGTGACGTAACCGGCCTCTGGGCCAGCCAAGTAAGCGACCATCGCTGCGACCTCGTCGGCCGTGCCATAGCGGGGCAGTGCCAAGAACTGCCTTTTGAGCATCTCGGCGAACTCGCTGTTGCCTGGGTTCATATCGGTGTTGATCGGGCCGGGCTGAACATTGTTAATGGTGATTCCGCGCGTGCCGAGATCGCGCGCAAGGCCGTGGACCAGCCCTTGGAGGGCGGACTTGCTCATCGCGTAAACGCCTCCACCCTGAAAGGGCATCCGCTCGGCGTTACAACTGCCAATGTTGATGATGCGTCCACCCTCTTTCATGTGCTTGATTGCTGCCTGAGTTGCCACAAACACGGCCCGCACATTAACAGCGACCGTCCGGTCGAAGTCTGCGAGTGTGAAATTGTCGATCGGGCCGAGGGCCAGGACACCAGCGCTGTTGATCAAGATGTCAATGCCGCCCAGTTCCTTCACCGTGCTCTCGACTGCAGCGACGACTGCGCTTGCGTCCGCGCTGTCGGCTTGAATGGCAATTGCCCGGACTCCGAGCACCTGGGCCGCCGCAGCGATCTCGTTGGCTTTGCCAGCCGAACTGCTGTAGGTGAATGCCACATCAGCGCCTTCGCTGGCCAGACGCTTGACGATAGCGGCGCCAATGCCTCTGCTGCCTCCGGTGATAAGTGCGCGTTTATTTCTAAGTGTGTGGTTCATAGGATTGCTCTGGTTGTTGAGGGAACTTATTGCGAGATGCCCAACGACCAAGTTGAGCGGCCGCACACGCTGCCGCTTCGCGCCTGAGAGGCGCGCCACGCTGCTCCACGGTCCGCTCCAACGCGTTGTTAGGCGTCAGTGCTTCCGCGAGCCACTGCGGTGCATGGAGTCTCGACGCGACTGCCGCTAGCCATTGTTCAGAGGCCTCGGAGACTCTCGGACTGGCACGGCGTTTCTTGGACCCTGGCCAGCAAACAGGACACGACCCTACACCACGGTACTTGTGACTACGGCTGCAGGTCTTCCAACCGCCAGTATTCTTCGCAGCCACAATTCCTCCTTGACGCCTAACGCCTGAATTAAGCCGCGCCGCGAAGCGGCGTCGGCTGCAACGACATGTTAGGCGGCGCGTTGTTAGGTGCCAACCTGTTGAACCGGAGTGAGGTGTGTGAGCATGCACAGCCACTCATCGCCCACGCGACGATAGATGTCAGTGATGTACTCATCGGCAGCGATAGGTGAGCCATTGAACGTACCTGCATTCTGCCCACGGCCAGTGACCCAGGCCATGTCACCGATGATGGCGGCGTGGGTAGCGACCTTCGTCATCGAGGAATGCGTTAGACGTCCAGATCGAACCACGTCGAGAATGCGCGAGCGTGGAACTGGGCCCGCCTCTGGCGTGATGAGCAGCCAGTCTTCTGTGATGCACTTAGCGATAATGTCCACGTCATTCGACACCATTGCGCGATTGAACCGTTCCTCAAGCTCTGCGAGGAACTGCGGTATTTCTGTCATGATCATCGCTTCACCGTTATTTCTGATAGGTGTGATGCATGCTGCGCGGCCTAACAATGATTAGGCAGATCGGCATAAGACCCGGAGCCGAGATTTAGCACCCGCATAACACGCCACCGATCCTGCTGGATGGTACACCGGAATCGTTTTTGTCTCAATCGGTTGCGGTCCAGGTGCCATTTTCTGGCCTTCTGCGATCACCCACTCGATGAGCGATGCCCCGCGCTTGGTGTCACCGCCGGCAAAGACCCCGTCGAGCTTGGCCATAAAGTTGTCGTCCACCGCCACCGCACCACGCTAATCGTACTTCACGCCGAGGCTGTTGAGCAGGCCGCTTTGAGACGTCATGATGTGCTACTTGCTCGCCGTCAGGTCGCTCCCAACTGCATCAGTCGCTGCCCATTACATGCATATGATCCACCCAGTCTGCTTGGCTATCTACTCCACGTCTACCTCGATTGAGCACATGGGATGGATCATCGCCGTGTATTGACATCCTTGTGGCCAAGGAGTTCTTGGATGGTCCTTGCGTCCTCAAATCTGTGCCTCATACTCTACCATCAGCTGCACGTCATACATCTTTGAAAAATCCGCCCCTGCATTCGCGCCTGCATCTATCGTCAATGTAAATCGCTGGTCGGCACTGATGCCCGTGAGATCATTGAGCGGGAGCGCCACACCACCGTTCGCAGTGGCGAGGAAGCCAGCGTTGGAAAGGGCGATTCCGTCTGTCAAGTCGAAAACGGCACTTACCCCATCGGTCTCAGCCGTGAGGCTGGCCTTGACCGGTGAATATTCCACGCCGCTCAGCACTAGGGCGAGGAACGTGACAGTACGCATTTTTTCCGTCGAATTTTTAGCAGCTAACACCGGCCGGAAAGTCAGCTTCAGCACGTCTCCATCTTTTTTGAAACGACTCACCTCTCCAAAATTTTGTGCCCTGCCGGAAATCAAAACCGACTTTTTCAGCGAGGCAGGCAGTTCAGCTTTGTGTTTGGCGTCGAGCGCGGCGGAATAGTTCGCCCGCATGTCGAACGTGAGCAGCACGTCGGTCAGGTTTTCCAGACTGGTGGCATCGCCGAGGCGGGAAAGACTCAGTTCCCAGGCGGTTTCGATGCCGCTGCCCTCGAAGGGCAGGAGCGTTTCGTCGGGCAGGTCGTACACGAGCATGTCGCCCCGCATGTTGAATTCGGAAAGCGGCAGGGCGTCGGGGTAGCGCAGCAGGCGATGGCTGCTGCCGTTGCTGCGGGTGACCATCGAAAAGCCGTTGTTGCTCAACATTCCCTTGTGCGGAAAAGCGTCATCGGCATACGTTGCGCCGATGCTGACACAGCGGATGCGGTAACCGTACACACCCGGGTACGCCAGCCGCAGCGGCGTTTCCGAGGTGGCGAACCAGCAAGCACCGTGCTTTTTCAGTTGCCCGAAGGCGATGGGGAAATCTCTCGACAGGCTGATGGTTTGCTTCACGGGCACGGTTTGCGACAGCCCGTAAATGCGGGTCGCTTCGAGTTCAGCCAGGTGCAGTTGCAAGGTGTCTGCGCCGGTGACGCCTCGCAGGTGGCGGGGGAAATAGTCGAAGGAAACGACCCGAATGTCCTTGTCCGCTTCGAAAGACAGCGCCCGCTCGGCGAACCAAGCCGTCCGTCCACCGAGGTCTAAGTACCTGCGCATCAAGCGGTTGGCGAAGCCGGACATTTGCTGCCAGAAGGCTTTGCTCAGGAAGCGGTAGTCGTAAAACGTCAGCAGCTTCTTCCCAAAATCATAGTCTGCCTGCGCAATTGACCGATGCAGCCCGGCGATTTTCACCTCCCGTTTTTTCAGTTCCACCAACTTTTCAGCGGCGGGCAGGGCAACCTCCCGCAAGCCCTTCAACTCAGCGAACCGCTTATTGGAGGCGGCTTCGAGGCTTTGCATCGACGTGACACCCGCATAGATGAAAGCGCCGAAGCCCGCCGTGACCGCCATGCTGCCCGTCAAGCCCGCCGCCGAGGCGCCCGTGCCACCCTTGGCAGAAATGACTTTGTACATCGCTCCCCAATCCACTGAGCCACCGGCTGCTTCCTCGTTGCCTTCCTTCATGCTGCCGAGAACACCCTCACCCAAGCCTTTCGCAGCGTCTTTCATGCCGCTGAAAAAGTCGCCGAGTTGAGTGAAAAAACTCTCAGAATCCTTGATTTCCTTCAGTTTCGCCGCAATTTGCGCTTTCACGCCTTCCACCTGTTTCTGCGCTTCGCCGACTGAAAACTGCGCAATCTGCACCTGTTCGTCGGCAATTTGGATGGCATAGCTGGCTTTTTCCACCATGTTGCGGGCGGTCATTTCGTCCAACATCGCCTGCTCGTATTTTGTCATGTAGTTCAGGTAGTCGGTCTGTGCGCTTTTTGCGCTTGCGGCAAAACTCAGCGCAGCCTCCTGCATCACCCGGTAGCGCACCGGCGGCACGTAGTCCTTCGGGAAACCGTAAAAATTCAGCCCCGCATTGATTTGGTCGAAGCCAATGTGAGCACGGTTCACCTGCGCCGTCAGTTGCGGGTTGGATTTGTAGGTGACAACGCCCATCGGCTTGAATTTCCACCATTGCCACTCGCCCCAGGCAGGCGCAATTTCCGGATCTTCGCCGTGCAGGAATAGAACGCCTTTGTAAAGTTCCCTCGCCCGGTTCATGTTTTCCGGCTTGTCGGTGCGGTAGAGCAGGTCAGCCCATTCGAGCAGGGCGTTGCCGAGCTTGAGGCGAAACCATTTTTTCTCCACGTCATTCGCCGGGAAAAGCTGCGGGTTGGTTTTCATGCGGGTCTGCACGGCGGCGTCGGTTTCGGTGGCAAAGGGCAGCGAACCGGTGTTGGGTTTGTGCTTCGGCGTCCACCAAACTTCTTCGGGCGGCGTGACTTTTGCTCCCGGCTCGACAGGCGTTGCGCCGGTGAAAACGGCGAGTTGACCAAGCGTGGCAAGGCTCGTTTCAAACGTCTCCGAAAACGGATGATTCGTGGCGATGGGCACGGTTCCCCCTTGCACGGTCTCCCGAAATTTCCCCAGCGCCAACCTCGTCTCGGAAAGGCAGGCGGGCAGCAGGCGGTTCATCAACATGTCAATCAAGTAAGGCACCCTGGCGACGGAAGTGTCGGAAAGCCATCCCTCACCGACGTTTCCGGAAAGCCAGTACCCCACGAAGAGGTGGTGCTGCTGCTCGAATTTTTCCAGTGTTTCCGGGTCGGTGACTTTGAAAGCCCGTTGCTCGGCAGCGGCTGCGGCGGGGTTGTACTTGTCCCAGGCCGTGCCCTTCCAGCGTCCGACTATCGTGTTCAGGTGGTGCAGGTTTTTAATCAGCGCCACGTATTTCCGCTCGGCTTCGGTGAAAAATCCTGCGAAAAAATCCTTGTGTGCGTCGTTCACCCAGTCTTGCAATTCGATGAGGTTTCTCGCCCACTGGTCGCCGATTTTCAGCTCTGCCGTCGCAGTATATTTGTACGAAGGCGTCTTCGGCGGCGTGAAACCCGACAGCTCTCCAGAGTTGAGACTCAAGGCGAGAAATTGCGCCAGCGACATCGTCCTACCCCAGATGGCTTTTCGGCTTTCTTCATCCGTCATGCTCACTTTGAACACGCGGCGGATGTCGAAGTAATTTTCCCCCCAAAACGGCTCGTTGCGCTCCAGCCACTCCTCGTATTGCCAGAAAAACGGGCTGTGTTCCTGTCCCGGATACGTGTTTGCATTGATGATGGTCAAGCCGTTGCCAGCGAGCGGCGGCAGGATGGGATACGGGTCGAACAGGCTTTGAAAACTGTCCGTGAAAAAGCGTTGCAGCGTTTCGATGTTCTGCTGCACGGGGTTGGAAGTTTCCAAATCGGAGCGGGAGAGGTTCAGCCGATAGCGGTTTTCGAGTTCCTGCCGGGTCTCGCCGGTCAGTGCAATCAGGTAATCCAAAAATTCCCGGTTGGTCATTTCGCCTTGTGGTTGGATGCTGGCTGCGGCGACGCCGAAACCAAAGCCCGCACCCACCGGGGCTTTCAAGATGCGCACTAGGAGGTCGGCGGCGAGGCGGTTGGCAGGTTGCTCGGCGGTGGCGGTGGTTCTGAAATTTTGGTGAAAGCGGTTGTTCAGTTGCTGCACCGCTCCGTTGCCGTCGAGCGTCTGCTCTTTTATTTGCCGGGTCGCCCGCTTCACCCAAATGTCGACGAGGTAATCCCGGTAGCCAACCAACGGGCTTTGCAACCAGGGGAAAACGTCGAAATACTGTCCCTGCAGCAGCGGTTCGGTGTTGCCAAAAAATCGGCTGACCGCCGCCCGCACGTCGCCTTCGCCCAATTTTCCAGAGTCGAACAGCACGTCGGCAACGAGCAGGTGCCCGCCGGCCAAATCCGCTCGAACTACCGCATTGTCAAAGACTTGCACCAAATCAGGATGGTCAAGGTTCACGATTTGCTGGCGCAAGGCAGCCCTGGTTTCAAAATTTTGCACCTGCGAAATACGCACCGGCACGCCAGCCTGCGAGAGCATTCCATCGGGGTCGAGCAAGGCATTTTCCAAACCGTAGAGGTAGCCCAACCGCACATACATCGCCCAACCTTTGAAAATGCCCATCGGCGAAAGCGAGGTAAGTTCGGCAGCGAGTTGATCGAGGGTCATCATTTGTGCCTGCTGCATCAGACGACCCACCGACTGCCAATCTACCACCCCCGGCAGCCAATCGGTTTGGTTGAGCCGTAGCGTGATGCCTTGCAACTGGGCGATGGGCATGACTTCCGTCTCCACCAACAACGCCCCGTCCATGTCATAACAACAAAGCTGGATGCCGGGGGCGTTGCAATGTTCGAGGTAGCATGCGTAAGGCAAGCCGGGTGAATCGTCGCCCATAGTTAACTCGAAGGAGCCATCGGTGGCACTTTCGGCTTGTCCTATTTTGAGCGGTTCGGAAAGTGCTGCACCCGGGAGGTCGGGAAATCCTGCAGGTAGGTACGCGATGACGGTTACGCCTGCTAAGGCATACTCATGGTCAAAGGTTCTGACGATGCCAGAGGCAAGGGTGGTCATACTCATATCTCCTCCATATCTGTTGAGCGTCTAACTCCGTGAGCCGCTTAGCCTCTGGGAAAGCTACAGGGTATATTTCTCGTTCAGTTCGCATCGGTTAATCCAGAGAACATCGGGAGTATCGAGTACTTAAAGGTTCTTCGTCAAGAACGGAGGGCCCGGTCTATCCCGCCTAACCTGCTGGGGTCCCCGATATTGGCACGCGAATGTCAATGGAAAAGCATGTAACATTTTGTTCGATCTCTTTGTAGTGCTACCCTCTGAAGAAACGTTATGCGCATCACCACTCGGGACAACGACCTCATAGAAACTCCGCCGCACCGCGAGGTTACATCCGCCGTCAATCTTGATTCCCGTCGCTCTGCGCCACGTGGCGCAGAGCGCAGGTCGGACGCCTCGATAGGTCACTGCTGAGATCTCATCCGGTGGTATTGCTACTTCTCGATGCTCCCTTTCCTTGTCGAAGCTTTTGTGGTCCTGGTCTTCAACGACTCTGTGAAAGATGCGGTGTTCTTGAGTGCACGCTGCAGGTAATCGCCGATCGCCTTTTCGCCGCCGCGTATGCCTTCCGAAATGACATTGGAGGCCAGCTCGTCGTGCCCTCCCTTCAACAGACTGGCCAGCTTCTCTTCGTCGTCGGGCAACTTATTCGCCATCAGATTCACCACTGACCCAAAAATTGCGCGCCGCATATCCTGCAGCGGCAGCAAGGAGGGCTCGGCACGATCGGCTCTCTCATGACCGTGAGCGTATTGCTGCGCTTTCAGTAATCGCGCCAGTGCAGGTGAGACGCCGGTCGTCGCAAGCATGTCGTCGACGATGTCCGCCAACGCGCCGGCACCCCAATGGCGTGTGACGGCTTCTTCTACGACGAGGCCGATGCGCATGAGCGGGTCCCATGGGCAAGGGTGTGGCTCGGGCAATCGAAGCTCAAGTACCTCGAAGTCGAAACGCACAAGTGCCGCCACCAAGAACGGCCAGCACGTACGGCGACCGATCGGCGCGAGCCAGCGCACGGTGTTGAGGTAATAGCGTTGAATCTTGAGGTACTCCGGCGTTGGGTTGCCGGCGATGTAGAGGCCGGTACGAGGCAACCCGGTCGTATCCGGAGCGGCTCCGGAACCGTTAAGGTTGATATTCACAAAATGGTGCCAGGTCGCATCGCACACGATGCGACCGACTTGGGCGGCGTCGCCGTCATAGACAGAGATCGCACCAAAGCAGCGAGGGGTGACGGGAGGTTTGGTGCCTGATGGAGTCGGTGCCCCGCTCACGATAAACCGTCCCGCTGAAATTGAAACCGCAGCAACCTGCGCAGAGATGCGCGCGCCACCGCTCACCGGTGACGGCCACTCTTGAACCCCGGCGAAATTTCCCGCAACGGGGACGGGCGCGAGGCACTCGCTCTCATGTGGGTGGTCGGGCAAGTAATCCACCGCCCCGGACGGATGACGCAGCACGGGATGCACGCTCCAGCTCGATGCCGCGCTGTCGGGGCCGCCATTCGAGAAGAACACCGGATAAATGCGCTGCGGAATGGCATCCGCTTGGTCATCAAACTGTTTAATGTTGTCTACACCTGGATCAATGACGGTATCGAGGCGGTTCGGGTTGACCATTGGAATGGTCGACCAGTTCCGCATTCTCCGCACACGCGGGATATTGTTTCCCATGCCCGCGCCAATGGTTTCGTGATCACCGGTCGCAAAGACGCCGCCGCCGTTTTGCATAAATTGGGCAATGGTGGTTTGCTGCGCGGCCGTGAGATTGGCGGCGCTGAATCCGAAGAGCCATATCTGATCGTAGTTTGCTCGCGTCACCGGCGTGGCGGCGGTAGCGAAATTGAAGCTGCCGGGAATTGTCACAGGACCAATCCCGCTCCGATGCGCGGTCGACACGGTATGCCCCGCGCTGGTAATGATACCGACGAATTCGGAAAGCCCAAACCCTCCGACTCCAAAATTGAGACTGCCGTCGGTCACCATAAGAATCTTCTGCGGGCAAGGGAACAGCAGAATGATTTCAGCCAACCTGTTGCCTCTGAACCGAACAAATTCGTTGTCGACCATCGTTTTTCCCTCCATCTAGTGGACGCTGCCGCTTAGGCCTTTCATCTATCGCCGCATCCGTATATGCGATAGCCGCCTCTGTGAAGATTAAGGCAAGGTCTGTGCCCTAATAATCAGAGAGACTTCGGCGACTGGTTTTTGGCGGAATCCAAATGGATGCATTCCTGAGAGGAGAAACATCACGGCATAACGGTGTATCGAGGAAGATACTTATGCGTATCAAGAACGATACAGCCCTTTCCTTCAAGAAAGACGCAACGACGGATTGCTGTGTCAGTCAGGTGGGAGACAGTGTGCAGAAGTGATCGTGATCGATGAACCGATTGACATCGCGCAGCCCTCTCGCTAGGGTGTGCCGGTGACTTTCACCCATTCACTGGTGACACGCCTTGAACATAACCGAAGCGGCATTCATCGGCTATCCGGTCTCCGACATTAAGCGAGCGAGGAACTTTTACGAAAATCTGCTGGGCCTCACGCCCGGTGAGTTTGACCACGAAATCGAGGGCATGCCCGGAAAGTATTGGATCGAATACGATATCGGGAATGTCACCCTCGCAATTTCCAACACCTGGGAGCCGTCAGGGCAAGGTGGACCGTCTGTCGCCTTGGAAGTCGAAAATTTTGAGGATGCGGTTTCCAAGCTGAAAGCCGCCGATGTGACGATTCTCGCGGATCGTATTGAATCCCCGGTATGCTGTTTTGCGCTTATCACCGATCCGGACGGTAACGGGATCACCATCCACAAGCGGAAAGGGACCAGTGCGTGCAAGCATTGATGGGCATGCCATGACCTCGACCCTTCTGGTCGCCTTGGGCGGCGCCATAGGTTCCGTCGCTCGCTACGCGCTCTCCGGCTGGGTGCTTCATCACACTGTGGACTGGCGGTTTCCCCTCGGCACCTTCGCCGTCAATATCATCGGCTGTCTCATTGTCGGACTTCTGGGCGGTCTCGTCGTGAAACACGATTTCTTCTCGGCAAACACGCGCCTCTTTCTTTTTACCGGCATCGCCGGGGGGTTCACGACTTTTTCGGCGTTTGGGCTGGAAACCTTTTATCTGTTGCGCCGGGATGAAATTCTGGTCGCCGGCGGCTATGTCGTATCCAGTGTCGTTATCGGCCTTCTTGCCTTGTGGTTAGGCTTCGGCGTTGTCTCCGCCCGGAGCTGAGGCTTTTCCGGCAACAGTTCCTTGAGCACCACTGCTTGGTCGCGCTGCTCGTTCAGGACCCGCCTGACCAGTCAGACACCGGTCACAACCTCGCCAACGCACGCTGCACCAGCTCCCGCATCGGCTCGCGAAGCGACTGCGGCTCCGTGAGATCACCCGCGACGATGATACTCAGAACGGTGTGCCCCTTGCGGACAACCCAGATGGCTCCGTCCTGCCACGTGCCCCACAGAGCCTGATCGCCTGGTCCGGCGACAGGGGACA
Organism: Nitrospira sp.; assembly: GCA_019636815.1. Taxonomy (GTDB): domain Bacteria; phylum Nitrospirota; class Nitrospiria; order Nitrospirales; family Nitrospiraceae; genus Nitrospira_D. Next base: position 17,384 of record JAHBWT010000057.1, read on the forward strand.
AGCGAATGTCTTCTAACTCCCCTCCGGCCTCCTGGAGAGTATGCCTCATCGCCCGAGTACTCTCGGCCTCCGAACCGAACTGTATGACCTCAATCGACGCGGACCGATTGCCGGCTGTTCGATCGCAGGTCCAAGCGATTGCCTCGATCTCTTTGTCCGATCTCGGTCCATGATGGGATTTGGCGGGCCCAGGAGCGGCTCCTAGGACCGTCGCGATCTCGCTGGACGTCAACCACTCGCACGGTCGCGGCTCCGCAGCGAACGCCGCGGAGAGAGACACTCCTACCAAACTAACGATCGCGCAAATCAGTTTCATATGCCTCCTAACGCTCACCATGACCGGCGAGCTCCTCCGGCACTGTCGGCCCGCGTTTACTTGCTTACGAACCCGTGACTGATGATCGTCGATCTTCACTTTGCCTCATCGTCCGTATAACGCCTTTGGGTTTAACCTGCGCGACCCACACGCCGACCGCTTCTGCGGCCACATACACTCTTCCGCGTCAGGTTCAAACCCGGGTTAGGAAGCACTTTCCTCGCGCTTACTCGCGGTACCCAATGTCGCGAGCCATCTTTCCTAGGAGACCCCTCGTGATCACGTCCAGCTGACTACCTTTCCTGTAATCTGCAGGAGCGACGTAGTGAACGCGATCCTCCGAGATTAGGCGATAGATCTTCTCCTGAGGTCGCGCCGAATCGAAGTCCTCCGGATCGAACACGGCGATTGCGTACCCGCCTTGATGCCGGACCATTTTCATCGAGGGGATGTCTGTGTCTCCATCACCAAAGAAGATCATGCGAGTAAAGGGCACTGGTCGTTCGTCCATGGGCGTCCACCGATTGATGGCTACGTTGTCCCAAGTGTTGTCGATGCCTTTGTTGATGCGAAACAAGAACTGGGTCTTTGTCGTGTAGTTGATCGCAACCCCGGCTCGGACTGCGGATCCTTTCTCGTCGAAGATGAACTTGGACGCGTAGATCTTGGTAAACTGATCAGCGATGGAAGAGCTTTCGATCATCTCTAAGTTGCCAGACGAGATGATGTAGTGCTCAACGGCAAGTCCGCGCGCCTTACCGAAAGCGTTGATGCGTTCGAACCATGAATCTAGGCCTGCGAACAACGGAGTTTCACAACCGTGCTTCTTTAGCATGGTTCGTGTAATAGGCGTTCCATTGCCGAAGGCCACTTCGAGCATGTAATCCATGTACGTCAAGATCTCATCAGCGTCGTGCTCTCGAGTCCGGTCTCTCACCTCCTTCCAAAAGTCGTCCTTCGCAATGCCCAACTCTGGCAAGAAGGTGTGCTCCTGGACATTTCCACGAGCCAGCGTACCGTCGAAGTCATAGACCAAGGCAGTCCGGACTTCAGCGTTCTTGTCCTCCATCGTTCCAGCTGGCTCCTGATCCTCAGGCATTCAGTGCATCCTACCGCTTGAATTAAACCGCGCCGCGAAGCGGCCTCAACTTGAAGAATTGTTAGACCTTTTTGCGCAGGATAACAAGGAAGTACTGCTCGTCAGGGTCTGCGTAGTCAATGTAAGTAGTGAACGCAGTCTCGTAGCCGGGTGCACTCACTTCGAGTCCGACTAGGGCGTGTTAACACTACTAGTTGTTTATGAGATACTGCAGACATGGAAATCACCGACACCCAGTATCGTCAAATCGAGCGATGTTTGCCGACACCACGCGGCAATGTGACGCTCGACAACCTGCACGTACTGAACGCCATCTTGTACGTCACCGAGCAAGGGTGCAAATGGCGCGGTTTGCCCAAGCGGTTCGGCAACTGGCACACCATCTATACTCGCATGAATCGTTGGTCGAAGAGCGGAGTGCTGGATCGCGTCTTTGCACAGTTGCAACAGGCCCAGATCACTCGGGTCAAGATCGAAGCCGTGGCCTTGGACAGTACCATCGTCAAAGTCCATCCGGATGGGACGGGAGCGTTAAAAAAAACGGTCCGCAAGCCATTGGCCGGTCTCGCGGCGGATGGACCACCAAGATTCATATGGTTGCCGCGGATGCTCGAACGGCCCTAGCGTTTGGCCTGTCGCCGGGCCAAGTCCACGATGCGCCCGAGGGACGAAAGTTGCTGCACCGCTTGGGGAGAATGTCGCGTCCTATTCACCTGTTGATGGATCGAGCGTATGAAGGCGATGAGACGCGGCGAGGAGCCTTGGAGTTAGGATATGTTCCTGTGGTACCCCCCAAGCACAATCGACGCGCTCCCTGGGAATACGATCGCGTCCTGTATAAGCGACGTAATGAGATCGAACGGCTGTTCCGCCGGCTCAAGGGATTTCGGCGCATCTTCTCGCGGTTTGAAAAACTCGATGTCATGTTCATCGCGTTCATCAATTTTGCGTTGATCGTCGAAGGCTTGCGTTTGTGTTAACACACCCTAAGTTCTTCTTGCCCGGAGTGGCGTAGTCACTCAAGCGGAAGTTACCAGCCGTATCCGCTTCGACCGAAGTTACCCACGTTGAATCTCTTACTGGCAGATTGCCGCTCAACTCATGGAAGAGAGTCACTTTGGCGCCCGAGATGGGAGTGCCAGGGCTGGGTATGGAGTTGCCCATAATTTCGGTGATGGAAGAAGCGTAAATATCAAGGAACACAACCTTGCCGATGAGTGTGTACGTACGACCGCAGCCGGCTAGCAAGATTACAAGCAGTAACAGCAGCAGAAAACGCTTCATAAAAGGTCCAGCACTGTTTAGACCGATCCGCCTAAGAGCGGGACCTGCCAATTTCTGTCCGTGTAACACGCCGCTTTCGTTCACGAACAATACGCCATACCCGTTTGCCGTTTCAATGCAGGCTCAGCTCAACGACGTGTTGCCGGTCCTGTTGCGCGTGCCGTTGCTCGCATGCTCGCTGCAAACGCAGCGACAAGAGAAACTCCTGCTCGTCGTGTCTCAACGAGACACAACTTTGAAGGTATCGCTGGCAATGATGAGACCCTCGGCAGCATCGGCAAGCTTGACCTTGAAGTCATCGTGATCCTGGCCGTGATACACGCCGACGGCTTTTGCCGTCTCACCAGCCTTCAGCGTCGCAATGACATGACCCGGTTGAAAGCTCGTGGCCTCGCTCTCAGGAGAAGACGGTGTCCGGTGTACGCAGCAGCACCATCTTCTTTCTTGGATGCCCTTGACATAAATATACTAAAACTCGCATATTATGAAGCGTGAGTCAAAAGTCGATCGTGTGGCTGGGATCATCGCGCCGGGACCTTCAGACATTCCCTCAGAATGCTAGACGGTTAGCAGGCTTTCAGCTCCGACAGGTTCAACAGGGTTTGGACCCGGTCGACTTTAAACCGATGCCCTCAATTGGTTCAGGCGTCTATGAGATCAGAGTGCATACCGCAGTAGAACATCGAATCTGCTATGTGGCGAAGTTCGCAGAAGCCATCTATGTGCTCCATGCCTTCGTAAAACGAACTAGAAAAACATCGCAGCATGACGTTCTTGTCTCAAGACAACGTTATCAGGTCCTCCTCGCTCAACGTTGAGCGGGATGGGCGCAGATGGAGAATGGCCATGAAACTCAAGACGACAAAATCCAGCGGCAATGTTTTCCGAGATATCGGCTTTCCGCGCGAAGAAGCTGAGCACCTGCTGGTCCGTGCGGACCTTATGATTCAGGTGCAGAAGCTCATCGCGTCCCGAGGCCTCAAACAGAAGGCCGCAGCGAAGATCCTCGGTGTGACGCAGCCCCGAGTAAGCGATCTCCTTCGTGGACGCATCGATCTATTCAGTACGGACGCACTGATCGATCTCTTAGCCCAGTTGGGTGCTGAGGTACGGCTCAAGGTAAAAATTCGAGCAGCAGCCTAAGAAATCCTGGCAAGAACGTCTCGTGTTAGGAATTACCCAAAGCTATGCTCACTATCATGCACGGAACAAGACGTGACCCCGGTTTCTTCACGCGCGGCCTGCGAAAAACTGGCCAGCACCTCGTCCTGCCGGCCGGTGAGGCTCTGTGCAATGCCGAGCGCATAGGAGGCGCCTGCCATTTCTGGCCGCAGCGCGAGCGCCGCGCAGTAGGCATCAATGGCGGCGTCGGGCTTGTTCAGTCTGAAGAGATACAGGTCACCCTGATCCAACCTCGGCGCGACTACATCCGGATAGTCAGCGATGAGTTGAGTGAACGCGGCGTCGGCCTCGGCAAACTGCTGCCTGATAGTCAGATACCGCGCCCAAGCGATCCTGGCCGGCAGGCTGGTCGGGGCCTTCGTCAAAGCGGCTTTCAAATGCTGTTCCGCTTCGCGGACTCGCCCCTGTCGTTGCGCCACGAGCGCCGCCCGAGCAACGAGGCGATTTGCTGCGGTTCGCGCGCGAGACTTTCGCGGAAGGCCGCATCGGCATCCTCGAACCGGCCCTGGGCCAGGTCGCGGTAGCGCGCTTCTTCTTCGCTCATCGGCGGCGCGGGGAGCGACGGAACAACGGAGATCGGCGTCCCGTAGCTGCTGGGAACGACACTGATGAACCATCCAAGGCCGACGAGCACGACGCCAGCAGCCACAGGGCCGGCTCGCCCGGTCATGTGGCGTCTCGTCACCGGCAGGCGCGACTCCTCAAGAGGCGCAGCCCGAGCAAGCCGCTGCCCATCAGCAGCCAGGCCGCCGGGATGGGCACAGGCGCGATCTGCGCGCGCCAGGCTTCAGCCCGTCCCAAGTGGTTGCGTCCCTCTCCCACGATCGTCGTACCGTCTTCAGAGATGGCGTGGGCGATCGTCAATGTCCAGCCTTCCAATTCGTCCCCCAACCCCTCCTCGGTCAGGACCGTGTAGAGATCCCGCATCCCATTGATCTGATCCCACAGAAACGCCTGCTGGCCGGAGGCTGTGATGCCATACCCCACCACCCTGGTGCCGTCACCCGACACGCCGAGAGCTTCGCTCATGAAACCTCCGCCCGGCAGATCCCCCAGCCCGACCATCCCGCCCTCATTCGTCCAGTAAAAGGCTTCCGGTCCTTGACTGGAGATGCCGTTACCGACCACGACCGACCCATCCGCGGACACGCCGCGAGCTACACTCTGGAAATCTCCGCCCGACAGGTCGCCGAGCCCCACCATCCCGTCCCCACTCGTCCAGCGAAAAGCCTCAAACCCATTACTGGAGCTGCCCCAACCGACCACGACCGCCCCATCCGCGGACACGCCGTCAGCGAAGCTATAGAAAATTCCGCCCGACAGATAGCCGAGCGCCACCATCCCGCCTCCGCTCGTCCAGCGAAAAGCCTCAAACCCATTACTGGAGCTGCCCCAACCGACCACAACCGCCCCATCCGCAGACACGCCGTGAGCGCCGCTGAAGTCCCTCCCCGGAAGATGGCCGAGCCCGACCATCCCGCCCCCGCTCGTCCAACGAAAGGCCTCGGTTCCATTACTGGAGCTGCTTGAACCGACCACAACCGCCCCATCCGCAGACACGCCGTGAGCTTGGCTGAAGAAACCTCCGCCCGGTAGGAACCCCAATCCGGTAAACGATCCGGCCTGCGCAGAACCAATCCCGCCGACCAGGACCAGGCCGAGCGCGATGCAGGTCACCCCCAGCCGAGAGACTCCCGCGGCCGATTGGTTTTTTATGGAATGCTTCGTCCTGGTCACGAGAACCTCCTTCTTAACTTTTATAAGGATGGATAAATCCCCTCCATGAATTGTCGTTGCCTCAGTATGTTTTCTGTCAGGTGTGCTTCCTACTCTACGCTTGCGTGGTGCTTACTTGAATCAAGCGTCCGTTAAGAGCCTGTAATATGTTTTCGCCCTGCGCCCAACGAGGCTCGCCCCCGATGAAGGCGCATCTTGCTGTCAACCCGACCGCCACGACCTTGACGAACAATCGACGAATAATTAACGCGAGCGCTGGCGTGTATCGTCTCGTGCGGGCAATTTGAACGCATGCGCGATCGCACGATTAAACGGTCAGGCCCCGTTGTTAATTGTGGGCAGAGAACAATGAAACTAGAGGGCACCCAAGACACGTGGACCGCTCTGAAATTACACTCCGACCTCTCTTTACTGACCCCTATTTCTTTCCTACCATCCAGATGAGCCGAATGGCACCGTTAATTGGCTCTTACTGAGCTAACCATCAAATAGTGCGTAGTGCATCAGGCGGCATAGCGAACATGTTTTTCACGAAACATGTTGGTGATCACCTGCGGTTGCTTCTGACGCCGATACAAATGGCTGCGCACGGGGGCCATGAGTTCGGTTCGGTTGGCCGGCCGGCTCTTGCCGAGCCCGTTGGTCTTGACGTCCTGGTTCAGCAACTCGTCGGGATTCAGTTCTGGGCAGTAGCCCGGCATCCGAATGAGCCGCAGCCGCAACGAGTGCATGGCGGCAAAGCGCGTGGCTGTCCCGGATCTGTGCACCGGATGCCCATCCACAATCAGATAGATCCTGGCGCCTATCTGCGTGAGCAGCCGCTTCATGAACTCCGCAAAGACGGGGGCCTTGAATTTGCCCTGAAATACCATGAAGGCGAGCGCGCCCTTGTTCGTGATGGCCGAGATCATGTTGCACCCGAAGCGCTGGCCAGTGGCTCGTATCACGGGAGTGTGTCGTCCCCCCGGCGCATAGCTTGTCCCCGTCACGTGGTCACTGCGCAGCCCCATTTCGTCGCCCCAATAAATGGCGGCGTGTTCCCGCTTGGCCTGCCGGGCAATCATCGGGTATTCCTGTTTCAGCCACCGCGCGATGGCTGCCTCGTTCCGCTCGTAGGCACGCCGCACCGGCTTCTGCGGGCTCACCCCCCACGCTCGGAGGTAGCGCCCCACGGTGACAAGCGAGACCGTGATCCCGTATTCACGCATAATCAGACTCGCCACCGCGGCCCGCGTCCAGAGATAGAACGGCAGCTTCAGCTGATCGGGCAGCTTGCCCACGATCAGACGACGGATGTGCGGCGCCTGCGCAACGGACAACCGACCGCCCTGTCCACGCCGACGCCCCCGACGCTTAAGCGTGAGCGCTCGCAGGCCACCTTCCCGGTCGAGCCGCCTCCACTTACTGACCGCCCGTAGGCTCGCCCTGAATGTGTGCGCCGCGTCGGTCTGCGACATCCCGCCACGGACCGCCTGCACCACCTGCCGACGCAACAGGTGCAGTGCCGATGGCTCCAATGTCCTAGCATCCATTCGTCTGGGCATGCCAGCAGAATAGCACACTACGCACTATTTAGTGAACTGATCAGTAACTCCACAGCTTTAGGAAGGTCCCCTCGCATAAATCCGAGAGTAATCGCTCAGTTGGAGTCACGCCGCTTGACTTTTTAATTGCC
>JAHBWT010000058.1 GCA_019636815.1 Nitrospira sp.
TGGATGCCGAGTTTCCGGTGGATATTTTTCAGACCGGCTCCGGCACGTCGACCAATATGAATACGAATGAGGTCATTTCCAATCGCGCGACAGAGCTGCTTGGCGGGGCGCGGGGCAGCAAGCTCGTGCATCCCAACGACCATGTGAATCTTGGCCAATCGAGCAATGACGTGATTCCCACGGCCATTCATATCGCCGCATCGGAAGGGATGGAGCGGCAGCTCTTGCCGGCGTTGACTCGATTGCACAAGTCCCTGAAGGGCAAGGCAAAAGAATTCGATCAGGTCGTGAAAATCGGGCGGACTCATTTACAGGATGCGACACCGGTGCGTTTGGGTCAGGAATTCGGCGGCTATGCCAGGCAGATCGAACTCGGTATTCAGCGAGTCAAACAAGCCCAGGCAGCCTTGAGCGAGGTCGCGTTGGGGGGGACGGCTGTGGGCACGGGATTGAATTGTCACCCGAAGTTTTCGGCCAAGGTGATGGCGATCATTTCCAAAGAGACCGGTTGTTCGTTCAAGGAAGCCAAGGACCATTTTGAAGCACAATCGGCACAAGACTCACTGGTTGAAGCGAGCGGCCATCTACGCACTCTGGCTGTGAGCCTCATGAAGATTGCCAATGATATTCGTTGGCTCGGCTCCGGACCACGCTGCGGGCTTGGGGAAATCAATTTGCCTGAGACGCAACCAGGGTCCTCGATCATGCCGGGGAAGGTTAATCCCGTGATTGCCGAGTCCGTGACCATGGTCTGCGCACAAGTGATCGGCAATGACGTAACCATCACAGTCGGCGGCCAGGCGGCGAACTTCGAGCTCATTGTGATGATGCCGGTGATGGCTTATAACCTACTCCAGTCCGTCGAGTTGCTGGCAACCGTCTCCAACAACTTCGCGACCAAGTGTGTCGAGGGTATCAAGGCAAACGAGGAACGTTGTAAGAGCCTCATTGAAGAAAGTTTGGCCATGTGCACGGCCTTGGCACCGGAGATTGGGTATGAAGCAGCGGCGAAGCTGGCCAAGGAGGCCTATAAGTCCGGGAAGACTGTCCGGCAGGTGGCGAAAGAACAAAAAGTCTTGCCGGAAAAGCGGTTGGCTGCACTACTCGATCCTTGGCGCATGACCGAGCCGGGCGGACCAGTGGGAAGTGCGGGAGGGTAGCTGTTTGGCGATTCTCTGTTGCGTCCCAACGGTTGAATTGTATACTGGGGGATGATGAGCTCAGGCGATCGCAACTATTCCCTCACCATCGGTTTCGTGGCCTTGCTGCTCTCTTGTGCGCTCTATGGGTGCGCCGCAACCGGGCGACAGTCGGTGTATGATCGGCCGAACGTGATTCCCACCATGGGCACGCGCGGAGCACAGTGTTGCGCCATGGCGAAAGCGGTTCCGAAGCAGAAGGCCTTGGCGAAGACGGCCGTGAGGTTTGTCGGTAAGTCTCGGGTTGAAATTGATGGTCGACGCTATAATCCCGACTGTTCCGGTTTTGTTCGCGGGGTCTATGCCTCACAGCGCGTGGATCTCTATGGCGGACTCGGGAAACTGAATGGAGGCAACGGCGTCGGGCGCATCTATACCCATGTCGTCGAACACGGGCGGATTCATTATGGCCCGACCGTGCATCCTGGAGACCTGGTCTTTTTCCATAACACGTGGGATTTCAACAGGGACGGCCTACCGAATGATCCGTTGACACACGTCGGTGTCGTAGAGAAGGTGGAGGCCGATGGAACCGTGCTGTTCGTCAGTTCGCTTTCAAGAGGAATTGAGCGCTATCGAATGAACCTCCGGCATCCTGATATCCATAAGGCTCCCGATGGGCGAGTCCTCAATCACTTCCTGCGTCGGAAACGATCGGGCGACGTTCCAGGAACCCGCTATCTGGCGGGACAATTATTTGCGGGGTTTGGAACGCTGACTCGTTAACGTTTTGCCAGGTTTGTGCTATGGCTTTCTGAATACTGTCAACCCCATCTATCAGCGAAGGTAGCTCTTCACGATATGCTCAGCGCGCGCTGATGGCTCACGCGTGCGGAAAGGTCGGTTATCAGAATCCATGACGATTACAACGATTCAGACCTCGTCACAGGTGACGGACCACAAGATCCCACTCCTGATCGCGAAGGAACTCGGTGTCGGTGTCCAGCAGGTTTCGGCGGCGGTTTCGCTGCTTGATGAAGGAGCGACGGTTCCATTCATTGCGCGCTATCGTAAAGAGGCGACCGGCAATCTTGACGATACGCAATTGCGTTCATTGGAAGATCGTCTCCGCTACCTGCGTGAGTTGGAAGAGCGGCGTGCCGCTGTGCTGGCCTCGATTGAAGAACAAGGGAAACTCACGGATGCCTTGCGCACGAGTATCGAAGCAGTGACAACGAAGCAAGCCGTAGAAGACTTGTACCTGCCGTTTAAGCCCAAGCGCCGCACCCGCGCAATGGTCGCGCGCGAAGCAGGGTTGGAGCCGTTGGCCGATAGCCTCTTAGCCGATCCGATGCGGGATCCTGAGCACGAGGCGCTCACGTACATTCGGGTGGTGCCGGCTACGGAGGGAGTGGAAGCGATCAATGTGCCCGATGCCAAAACTGCACTGGAAGGGGCACGGGATATTCTCACAGAGCGGTTTTCGGAAACCGCCGATCTGTTGGCTGCGTTGCGGACCAGGCTGTGGGATCAGGGAGTCTTATCCTCGACGGTGATGAAAGACAAGGAAACAGCCGAAGAGGAAAAGTTTCGCGACTACTATGCCTATTCGGAATCGATTAAAACGATTCCGTCGCATCGGGCTCTGGCATTGTTCCGAGGTCGCGCGCTCGGAGTCTTAAAGCTCGATCTCGGTTTGGGCGAGGTGCTTGATGTGGTTGTCCCCCATCCCTGTGTCTCAATGATCATGACGCATGCGGGCATTGAAGATCGCGGCCGACCGGCCGACAAGTGGTTGCTCGCAGTGTGCGAATGGGCATGGCGCGTGAAAATGCATCTGACGATCGGCGCCGAACTATTGGTGCAATTGCGGGATGCAGCCGAAGCCGAGGCGATCAGGATTTTCGGGAAGAATCTGCATGAGTTGTTGTTGGCGGCGCCGGCTGGGCCTAAGATCATCCTTGGCGTGGACCCTGGTATTCGCACCGGCTGCAAAGTCGCCGTCGTCGATGCCACTGGAAAGCTGCTGGAAACTGAGACGATCTACCCACACCAACCGCGCGGCGACTGGCAAGGGGCATTGGAGGCGTTAGCCCGGCTGATCGTTCGCCATGGCGTGGAATTGCTCGCGATCGGCAACGGGACGGCGAGCCGGGAGACGGACAAATTGGCGGGCGAGGTGATCAAATTCCTTGTCGCGCAGAAGCCTGAACACAAGATAGCGAAAATCGTCGTGAGCGAAGCGGGGGCCTCGGTTTACTCGGCTTCGGCCTTTGCCGCGGCAGAGTTTCCTGAGTTGGATGTCAGCCTGCGAGGGGCAGTGTCTATTGCTCGACGGCTGCAGGATCCGCTCGCTGAGCTGGTGAAGATCGAGCCGAAGGCGATCGGAGTCGGTCAATATCAGCATGATGTAGATCAGAAGGCGTTGGCGCGGTCACTCGACGCCACCGTGGAAGATTGTGTGAACGCCGTCGGTGTGAACATCAATACGGCCTCGGTGCCGCTGTTAGAACGAGTCTCAGGGCTCAACAAGGCGTTGGCTAGAAATATTGTCGACTATCGCAATGCGAACGGGCCGTTCCCAAATCGGGCGGCGATCCGCAACGTCTCTCGTCTGGGTGACAAGACTTTCGAACAGGCCGCTGGTTTCCTGCGCATTCCCGATGGCGATCATCCCCTGGATCGTTCCGCCGTTCACCCTGAAGCCTATCCGGTGGTCGAACGCATTCTGGTACGACTCAGAACGGGAATTGCCGAGGTGATGCGTCAACCAGCTGTTCTGAAAGGGCTGTCGCCCGCTGACTTTACCGATGAGAAGTTCGGCGTGCCGACGGTGCGGGATATTTTCACTGAGTTGGAAAAGCCAGGCCGCGACCCACGCCCTGACTTCAAGACGGCAACCTTCCGCGAGGGAGTCGAGTCCGTGAGTGATTTGCAGCCGGACATGATACTTGAGGGAGTGGTGACGAATGTGGCGGCGTTCGGTGCGTTCGTCGATATTGGTGTGCATCAGGACGGTCTTGTGCACGTGTCAGCGCTGGCCAATAGATTTATTAAAGATCCACACGAGGTGGTCAAGCCGGGACAGGTGGTCAAGGTGAAGGTCGTCGACGTCGATCTGAAGCGCCAGCGAATTGCGTTAACGATGCGGCTTGAAGATGCGACGAGTCGTCCATCCGGTTCGGCACGGTCTGAGAACAAGGGAATGCATGATTCACGTGGACGTGGAGTGACAGCAGCCGGCCAAACCGCGCGAACCGCTCAGCCGGTCGGCGCCATGGCGCTCGCATTGGCCAAGGCGAAACAAAAGTCATCGTGAGTAGGTGGAATCGGTAACCATCATTATCCTCTGATGAACGGCGCAGATCGACGCTCCTCACAAGCTATCTGAGAGGCGCCTAACAAGCATCTCGCTGACGAAGCTCTCCATACGAACTCAATATAGGGCCGAATGGCCCTTATTTAAGAGGGCTATTTATCCGAATCCATCTTGCCGGATTGTGGTTTGTGCAGATGTGTGTATAGTGTCCGCGTGGTGGTCCTTCATGAGAAGTCAGGAGCTTTATGAGGCGTATCATCACAACATTGTTGCCATTTGAGCTGGTGCTCGTCATCGTCTACATCTCATAGGCATCCGGGGTACGAGACCGCCGAGATGTGAAGTTCGACGGTGGAAGCCGCTCTCGAACAGACGGTGGAATCAGACCGGCCACTGTTCTTCGTTCCACGCCATCTCCCAGAACATCCACTCGTACCGTGAGCTGATGATGAACGATTCTTCCATCCGCCGCAGTTCCTCCTTGCCGGCGGTCTTGGCCCACTGATCGACTTTCTTCCGCATCCAAATTTGGACTTCCGCAAACTCGGGCGAGGCATAGAGCATGAGCCAATCGCGGTATGGATGATTCTTGGCGGGTGGGCCTTTGCGTAACAAGTGCCGTCCGACGACGCAGTAGATCCAGGCGCAGGGGAGGGCCACCACAGTCACTTCCGCGGCTGTTCCCGAAGCGACGACCGTCAGCATGTGCCGCGTATAGGCATAATTGGTCGGCGCCATCGGGACCGAGGTCATCTGCTTGGGCGTCAGATTCCATCGCTGGCCGTAGTTCTCGTGCAGGCTTCGCTCGACCGTAATGGTTTCTTCGGCGAGCTTGACGAAACGCAGCGCACTGTCCGAGTCCGGAGCTCTGAGGATACCAGCGGCGAAGACACGAGAGAGTTCGCCGAGAAATCTCGCATCTTGCAGGATATAGTACTTGAACTTCTGCTCGGGCAGTGTTCCGTCGCCGAGGGCGACGACGAAGGGATGGCTGAGCTGGGCATCCCAGATTGAAACGGTCAGCTTTCTCAGATGGTTTGAAAATGACATGGGTCCCTCCAAAGGCTCGAGTGCCTCTCCTGTTCGGTCATGTTTTCAGAACTCCAGCGTTGGCTCCATGAGCACAGTTTCTACGATTGGAACAGTTGTCGAGCCCCGTCATGATCTCACAGGTAGGTAACCCAGGGTCTCGGCAATCGATTCATGCCGTCCAGCGCGGCAACTTTGTAACATTCGGCCAGGGTTGGATAGTTGAAGACCGTATCGATGAAATAATCGATCTTTTCGTGAAAAGCCATGACCGCTTGGCCGATGTGGATCAATTCCGTCGCGCCTTCACCGATCGCATGGACTCCCAGGAGATGTCTGGTATGCCGATGAAACAGGATCTTGAGCATGCCGGTTTCGTCGCCGATCAATTGTCCTCTGGCGATCTCCTTATAGCGGGCGATGCCGACGGCATAGGGAGTCTGGGTTTGCTTCAGTTCCTCCTCGTTTCGTCCCACCATGGAAATTTCGGGAATCGCATAGATGCCGTAGGGGAGCAGCAAGGTATCAGTGCGATCCGAATGGCCGAATGCATGGCTGGCCGCATGGCGTCCCTGCTGCATCGAGGTTGAGGCCAACGCCGGAAATCCGATGATGTCACCGGCCGCATAGATGTGAGGGATCGCGGTTTGGAGATGTTCATTGACGACCAAACGCCCGCGGGCATCGGGTTGCAGCCCGATGCCCTCCAGATTGAGTGTGCGGCTGGCTCCGACACGCCCGATGGCATACATGAGTGTCGCTGCTCGAAGCGGGCGATTGTTCCGCAATGAGACCTGGATGGATTTGTCCCAGTTACGTTTGATCGCAAGGACTTCTTCATCGTGATACAGCGTGACGCCTAATTCCTTCATTTGCCGCTGGAGGGCGTCAATGATCTCCGCATCGACAAACTCCAGAAGCCGCGGCCTCTTGTCGATGAGCGTGACGGGAATTCCCAATGCGGCGAGCATGGACGCATACTCGGTTCCGATGACCCCGCCTCCGACAATGACAATAGACTTGGGAATTCGTTTCAGGGTCAGCAGTCCGTCGGTATCGATGATGGTCTGGTTGTCGAAGGGAACGTGGGACGGTCGGGCCGGTTCCGTCCCGACGGCGATCACGATGAAGTCGGCCGTCAGTTCAAGCGAGCCACGGATGGTTTGAATGCGGAGTCGATGGGGGTCGAGAAAACTGGCCGTTCCAAAAAACAGATCGATTCGATTACGAGCCATTTGATCCTGCACGATCTGAATTTCATTCTTGATGATGTGGTTGGTTCGGAAGGCCAGGTCTTCGATGGTAATCGTCTTTTTCAGTCGGTATGTGCCACCGTAGATGCTCCGCTGGCGAAATCCGGAAAGATAGAGCACTGCTTCACGGAGAGATTTGCTGGGAATGGTGCCGGTGTTGATGCTGACGCCACCAAGGACCATCTTGCGTTCAATGATCCCGACCTTCTTGCCGAGCTTTGCCGCCTGAACGGCGGCTTTCTGGCCGGCCGGTCCTGTCCCAATGACGAGTAGATCGTAACGAGGCATGGATTTAGGGAAAGGTCGAGGCTGAGGTCAAGCTGTTACGCCGTTGTCCTCAACCTTAAGCTTCACCTGCTTTCATCTCAGCTCTCCGTGACCAAACGCCGGGCGATCTGAAATGCCTCTTCCATGTCCGGTAATTGAGCGAGCTCAGGTGTGATTTGAAGATGGCGAATGATGTTCATCTTATCGACGACCATCACGGCTCTGGTCAAAACGTGCGGTCCCTCCAAGAAGAGGCCATGACTCTTTCCAAAGTCGCCGCCACGATAATCCGACAAGAACGTCACGTTGGCGATTTTGGCCTCCTGCGCAAAACGTTTCTGCGCAAACGGGGTATCGACGCTGACTGTAATGAGTTCCACCATTTTATCAAGGCCTTTATTCTTCTCACTGAGGTAATGGGTCTGTTGCTCGCAGACCGGCGTGTCAAGGGAAGGGACAATATTGATGATGCGTACTTTTCCCGCCCCTTTCGTTTCAGCAATATTGACGAGTGTTAAGTCGTTCTGTGCAACTTTGACATCCCGCAGCGTATTCCCGATCTTCACCCCGTTCCCGCTCAATGGCAGCGAGTCGCCCTTGAACAGGACCTTGTTGCCCTCTCCGGCGGTGACGCTTCCGTCAGCCACCGGCATGTTTTTGTACGAAAAAGCCTGTCCAGAGGATCCTGCCGTCGTCTGGCATCCCACGAAACCAAGCGACACGCAGAGTGCTGTGCCCATGAACCAATATCTCGTCCGCATTGTATGCTCCTTTCTGAAGAATATGAGCGGGGATCCCGCTCTACCTATCCATTTCAGGTGATGTTTGAATATACGTGATCAGCGATCGGTTAACCAGCGCCGGCTGCTCCCATTGTGGCATATGGCCGGCATTGGGAATTCTGACGAACGTGGATCCAGGGATGCGGTGGTGCAGTTCTTCGCCCACTACGATGGGAAATACCCGGTCGAATTCACCCCAGATGATCATAGTCGGGTGTGCGATGGTCGTGAGGCGTGGAGCGAAATCAGTCTCCCATGAAGGGAGGGCATTTCTCATTGCCATGATGGGTTTGATGAGGCCGGGACGTTGGCGGTTCCGGTTTGACCGTTCGATCACGGCCGGTGTGAGGAGATTGTGGTCGTGGACGATTTCTCTCAGGACAGCATCGGTGACCTTCCCGCCGAACAGCCAATTGCCGAGGGAGATCACCCACCAGGGAGCGCGTGTTTCCAGTGCTTGCCGGAATGAGCGGCTGGTGAGTTTGGCCATGATATGCGACGGTAGTCCGCCGATGAGCACGAGTTTGTCGATGCGAGTCGGATGTGTCAGCGCCATTCCGATGGCCAATCCCGCACCCATGGAATTGCCGATCAGTACGGCGTGAGGAATCTGCAGAGCATCCATGAATCCGATACAGAAGTCCAACATCTGATTCGGCAGGTAGTCAATGTCCGGTTTGTCGGACAATCCGGAACCGGGGAGGTCGAGTGTCACGGTACGGAAATGTCGAGACAGAGCCTGTTGCTGATGTTCCCACTGCCACATGGATCCGCCGAATCCGTGAATCAAGATGACCGTCGGGCCCGTTCCGACATCGAGATACGCGATCTGTTGGTCATGGACGAAAACAGTTTTGATTGGGATGTGTTCCATCGGAGAGCGTTCTAGCGTTTCAAAATAGGGCGGAATCTGTGGGGGTGAGGCGCAGGCGGTCATAAGGGATGATAAGAGCCACAAGATGAGGGGCACAAGATGCCGGCGTCGGGATGGATGGGCGGTATATCTGCTGTGTGAACTACTCAAGTTGGATGACCGTTTCATCCGTCTTTACATTGTCTCCCTCGCCGGCCAAGATTGTCGCGACTCTTCCATCGATGGGGGCCGGGACCTGACTTTCCATCTTCATCGCCTCGATGATCAACAGGGGGTCGCCGGCTTGTACCTGGTCGCCAATTGCCGCCAGGATCTTCACGACGCGGCCTGGCATGGGTGGGGCGATGTCACCCGGTTTTGAAGGCTTCGGTCGTTTTGGTGCTGCGGTTGTTCCTGCTTGGGGTGCTTCAGGAACACCGGCCAGGATTTCCCGAATGGGTTCGAGCGAGACCTCCTCAAGCTTGTCGTTGACCCTGATGTAATATGGTTTGCGGCCATCGGTCTGGCGGCCTGATCCGGAGACTTTCACGTGATAGGTTTCGCCATGGACGGTGATGTTGAACTCGACGGGAGCAAGATGGAGCTCGCCGGCGACCGCCGGCCCTTTGGATAATGTGGCTTCGAGCGGTTCAGGGACGAGGTCGCCTTTCTCTCGCGCTTCGAAAAAGTCTCGAGCAATCGCCGGGAACAAGATAAATGACAGTTGATCTTCCAAGCTGCTTGCGGAGGGGGGCAAATCTTTTGCGACCGTATCAAGCTCCGATTCCAATTGATCCGCGGGGCGAGTCTTGATCGGGTCTTCATCGCCGATGGCTCGTGCCATGACGTCCCGGGCGACCGGCCCGGGTGCTCTGCCATAGAGGCCGAGGAAATAATTTTTAGTCTCGTTGGTAATGACTTTGTACCGTTCTCCCGTCAGCACGTTGAGCGTCGCCTGGGTGCCGACGATTTGGCTGGTCGGGGTGACCAGAGGTGGAAACCCCATATCCTCTCTGACGCGAGGGACTTCTTCGAGGACTTCTCTCATTCGGTCCAACGCGTTCTGTTCCGTCAACTGGGCGGCCAGGTTCGAGAGCATGCCGCCGGGGATTTGCGAGGTGAGGATTTCCGCATCGACACCGGTGAAGTCGCTTTCAAATTGACGATACTTTCGTCGGACCTCTCGGAAATGTTCCGTGATCGGCAGGAAGGATGCTAGATCCAGTCCCGTGTCGTAGGGAGTGTTCTGAAGTGAAGCAACCAGCGTTTCCGTCGCCGGGTGGGAGGTTCCTCCGGCGAGCGGAGAGATGGATGTATCGAGCATGTCGAGTCCTCCGAGGATGGCCATCAGCGATGACATGGAGGCCATGCCGGATGTGTAGTGGGAATGCAGATGGATCGGAACGTCCACCGCGGCTTTCAGACGTTTGACGAGCTGATACGCATCGAGCGGAGCCAGGAGACCGGCCATATCCTTGATGCACAAGGTATCGGTGCCGAGGTCCTCAAGCTTTCTGGCTAGGTCGATGTAGCGATCGATATTGTGAACCGGACTGACGGTGTAACTGATCGCAGCCTCGGCATGTTTGCCGCAACCTTTGACTTCCCGAATGGCCCGGTCGAGGTTGCGGACATCGTTGAGCGCGTCAAAAATTCTGAACACATCGATGCCGTTGGCGGCTGAGCGTTCGATGAATCGCTCAAGCACATCGTCGGCGTAGTGCCGATAACCCACGAGGTTTTGACCTCTCAAGAGCATCTGGAGTTTGGTGTTGGGCATAGCCGCCCGCAGTGCGCGGAGCCGTTCCCAGGGATCTTCTTTCAGGAAGCGGAGGCAGGTGTCAAACGTGGCGCCACCCCATACCTCCAGCGACCAGTAGCCCACGGTATCCAGCTTTTGCGCGATGGGCAGCATATCTTCCGTGCGCATCCGTGTAGCCAACAGTGATTGATGGCCGTCTCGTAGCGCGACGTCGGTAATGAGGATGGGTTTGCCGGCCGCCGGTTCAATTGCCAATTCACTGAACGGTGGTTTGGCGCGCTTCGACGTCTTGATCGCAGGGGCCGGACGCCGTGTTTTTTTCGTCGGTCTTTTTATGGTCGGTCGTCTTGTTCCCATGGAAGCTCGTGCATCCTTGTGGAGGTCGATACGAGGCTGACCTGACTACAGCCCTTCATAGGCGGCGATGGCAGCCGATAGGGCCAGGACCAGGTCCTCCGGTTGATCGACTTCGTCGTAGTGAAAGAGTTCGGGATGTGTCTCGATATAGGAGGTATCGAATCGTCCTGCAATAAAGTCCGGTTCCTGCATGATGGCTTCCATGAAGGGAATCGTGGTTTTCACTCCACGGAGCACGTACTCTTCAAGAGAGCGTCTCATCCGGCTGACGGTTTCTTCCCAGGTGCTACCCCGAACCGTCAACTTCGCCAAGAGAGCGTCGTAGTAGGGTGGAATCACATAATCACGATAGACTGCGCCGTCGATCCGAACGCCGATACCGCCAGGAGACAGGTACGCGGTTACCGTGCCGGTACAGGGTACGAAATTGTTTTTGGGGTCTTCTGCATTGATTCGGCATTGAATCGCATGACCTTGGAGCCTCACGTCCTTCTGCTGAAAGTCGAGGGGAAGTCCCGCGGCAATCGAGATCTGATGCCGGACGATATCGATCAAGGTAATTTGCTCCGTCACCGTATGCTCGACCTGAAGCCGCGGGTTCATCTCGATGAAGTAAAACTTGCCGTCTTGATCGAGCAGAAACTCTACGGTTCCTGCGTTGTCATAATTCACCGCTTGTGCGATGGCGATCGCGGCGTTGCCCATCTCTTCCCGGAGCTCCTGGGTCAGCACCAACGACGGAGCAATCTCGATCAGCTTCTGGTGCCGTCGCTGTATCGAACAGTCTCGTTCTCCAAGATGGACGATCGTGCCGTGGCGATCTCCCAGTATCTGGAACTCAATGTGATGCGGTCGCTCGACATATTTCTCAATGAATACACTGCCGTCGCCGAACGCAGACTCAGCTTCACGGGCGGCGACTTCCATGTTTTCCCGCAGCTCCGCGTCGGTGCGAACCACGCGAAGTCCGCGACCACCGCCTCCCGCGCTGGCCTTGATGATGATAGGATACCCGACCTCTTTGGCGAAGGCCAACGCTTGCTTGAACGTGCTCACTCCTCCCTTGGTTCCTGGGACGATGGGCACTCCAATGCGTTCGGCCAACTCCCGCGCCTTCACCTTGCTGCCCATAAGCGTGATCGCTTTTGGGGAAGGACCGATGAAGGTGATACCGGACGATTGACAGAGTTCGGCGAACTCCGCATTTTCAGAGAGAAAACCGTATCCTGGATGGATGGCATCGGCTCCGATCTGGAGCGCGAGATTGACGATCTGTTGTCCGTTGAGGAAGCCTTTGACCGGCCCGGGACCGACGACGTGAGCCTCATCGGCCTTTTTGACGTAGATGCCGGTCGAATCGGCCTCTGAGTGGATCGCGGCGGTGGCGATTTTCAGTTCGCGGCACGCGCGGATGATTCGCATGGCAATTTCACCGCGATTGGCCACTAAGATCTTGTTGAACATGGTTCGAGTCTGCGCGCTCTCGTGTGGATTAGGAGTAAACTCAGAAAAACGAGCGCGTAAGCTAGCATAGGATCAGGAGGCCTGTCGAGAGCGAAGCCTGCAGAGTCTCCCCAATTGGCCGTCGAATCGGAGCGATATTCTCGCTCGGATGCGAAACAATTGATTCGCCCACATCGTCTTTGTTTCTGTACAATGCCCTCCAGTTCGTCACGGTAACGTCTTCTTTAAGCGAGGTTTATTTGATGGTAAGGGTAATCCCTGTCTTCTTAGCTCGGCAGTGGTTCATCGCTATTGAGAGAGGCCATACCAATGTCATAGCCATTGATCGCATAAGGGCGGCCTATCAGTGGGCTGCCAATAGATGGATCTTTTTCGTTGCCATTGTGCTGCTCGTTGTACTCATCTCCACTCCGGTTTCGGGCGAAAGCCCTGCCCCTTCCGTTCATTGGGGAAGTATGGCATTCCCAGATCAGTATTCGACGTTTACCGGCGGGTTAACTCTCAATCGGTTCACACCGACGGATGGCTTGGGGAACAAGTATGATTCTACGGTTGAGAATACGCTCGGTTTTAACTTGATCACGGTTAGTTGGACGCAGCACTGGCATAGAACGTGGGAGGGATGGAGCACCAATCTCACAGCGGGCATCAGTCCCACCGCTGATGAGCCTACGCAGTACTTTCAGAACAAGGTCGTCCATCAACTTCGTCAGCTGCCCACGGTTCCAACCGTGGATCCTCGGAAGGAGACCGATGTGATGATCGATGGTTCTCTGACCAGATGGTTCCCCTTGTTTCGTCCAAAAGTCATCTTTATGGGGGGCGGATTTTCCGTCGGCACGATCTATCAGCAAGGGTTTCTTCGAGCTGGTATCAGGCGGATGCCCATTACGCCAACGCTCTATTCCGGGAGTTGGGGAGACGTGAGCGCACGGGTTTCTGCTCTCGGACGGATCAGCTATCAAGATAACGGAGCCGTGCTCCACGCCGTGAGGCAAACTGCGGGTCTTGTGCAGCCATCAATCGCCTTCGGCCAGTATGTGACGACTGAAACAGGCGAAACGATTCCGACGTGGGAGATCGAATTTGCCCTTATGTGGGACTCGGGAATTTTCGTCAATGTGACGGGTCAGAGCCAGGAGCAGTTTGCGTGGGCAATAGCCGCTTCTGCCGGGCCGCTGCGGTTTGAAACCTGGAACGACAGCATGGGCAATATCGCAGAGCGCGATTACGGCCCGACTTACGGTGCGATGCTGACGCTCGATGTTCTGCGCGTGTGGAATATCATTCAGGGCTTCAGAAGGACGCCGTCCACTCAAGCTCCGGCATCGTCGTAGTATTGTTCTTGTGTTTGAACATTCAGTATTCGAACAGGCACAGTCTGGTAGTATTCCTAGTTGTTTGCGGTGCATCATTATGTGATGATTGCCGAATCTATTCACTCAGTAATACATAGGCGTGCAGATGATGAGCACACGAAGGAGGACCTCATGACCACAAAAAACAGCCAGCTCATCCAGCATGCGTTGACGGCGATCACGCTCCTCCTCGTTCTCGGTGCGCTCTCGATGATCTGGCCCGGTATCATTGCCGTATTTCTCGGTGTCCTCCTGTTGCTCCAATCCTTCAGCGCCAGTCAGGAAATTGCATTGCTTTCGTGGGCCGAAGCCGGTCATTTGCCGATCGTCTTCTTCTCTCTTCGGCGACCTGCTCTTCCCGGGATCCTCTCGTGACGGGTCGAACGGCGCATTCGTCCCCTGAGCCTTACGCTTCGCAATAATTGCGTGGCGTCAGCTGATTCGTTACGAACCACTACCGTTCCTGACACAGGCCTCTTCAAGTCAATGCGGTGTGCGCCACTGCAGAATCGGGTCACGAAAAAGCATGCCAAAGGCCTTTTGATTCAGCCGGATGTAGGGACCTGCGCGGTGGGATCAGTCGTCGAGGAGGACGCATCGACGGCCTGGCCTCGCTGGTCTTTGACATAGACGCTGCCTTTCAAAGCCTTGGCTCGTTTCTTGAGTGCTGAGGCGATCTTGCTCACGTCGCCGGGATGGGTAATCGGAGATACGGGCTCTCGTTTGAGAATCTCCTGACCGCGATTGCTACGGCCTAAGGAGTAACACCCATGCCACTAGGGGAGCGAGGAGCGCTGTCAAGACCGGGGATGGGACACTGCGGGCTTGAGAAATCTCGACATGATCGGTTAGGTTCACACGCTATGCATTTGAGCCTATCACGCGTGAAGAGCTGGAATGCTTTGGGCGGTGCGGTAACAGTAGCTATCGCCCTCCAGGGGTGCACCGTTGTTCCTTCTACCCCGGTAGACCAGAAGCTCGCCCCCGTTGTTGATCGATCTACCAAAGTGCGGGAGCTGCGAAAGCAAATCCGCGAACGAGATAAACGAATCAAAGAGTTAGAGTCACAACTGGAGGCGTTGAAGTTGATTGACCAAGATTCCGTAAAGCAGAAAACACCGCTTAGACCACCGACAACACTCGAACTTCTCGAGTGATCGGTTTCCACTATTTCGATAATCAGAGAGATAGGTATCCCCTGCATTGCGCGACGGTTCCCGACGCCTTTCTGCTTGTCGCTGGACGGTGGTATTGCAAGAATCTACGTATCTTCAGTGTGGCAGGAAAGCAGTCGAGTGCGACTTCGGCGGGAAACTCGATCCTCCATTGTTACTCATGCTGGTGCGGAGCGGCTGATGCTGACGGCATGGAGGCCGAAATACATCCCTCTATGATCTCGACCTTACACTGCCATGGCGAGGCCGCATCGTTGACGCGGTTGATCACATCAGCCGGCTTCACGGTACCCGGAATAATGTCCACGAGCACATGATTGGGGATGCGATTGAAATACACACCGATCACACCAGGAATTGCCTGCAGAACAGCATTCATCTCGGTTTCCTTACTGTCGCAACTCGAGCCGCTGAGCGTTAGCGGAAGCCGTTCCCTAACAGGTGGAGACGCCGAAGCTGGCAGGGTGGTGGTGAGACTTACGAGAACACACGCGGTTGAAATGGCTCGATGGCACCAGACTTTTTGCATTCCATGACTCCAGTTTTAGTGAACTCGACATCCCTCTCAACGTCAAGCACGTACGTGCACAGGGTACATGAGGAGGATTCTGTTGTCGAGGTGTCGAGTGGAACACAGACTCTCCCACGAACCAGGGGTGGACCGCATTTGATCCTTGTGAATGCGATGGCCTGCTTTCCCAGGAAATACTGCCTGTTCAGAGGCAAGCGCCTATCTCGCTGGATGGTAAAAGCGGGTGGACTCCGTGTTGGAATCCAGCAATAATACGGCCCCATGATCGATCAACCTCGTCGAGCCTGGCCGGAACTTGTGGGACTTATTCCCGCTGCCGGCCAAGCGAAGCGCCTGCAGCCGTTTCCCTGTAGTAAGGAATTGTTTCCTGTGGGGTTCGCGAAGGATCTACAGACCGGTATGCCGCGACCGAAAGTGGTGGCGCAATATCTGCTCGAAAAATTTCAGGCAGTCGGGATTTCCAAGACCTTCATTATCATCAGGGAGGGGAAATGGGACATTCCGCACTATTTTCAGGAGGGGCAAGGCGTGGGGCTCTCGCTTGCGTACCTGGTTATTCCTGGATCAGCCGGTCCCCCCGACACCCTTGATCGTGCGTATCCATTCATCGCTCAATACCGGATTGCGTTCGGCTTTCCCGATATTCTCTTCGGTCCATCCGATGCCTATGGGCGATTGGTTGAACAACAGGAACGAACAGGAGCCGACGTGGTGCTCGGTCTGCACCGTATTGAAGATACGCGCATCTGGGACATGGTGGACAGTGACGCGGATGGGTGGGTCCGTGAGGTTGTGATGAAACCGGCTTCAACCACACTGACGTTCGGCTGGTGTTTTGCCGTCTGGACGCCGGTCTTCTCCGAGTTCTTGCACCATTTCCTCCGTGCCGATGAGACGAAGCGCAATATGAGTGTGCTAGCCAGTACGGCCAACGATCCCGGAGGGGATTTAGCGGTGGGTGTCGTGTTCCAGGCCGCTCTCAAGGCCGGGCTGAGGATGCAGGCGGTGAAGTTTCCTCAGGACAGCTATCTCGATATCGGCACCCCTGAGAACCTCGTTCGAGCAGTGCGGCAACAGGCCGTTGAGTGACGCCAAGGCGTGCGCGGTCCATACGGGCGCTGAGTCCTGCTCCGCTGACGACTTACTTGGACTGGACGAGAAACGCTTTCGAGCGAGCATTGCCGCCGCCGGAGATGATATCGATAAA
Source organism: Nitrospira sp. (assembly GCA_019636815.1). GTDB lineage: Bacteria > Nitrospirota > Nitrospiria > Nitrospirales > Nitrospiraceae > Nitrospira_D. The sequence continues at coordinate 16,498 of JAHBWT010000058.1, forward strand.
CGACATGCCTGGCCGAACATCGGGAACTGTGGTTTCGATGGTGGTATCGCTCACAAATATATAGTCGATGTGGGCTGGTCCTGCGGCGCTGAACGCCACGCCGTGGAAACAATCTTTCGTCCCGAAGTTCTCGCCCTTGATTGTCACTTTCTGGCCCGGCTTGGCTTCGTCAGGCTCCACCTTTACAATTTTCGGTTTCTTGCTGCTGTCGCAGACGGGGTCTTTTTCGAGAGTCTGCTCGTCGTGCCCTTTGATCGATTGCGCGTCGTGCAGCGTATAGCCGGCGCCATCGACGATCACTCCTTCTTCCGCGAGCGAATGCTGAGCGAATGGGAGTAACGACAGTAGGATAAGAAACGATAGAAATCGGGGAGTCATCCGGACCTCCTTCTCTTCGAGATTACTTACTCGATATAGGGATATAGGTTTCTCCGACGATGGCTTGGCCAACCGGTGATAAGGCGAAGTCGGCAAAGGCATCAACTAGGGAATTCTGATCGTGTGTTGAGAGGAGCAGCAGAGGCCGTCGTAGGCCGTATCGCCCGTCCTTCACCGTCGGCGTTTCCGGCTCGACATGATCGATCCGCAAGAGACGCACGGCGACGCCCTGTGACACGGCTGAGCTTCCTATGCTTAACGAAATATAGGCTGCAGCAGATTGTGGGGGAAGTGTCCCGACGACGGTCTTGACGACCATGTCGTCCGCGGCGATCATGGTGGCGGTTTGCGGAATCGTTCCGGCAATTCCGAGGCGTGACTCAAACGCCTTTCGGATAGTCTGATCGGCCGGCCGGTTGATCAGTAGAATTCTGGCCTCCGGTCCACCCACGTCAGACCATTCTTTGATCTTTCCAGAAAAAATATCGGCGACCTGCTGCAAGGTGACTTCCTTGGTGAAGTTCGAGAAATGGACCAAAATGCCGATTCCGTCCCAGCCGATCTGTGTCGCCGTCAGCTCTCGGTCCTCGGTTCCTGTGACGGCAATGTGAGCTCGGCCCGTCTTCACCAATTCCAGCGGCTCGGAGTCCTCATCCCACAGGATGTCGACATAGGCACGAGGATTGGCCTTTTCAAAGGCCCGCGCCATCGCCTCAATGGTGGTTTGCTCGGGTCCATTGCCGGCGATAATGAGGCTTCCTGTCAGCGAGCTCCAGGCCTCGGAAGGTGATAGGAAAAGCGTCAGGCTGAGGAGCAGGGAAACGAGCAGTCCGCTCGTGGTCACCGGACGACTGGACCGACTGCGTACTGTACGGTGAAGTACGAGGGGTGTGTTACGGTTATGATCCAGAAGTCGATTCTCCTTTTGATGGTGCGTCTGAGTCGGAAGACATGTTTGGCGGTGGCATGGTGCGCCGGGCGTTCAACGGCGGCAGCTTGGCGAATCGCTGCATCCGCTCCTGTCCCATCGCCTTGGCCTTGAGCTCGGTGAATCCTGGTTTGCGGTCCCCGCTTACCAAGGACGAAAACGAAGACATGAGGCGGGTCGCCTGTCTCGCATGACAATGGGGGCATTCGGTGTCCTCGACCCTCGCATAGACGGATTGAGTTACTTCGAAGTGCTCCTGGCACTGCCCACAACGATACTCATAGAGTGGCACGGGGAGGGGTCCTTTCTTTACTGTATCTAAACGACTCGAAAAACTGTCACCTCTGTTAGGTGGCTCAGACCTTGACAAGCTTACCCGGTCTAGGCGATCTTGACCGGCCCACGCGAATCCGTTTATTGTACCAAGTCATGCGGCTCAACTGCCAGTTTCATAAGGAGGGCTTCGATGTCAGTGCTGATTCGACGCTATAAAGGTCACAACGGGATAATGCAGGAAGAACGAATCGATGATGAAGATCGAATCGAACGCTACAGGCGGCTTTTCGATAAAGACGATGTCAAAAAGTTAGAGACCGGCGCGAAGGTCTTTATCGAGAAGGATGAGTGGCAGCTTCTCCCATAGTCCGCGTAGGGGCTACAGGTGAGCGGGGTGACGTCTATCGCCCCGCAATCTTTTTGACACGCCCCACACAATGATTTACCCGTCCCTGTCTGCTCTGCTATGACATACTGGCTGCACATTGCCCGCGGGATCGATCGCGTGACGCTCCACCGCGATCGGTGCTCCGAGGTTCCATCCACTGCCACTTCGAGCGATTTCTGGGAAGGTGGGTGGTTCGACTATCCCGATAAGGAACGCGCGCTCCGGGCCATGGAGCAGGCTGGAGTGAACCGACAGCGACTGTGTCCGTTGTGCAAACCTTAGAGCGAAGTGCTCAGTGCTGAGCCTTGAATGTTCCATGCGGAGATGGGCGGTTCTGTCAGTCATTCAGAACTCAGCGCTCAACACAACGTAGTTCATGCCGCGACTTGCACTCCTCCTCACGACCGTTATCTGGGGCGCGACCTTCCCCGCCACTAAAGCGGCGCTGGAACAAATTTCTCCACTTTCATTCTTACTGCTCCGGTTCTTCATCGGCACTCTGCTGGTACTGCTATGGTTGGTGGCCAGTCAGCGTCGATTGCATCGTGATCGTGCTGTATTGAGGGCCAGCGCGCTGACCACTGGCTTCCTGTTTCTTGGGTATCTTCTGCAAACCGTTGGGCTCCAGCATACGACGGCATCGAATTCCGCATTTCTGACGGCGCTGTACGTGATTTTTGTTCCGTTGATCTTAATGCGGATTGACCGGCGGGTGGTCACGGCGACGGCCATCGCGGTCATCGGACTCTGGTTGCTGATCAAGCCTGATGCCGCCATGAACGTGGGAGATCTCATGACCCTGGGATGCGCGCTCGCTTTCGCGGGACATATCATTTGTCTCGAGCGATACACCAGACGGGTCGATGCACCGTCGTTACTGGTTTGGCAGATGGTGGCTATGACTCTGCTGTTTCTTCCAGCTCCATGGTTGGAGGAATCTCCAGCCGGCGCTTTTTCACCTACGGCGGTCTTGTTGATCGGTCTTGGGGTCACGGGTGTGCTGGCCACGCTGGCATTCGCCGTCCAAATGTGGGCCCAGCAACTCGTTCCTGCGCAGCAGGTGGCGTTACTGTTTGCATCCGAGCCGGCCTATGCGGCCTGGTTGTCTTGGTACTTTCTTGGAGAGATGTTGGATATGCAGGGATGGATTGGGAGCGCCCTCATCTTATTGGCCGTTGTGATCGGAGCATTCGGCGGCTGATCGTTCTGAAAGGAGGAATTGTATGGCTCAGAAGTTCGGCAATGGGCGATGGGTTCATGAAGGGTTCTTGGACAATCGAGTCGAGGGTACTGTCGTCGGGCGGGTCGTGTTTGCGGTGATCGGCCCGATCGATTTTTGTTTACGGGGTAACTTCAAACCGGATATTGCCGGCGAGGTGATTGGATTCCGCAATGGCCGGTTTGAAGATGACGATATGGCCGGGCAGGTCATCGGTGATATGGCAAACCCGCAGATTGGAGCCGTACATTTAATTTCGCTCGATCCGCACCCCAATTTAGAGCCGCACCCCTATGTCGAGTGGTTCACTCTCAGAAAGGACCATTATCGTTTCGAGCTGAGTTCGGGTGATGCGTGGGTGCTGTCGGAGGAGGAGCGAAAAGCGATTGATGGGGAAAGCCGCCGAATTCGAGCAGCCCTGGCCGATCACACGTCTGACCGGCCAGGGTCTGATGATGGTGCTGATTGGATTTAACGGACGGTTAGCTCAAGCTCCGGCTGAGGGGTGGGCAATTCCGCAGCCATCACCGCTGCATCGATCTTCTTTTTGAGTACGCTGCGGTCAGAATCCTGCTTGGTTTTTCCTTCTCGGACATAATCCGGAACACCACGAACATCCCAGACCAGCCCCAGCCATTCGAGCCCCTTCAGACAATAGTATGTCATATCAATCTCCCACCAGTAGAAGCCTTGTCTGGTCGAGGCGGGGTAGTAGTGGTGATTGTTATGCCAACCTTCTCCCATGGTGACAAGCGCCAGGAAGAAGTTATTTCGGCTGTCGTCGCCGGTCTCATACCGTTGTGAACCATAGACGTGGGATAAGGAATTAATGGTGCAGGTTCCATGAAACAGCGCCACGGTCGAGATGAAATATCCCCAGATCAGCATCTGAAGGCCGTTGGTGCTGAGTCCAGGTGCATAGGCTTCCAGCACCTTGCCGAATCCGAACATTCCAAAGCCCGTCAACGTCGGAATGAGGACATCGAATCGGTCGAGAAACCGGAGCTCGGGAAATTTGGCAAAATCGGCGATTCCCTTGAGACGCGGAGCATAATGGGTTTGCGACATAATCCAGCCCATATGCGACCAGAGAAACCCTCCCTGGCGCGGGGAATGCACATCCTCCGGTGTATCGGAGGCGATGTGGTGATGACGATGGTGACCGGCCCACCACAAGGGACCACGCTGCGTACAGGTACCACCTAAAAGCGCAAAGAGAAACTGGACCGTCCGCGAGGTTTTAAACGTGCGATGCGAAAAGTAGCGGTGGTACCAGCCGGTGATCGCAAACATGCGAATGTAGTAGAAGCCGACGGCGACGGCGACGGCGGTCCAACTCCATCCGACCCAAATGACACCCACACACATCAGATGCAGTACAATGAAGGGGACACTGCGAACCCAGTCTACCTTGGGGGGGCCTTCCACTTTGGTATGCTCAAGGCCGGCCCAGGAATCGAACCAGCGCAGAACAGAATAGAAGAACTCCTGGGCTTTGGTCGGTCGAAGCGTTTGCACATCGGACATACAATTCTCCTCTTGGTCGGGGGATCGGCAAAATCACTGTGGTGGGAGACAGGGAGCCGGAGTCCCAATTAACCTGACTGATCGTCCTGAACTAGGCTGGAGTGGCATTATACACAGAATTTCAGGAAAGTGAAACCAGACTTTTCGGAGACCCCGGGAGTCTTAAGTGTACCGGAATGGTGGCGTTTGTCTACTGATAGAGGGAAGTTCCCGGAAAGAATTGATGCTGATTTGTTGTGGTCGGTTTGACAGTCTTGCCCGTGTCTCTCTAGAATGCCGCTACCATGAACGACCGATTTCTTAAAGCGTGCCGTCGTGAACCTGTCGATTGCACGCCTGTTTGGTTCATGCGCCAGGCCGGACGCTACATGGCCGAGTATCGAACGTTGCGCGCGAAACATTCGATCCTTGAAATGTGCAAGACGCCCGAGCTGGCGGCTCAAGTGACGCTCCAACCTATTGATCGATTTCCCCTCGATGCGGCGATTATTTTTGCCGACATTTTGCTTCCCTTGGAACCGATGGGAATCAGCTTGGAATTTTCCGCTGGAGAGGGGCCGGTGATCCACAATCCGGTTCGTGACCGCGCCGCTGTGGATCAACTCACAGTCATAGACGGCGACGAGCTGAACTATGTCGCCGAGGCCATTCGGCAAGCTCGATGTGCGCTCAATGGGCGAGTACCGCTCATCGGATTCGCCGGCGCACCGTTTACTCTTGCAAGTTACGCAATCGAAGGTGGGGGATCACGTAACTATTTGCACACCAAGCAATTGATGTATGGGGATCCTACGGCGTGGCACCGTCTCATGGACAAGTTTGCGCGTGTGCTTACCGGGTATCTTCGTCGACAGATCAAGGCAGGTGCTCAGGCGATTCAGCTCTTTGATAGCTGGGTCGGGTGCCTCTCGGCGGGCGACTACGCCGAATATGTCATGCCGCATGTCCAGCTGATCTTTGAAGGGTTGAAACGGGAGAAAGTGCCGATGATTCATTTCGGCACCGGTACGACGGCCCTCCTCAGGCAGATGCGCGAGGCGGGTGGTGATGTAATCGGGGTCGACTGGAGGGTTCACCTGGACGAAGCGTGGACGATGGTCGGACATGATCGGGCTGTACAAGGAAACCTCGACCCACTCGTGCTGTTTGCACCGCTTCATGAAATCGAACGTCGAGTGGAAGATATCTTGCGTCGAGCCGGAGGGCGCTCCGGTCACATCTTCAACCTCGGTCACGGCATCCTACCCACGACGCCCGTCGACAATGTGGCCGCAACGATCGACATGGTCCACAAACTCAGTCAACGCTAGTGTGATCATCACGATAGGCTTTCTCTGACAAAGGCACATGGCTACCCCACAAGGTCATACGGCTGTTCTTTTGATGGCGATGGGTGGACCCGATTGTTTGGAGAATGTGGAACCATTCTTGCGTGATGTTCGTGGCGGTCGGCCGACGCCTCACGAGCTCGTCGAGGAGATTCGTGAACGGTATCGTGTCACCGGGGGAAAATCGCCTGCCGTTGGGATCACCCAAGAGGTCGCAAAGAAACTGGAACGGCGGCTCAATCAGTCCGGCGAGGCGCGATACCGGGTCTACGTCGGGTTGCGTCATTGGCATCCTTTTATCAAAGAAACATATGGAAAGCTGTTGAACGAATCGCCACAACAGATCATCGGGGTGTGCATGGCGCCTCAACAGTCCTCGCTGAGTACCGGAGCCTACCGGAAGAAAGTGGAAGAGGCGCGTACGGAGCTGGAGGATCGGACGGAGGTCACATATGTCGGTAGTTGGAATTGTCACCCCAAGCTGATCGCTGCGATCGTTGAACGTATTCAGCAAGGGCTCCGGAAGTTTCCTTCCGAGGTGCGCGCGACGGTTCCGGTGCTGTTCACCGCCCATAGTTTGCCCGAGCGAGTTGTGGCGATGAGGGACCCCTATCCTGACGAAGTCAAGGGCACCGTGGAGGCTGTGACACGGTCCTTGGGAGGCCAACCAACGTATTTTGCTTATCAGAGTCAGGGGCGATCGAGTGAGCCTTGGTTGGGACCAACGGTGGAAAATAGGCTGGATATCATGTTCCAGGAAGGACATCGACAGGTGCTTGTCGCTCCCATCGGATTTATCTGTGACCATGTGGAAACACTGTACGATATCGACATCGAGTTAAGACAGTTGGCCGTCAATAAGGGAATGCGTCTCGAGCGCATCGCGATGTTGAACGACTCACCCGCACTCATTGAAACGCTACGCGACATTTTGGCGGCACACGAATCCTCCTCTTGCATTCACTTGTGACTCGACCACGCACAGTTGTCATCGTGGGTGGCGGTATTTCTGGCCTGGCCACCGCCTTTGCTCTACAGGAACGCGCATCAACCGCAGGCCTTTCCCTTCGCTGTACAATTTTTGACGCCGGTTCATCGTGGGGCGGAAAAATCGTCACCCATCGGGTCGGCGACATCATCACGGAAGCAGGGCCGGATTCCTTCCTTTCTCAAAAACCGGCTGCTCTTGATCTCTGCACGAAGCTCGGTCTTACCGATCAACTCATCAATACCAACGAGACCGTCAAGAAGGCGTGTGTCCTCTACAAGGGACGGATGCACGATTTGCCGGAGGGACTGCTTTCTTTTGTTCCGAGGCAGTTGAAGCCGTTCCTTCGGAGCGGACTCCTTACGTGGACAGGCCTGGTGCGTATGGGATTGGAAATCGCGGTTCCCCCTGGCTCTTCGACAGGCGATGAGTCACTCGCCGGTTTTCTTCGTCGACGGTTCGGCATACAGGCGTATGAGCGGGTCCTGGAGCCGCTCATGGCCGGAATTTACGCGGGAGATGCCGAGCAGATGAGCCTGCGAGCCACGTTCCCACGCTTCCTTGAGCTGGAACAACAGTATGGCAGCGTTGTGCGCGGCATGATGGAGGCCAAAAAAACGGCTTCAGCGGCATCGTCGGGGCAGGTGCGGCGCACGATGTTTGTGAGTTTGAAGAATGGACTCGGCGATCTTGTAACGGCGTTGACGGAACGGTTGACGGAGCAGGGTGCGGCGCTTCAGCTCGCGGCACGCGTTGAGGCGATCCGAGTGAGGTCACACGAATTAGGGCGTTGGAAGTACGACCTGATTCTTCACGATGGATCGGCGTTTTCTGCGGAAAGTGTCGTGCTGGCAACGCCGGCCCATGTTTCTTCGGATCTGTTGCGTCCGTTGAGCCCGATTGCCGGAGGAGTGCTGGATCTGATTCCGTATGCGTCGACCGCTACGATTGCCATGGCGTTCCCCCGAGC
>JAHBWT010000059.1 GCA_019636815.1 Nitrospira sp.
AAAACCCCATTTCCGAAAGATTGAGAAGACGATTTTCCTTCTCCAGCAATCGCAGCACGACTCGCTCGCCGTGCGAGGTGGGTAGCACCGAGACGCGAAGATCGACATCTTTTCCGGAGGTCCGAATGGCGAAGCGCCCGTCTTGCGGCAAGCGCTTTTCGGCAATATTGAGGCCGGCCATGATCTTCAATCGAGCGATGATGCTGGCTTGCAAATGCTTCGGTGGCGTGAGGACCGGATAGAGCACACCATCGATGCGATAACGGATCACCAGCCCGCGCTCGAACGACTCGAAGTGGATGTCACTGGCCCGCTGTCGAACTGCCTGAAACAGCACGGAGTTGACCAATCGAATAATCGGAGCCTCATCGGTCGCATCGAGCAGGTCCTGCGGCTCGTCCAGTTCGTGCGCCAGTTGGTCGAGGCTCTGGTTCGCCGCAATATCTTCCATCACCTGTTCGGCGCCGGCCGGATTGGCAATTTCGTCGTACGCGCGGTTCAAGCAACTGAGGAGGGTGACACTGCTTGTCAGAATAGGTTTGACTGGATTGCCCAAGAGCAATCGAAGGTCGTCCAAGGCGACGGTTTCGAGCGGGTCGGTCGAGGCGGTCAGGATGAAGCCCTCCTCATACCGGAGCGGCAAGACACGGTATCGCCGGCAAAAGGCGATGGGAACCTTCTTGATCAGCTCGTGATCGACGTAACTGGTATCAAGCTGCGGCATCCACGTCAGCTCGAATTGTTGAGAGAGGGCTTCCAGTAGCTGTTCCTCGCGCAGTGAGCGAAGATGGAGCAAGATCTCTCCCAAACGGCCGCCTTTCTCCTGTTGATAGGCGAGGGCCTCCTCGAGTTTGGATTCCAAGAGATGAAACTTTTCCTCGAGAATACGTCCCAATAGAGGGCGATTCAGTCCGGAATTGGGTTGATCGGTCTCAAGCATGTGGACAATTTCCTTGAAATCTTGTCAATCGAGACAGGTACCACGATCGATGGTGTTGGCGATAACCGCCCTGATCGACGTAAAGATACTCTTCCTTCTAACAGCCTGGCAAGGACAAGCCGAGTTCTTTACGTAAAATTGAGACCCTGTGCGTCTTCGGCCGCCTCTAAACCACCCTCATGAGTGGTTGATCTTTCAATGACTTGTTGCAGAGAGAGTCTTGGACCAGGCTCTGATCGAAAACTTTACCCGGAGACTCAGCATGGTATAAAAGCGAAGGGGCTGGAGTTCAGGGAGGAGAGAGGACCGCCGACCGTGGTTCAGCGTAGTTCATAGGTAATCGTCGAGCGCTGGTTATTCCGAACCACATCGAGCTTGACGATCTGCTCGTTCTTGAGCTGCTGAAGCAGACTCAGCATGGTACTGGGGTCGCGGATGTCGACTCCGTTGACGCGCTGCAACACGTCTCCGGTCTGAACTCCGATCTTTTCATAAAAACTAGCCGGGGCGATGTAGTCCAATCGGTATCCATTCACAGTTCCGTTGGCCATATTGGGCACAGCTCTCGCCTGAGACAAGAGTTTTGGGAGATCGTTCATGGCTTGTTCCACTTCACGCCGATCGACGACTTTTCGCAGAGGAGTACCGGAAGCCGATGGTTTCTTAGGAGGGAGGGTTGTGCCGGCGGGATCGACGGCGGCAGACGGGCCTTCCGCGTGCGCCAGTTCCAGCAACTCTTCCAGATTGCCTTGGCGAATCATGACTCCGTTGCGACGGATCTCGCTGACCTCACCGAGGTCAAGCACGGAGTCGTGAAGATGATACAGCGATTGCTGTTTGGACGAGAGGTCCTCGATGATGGCAAAGACACCGCGCTGATCGCCCAGCACGACACCGATCAATCGTAGCTTGCCGGCCAAGCCGAGGGAAGCACGCACGAAGGGGCCGGAGCCGCCTCGACGATTGGAGCTTGTGGCATCCGTTGTGCCATCCCCGGTTGTCGGTGGAAGCAGGAAGAGACCGCTCGATCGAATTTGCTCGACCGCTTGTGGGGGAGAGTAGGACGCGGGGGATGGAGCGCTTGTAGAACCGACAGTGCCGGTTCCGGCGGGAGGATCGGGTATGAGGTATAACGCGTCTGCGACAAACGCATTGATGGTGTGTGCGATGAACAGCCCGCACACGATCAGGCCGAGGAGCAGACCGACGCGGCGTATCTGTTGAGGAGGAATCGTTGCCAATGCCTTAATCTCTCCAACCCGGCATAGCGCATGGTACCTGGGGCGTATGAGTGGCCGCAAGAATCTTTTATTAACGATCTTTTTACATGGTACGAGTAGACTTGTATATTAAAGAGAGCAATAATATCGTTTTCATGAGGAGATATCCGTGAAGAAAGCATTGATTACCGGAATTACCGGCCAAGATGGGTCATACTTGTCGGAACTTCTCCTCTCCAAGGGCTACGAAGTCTACGGCATTATTCGCCGTTCCAGCTCGTTCAATACAGGTCGCATCGATCCGATTTATGAGGATCCGCATGTGCCCCATCGGCGACTTCACCTCGTCTATGGCGATCTGAACGACGCCAGTTCTCTGAATCGGATCTTGCGCACCGTCCAACCTGATGAAATCTACAACCTGGGCGCGCAGAGCCATGTGCGAGTGAGTTTTGACATTCCTGAATACACGGGAGAGATTACGGGGCTGGGGACCATCCGGCTTCTTGAGGCGATCCGGGAGTCGGGACTCAAGCCTAAATTTTATCAAGCCTCATCGAGCGAAATGTTCGGCAAGGTCTTGGAGGTGCCGCAGAAAGAAACGACGCCGTTTTATCCCCGGAGCCCCTATGGGGCGGCCAAGGTCTACTCGTACTGGATTACGGTGAACTATCGAGAGGCGTACAATCTCTTCGCCTGCAACGGAATCCTGTTCAATCATGAATCCCCTCGACGGGGAGAAACCTTCGTGACGCGAAAAATTACCAAGGCGGCGGCACGGATCAAGCTCGGCACGCAACACGATTTGTTTTTAGGCAATCTTGATGCGAAGCGCGACTGGGGCTACGCCGGCGACTATGTCGAAGCGATGTGGATGATGTTGCAAGCGCCACAACCGGATGACTATGTGATCGCCACGGGGGAAACTCATACCGTCAAGGAAATGTTGGAACTGGCGTTCGATCGGCTTCAGCTGGACTGGAAAAAACATGTCAAGATCGACGAAAAATACTACCGGCCGACGGAAGTCGATCTGCTGATCGGAGACGCCGGCAAAGCCAAGAAACAACTCGGATGGCAACCCAAAGTGAGGTTTGAAGAGTTGATCGCCATGATGGTCGATGCGGATTTGGCGGCGGAAAGAGAAAAGCTGGACGGCACGAGAAATCGAACGTAAAGGAGGAGGTGGGTTCTGACACGCGGGACTACCTATTGGGAGAATCAAACTGTCGTTGTCACCGGCGGTGCCGGGTTTCTTGGTTCGTTCGTCGTGGAGCAACTCCGCGCGAAGGGGTGTCGCCATGTCGTCGTTCCCCGTAGCAAGGACTATGATTTGGTACAGATGGATGCCGTGAAGCAACTCTACAGCGATGCGAAGCCTGATATGGTGATCCATCTGGCGGCTCGTGTCGGCGGCATCGGAGCGAACCAGGCCAACCCCGGACGTTTCTTCTATGACAACTTGATGATGGGGACGCAGCTCATCGAGGTGGGCCGACAACGGGGGCTGAAGAAGTTTGTGGCGCTTGGAACCATTTGCGCCTATCCCAAGTTCGCTCCGATTCCATTCAGGGAAGACGACATCTGGAACGGGTATCCTGAGGAAACCAATGCCCCGTACGGCTTGGCGAAGAAAATGATGCTGGCCCAGTCGCAGGCTTATCGGCAACAATACGGCTTCAACTCCATCGTGTTGTTCCCCGTGAATCTGTACGGGCCGCGTGACAATTTTGACCTGGAAACCTCTCACGTCATTCCGGCGCTGATTCGGAAATGCGCCTCAGCAAAAGACGATGGGCGTACCTCGATTACCTTGTGGGGCGATGGATCCCCGACGCGTGAATTCTTGTACGTCGAGGACGCCGCCGCAGGGATTCTGCTCGCGGCCGAACAGTATGATGGCGATCTTCCGATCAACTTGGGAACGGGTGAAGAAGTCAGGATTCGCGATCTCGCCGCAATGATTGCCGCCGAAGTGGGGTTCACCGGCCAGGTTCAATGGGATCCCACCAAGCCGAACGGCCAGCCTCGCCGCTGTCTTGATGTCAGCCGCGCGAAACAGTTCTTTGGATTTCAAGCGCGGCATGGCCTGCGTGAGGGACTGAAGAAGACGGTCCAGTGGTTTCAAGACAACCGTCAAGCGATACGGGAAGTGCGCTTCTAGATATCTTCCGCCGGTCTACGGGTTTCCGCGTGAACACGCCTGCGGGATCATCTCCGCTCGCGCGAAAGAACCAGCGAGTCCAACTTCATCATCCACCTCGTCGGCACACTCTTTCAGGCACGTCCGGTGGGTCGAGCCATGTACTCATAAAAAACAGTTTTGGTTTGCCATGCGTATTGAGAGTCACTACCATTACGCGAGTCTTGGGGACCGTGAAGCTGTATTCACCTGCAACGAGAGGTACTGAGTGAAACGCATCGATATCATTGCCGGGGCACGTCCTAATTTCATGAAAATCGCGCCGATTGTTGAGACGTTGAAAGCCGCTGAGTGCAGGGGCAGCCAGCTGGGATACCGGCTTATCCATACCGGCCAGCATTATGACCGTGCGATGTCCAGCAGTTTTTTTGAAGAACTCGGAATTCCCGACCCGGATATTAATCTCGAGGTCGGATCGGGATCTCAGGCCGAACAAACCGCCGGTATTATGGTCGGATATGAGAAAGTTTTGCTGAACGACAGGAGCGACCTCTGTTTGGTCGTCGGCGATGTGACGAGTACGATGGCCTGTTCGATCGCCGCGCGAAAACTTGGGGTGCCTGTGGCCCACGTGGAGGGCGGGATCCGATCAGGTGATTGGACGATGCCGGAAGAGATTAATAGAGTGGTGACCGACTCCATCACCAATTGGTTTTTTACGACCAGCGAAACGGCGAATGACAATTTGCGCCGCGCCGGCGTCACCGACGACCGGATTTTTTTCGTCGGCAATACGATGATCGACACCTTGCTCAAGAATGTGCCGCGCTTGCGACCTCCGGCTTGTTGGTCATCGCTCAAACTGCAACCTGAACAGTTTTTTGTCGTGACGCTTCATCGACCCGCAAATGTTGATGGAGAGCGGAAACTCTTGGATCTGCTGCATGCCATTAGCGAAGGCACGAAGGGATTGCCCGTGGTATTTCCAGTTCACCCGCGGACCGCGAAAAATCTTCGGGACCTCGACGACAGGACACCGCAACTTCACTATATCGATCCGCTCGGCTACCTGGAATTCAACCATTTGGTAAAGCACGCCAAAGGCGTCATAACGGATTCCGGCGGCATCACCGAAGAAACGACGGTTCTCGGGGTTCCCTGCTTGACGCTTCGCGATAATACCGAACGGCCTGAAACCATCACGATCGGGACAAACGAGCTCATCGGAACCGACCCGAGCAAACTTGTGCCCGCTCTCGCGCGACTGATGGCGGGGCAGTGGAAGAAAGGGGCCATCCCGCCGCTGTGGGACGGCAAGGCGGCGGAACGAATCGTGGAACGGTTGGAAAGACTGCTGCTCGCATCGTGATGCCGTGCGCCTGCTTACGGAAATCAAGAGGAAGGGTCCGGCCTGTCCGCCGGTGAGGGGGCATGAACATGAAAAGACCCCAATCGCCCTCAGAAATTGCACTCCGACTGCAATTTGGATATCCTAGCCCCGATTCGGACCTGAGCAACTTTGTCTCCTCGTAAGGAGGTGAAAATGACGACTGCGGAGCAGGTCTATGAGGCGGTAAAACCGCTTCCCGAATCGCTGATACGCGAGGTGCTCGATTTCGTTCACTTCCTTCGCGTGCGCAGAGGCGCCACGCCGGAACGGGTGGAGGAGTTGAATCTGATCTATGCCCAGGAAACGAGTCTGAAGAAGGTGTGGGATAACGAGGAAGACGAGGTCTGGAACGATGTTCCAACCTTGTGAAGTTGTCTTGCTGCCTTTTCCTTTCAGCAATCTAAGCTCGATGAAGCGTCGTCCGGCGCTGATTCTGCGAAGCCTCGCGACATATGGCGATATCGTTGCACTGGCAATCACGTCCCGCTCAAGCCACCCGGCGGGCGTGGCGCTTGAACCGGGCGATTTTGAGCTCGGCTCGCTACCCAAGTTGAGCTGGGTGCGATGCGATCAGTTGCATACGTTTGATCAATCCTTGATTCTTGGCCGCATTGGTAAGCTGACTCCCGAGGCGTATGAACGCGTGCTGAAAGCCGTGTGCTCGGGACTTGGCTGTTCCAGAGACTCTTGACGACCACACCTTCCCACAATTTCAAATTCGAGGAGATCATCCTGGAAGAGATTCGCGGCCTTCAGGGCAGACGGGGCACCTATTGATCCACACGGTGACATAGCTGGTTTCCGCGCCTTGGTCGCGGCGTGCGGTCGGTCCCAGCGTCATCCAGATGCGTGCCTAGCATAGGATGTGCTGCTAGCGTCGGAACCTGAAAGTGGCGTGTCCTGTCGAGTTTCTCCACAGCAGGGCGACAGAGCGGGTCGTTGGACAGATGGAACGACTGCTGCTCGCATCGTGAATTCATCCTGAGATGACAGAGAGACGAACACCTTGCGATGCGCTGATCCTTACGATAAAGTAAGGAATAATATTCAATGTAAGGAGTCACAATGTCCACGTCAACATTGACGAGTAAGGGACAAACCACCATACCGAAGGACATTCGGAAACGACTCAACCTTCATCCGGGGGATCGTTTGGAGTTTGTCATCGATGAAGACGGTCGAGTCCTTCTGCTGCCGGCGAGCGTCGATGCATCGGAGCTTGCCGGTATGCTCAAACGGCCGGCAAAGCCGGTCACTGTTGCGGAGATGAACCAAGCGATTCGCAAGCGAGGGGGGCGGCGATGATCGGGGTCGATACGAATGTGCTTGTCAGGCATTTGGTGCAGGATGATCCTCGCCAGGCACGCGTGGCGACACAGGTCATCACAACGCAATGCACGCGGGAGAATCCTGGGTTTATCAACCGCATCGTGCTCTGCGAACTCGTGTGGGTTCTGGAGAGCGCCTATGGGTATTCGAAAGAAACGATTGTGAACGTACTCGACAAGCTTCTGCGAACGAGTCAGCTCACGATTGAAGATGCGCAGTCAGCGTGGACCGCCTTTCGCATGTATCAGAGGGGAAAGACGGATTTTTCTGATTGCCTGCTGGGATCAAGCAATCGATCGGACGGCTGTGATTCGACCGTCACTTTCGATCAGGCCGCGAGCAAGCTCGATGGATTCCGGTTATTGTCGTAGTTCGATGTGAAGCGAAGCGGCGACGAGCGAGCGTTCCTTTGTCGCATGTTGTCTGACGCCGAAAGTTGTCGTAGAGTAAAACATCTTGGGGTCGCGTAGGGAAGACCGATGCCCACGGTAAAGAATATTGAAGGCCCCTACCGTGTATTCTTCTATAGTTTTGATTGTCATGAACCGAAGCATGTTCATATTCAGAGAGAAAAGCTAACGTGCAAGTTCTGGTTGGAACCGATTGCCTTGAGTAAGAATGGTGGGTTTTCTCCAAGAGAACTCACTATCATTCGACGACTTGTCGAAGCGAATATGTTGCGAATCATGGAGGCATGGCATGAACACTGCGGCGAAAATCGCTGATCCCCGCGTCATGACCGTTGAAGTCACCGACGATGAGATCATTGCGCATTTGGTGGATGGACGGACGATCAGCGTGCCCTTGGTCTGGTCATGGCGGTTAGCGAGCGCCACTGGAAAGCAGCGACAACATTGGGAGATCCTTGGCGACGGAGAGGGTGTACGCTGGCCCGACATTGACGAGGATATTAGCGTGGAAGGTATGCTGCACGGGATGCCAGCCCATCGTCCTAGGGGCCCGCAGGACGGGTAACCTGAAGCGAAGCTCTCTGCTCGCCTGGTTAATTAGTGGTGGGGCAGTGGAAGAGAGGGGCTATCCCGCCGCTCTGGGACGGCAAGGCGGCGGAGCGGATCGTGGAACGGCTGGAACGGGTGCTGGCGAGAAATACAGAATTCTTAACGATATCGCCTGAATAAGCTATGGGCAATATCCTGCCAGGCGAACGAATGAGAGCAAGGGTGATGGTAAGACTCTGCATGCTTCACGCTGCGTACTGGGACTCTTGTTTGATTTGTGGCCACAATGAGTCTATCTATATTGTAGCCTCATTCTGTTGAGGAAGATGGTCCGATGTCACAGATTGATGTCCGCGAACTCAAAGGTCGATTGGGCAACTATTTGAAGCGAGTCCAGGGCGGCGAGGAATTCATCGTGATGGAGCGGGGCCGGTCTGTGGCGCGAATCGTTCCGGTAAAAACGTTGAGCCTCAAGCGGGTTCTTGAGCCAATGCTTCGTGAAGGAGCTGTGCGCTGGAGCGGGGGAAAACCTCGTGGAGCTAGCCGACGACCGGTGATCCGCGGGCAGACTCTGGCTGACACGGTGAGGCAAGAGCGTCGATGATGTTGTATTTGGATACGAGGGCGTTGGTGAAGCTCTATGTAGATGAGCCGCTGTCACAAGAACTTTCGGCTGCCGTGGATGAGTCGGAAGCGGTCGCCACCTCCTTGCTTGCTTATGCTGAAGCCATGATGGCATTCGCGCGAGCGCGCCGAGATGCGAAGCTCTCTCTCCTCATGGGTATCGTCACATCGTGGATGCGTTCGAAGAGGATTGGCCCCGCTTTATAGTCGTCGAGGTTACGGATCGGCTCGTGAAAACTGCGGGCAATTTAGTGGCATCCCGCGCTTTGCGTGGTTATGATGCACTGCATTTAGCGTCGGCATTGAGCTTGCGCGAGCGTGTCCCTTCGGCGGTGATGTTTGTAGCGTTTGATCGGGAGTTGAATATCGCGGCGAAGCGAGAAGCGCTTCGCACTCAACTCCTCTCGGAGCGTGAGGCGTCGACGAGGCCTGTCGCCAGTTCAATAGAAGATGTTTTCGGAGGGAACACAAGGAGGGGTCTCCTCGCCTTGCTTCTCCACCGAAGGTGAATGACGAGCCGCTCACCGTCTGTCTGCGAGATGACGGTGCACTTGTGTGGTTGCAAGACCTTCATTGGGTGTTCGATCGAGGAGACAAAAGGAAGGCGCAATTGTGAAAACCGCCGATGCGACAGCGGAAGTGTTCATGACCGCGTTTGAAGCTTTGCCAAAGTCCGAGCGGGAAGCGATCATGCAGCGACTCTTTGCCAACCCGGCATTGAAGGAAGATCTGATCGACGTGGCAACATGGTATGACCGGCGCGCAGAGCGGGCCGTGCCGTACCAACGTGTTCGCGAACGACTCAAGAAGGCCCACCGTCTGTGAAGTATCGGCTCGGCCTCGGGGCAGAATAGGCTTCAAAGCCGAGGTGTCACGACTACCCTCCGCGACAACACCGAACGTCCGAGACCATCACTATCGGAACAAACGAATTGATCGGGACCGATCTGAACAAGCTTCCTCTCGCGCTTGCGCGAATGATGGCGGGGCAGTGGAAGAAAGGGGCCATCTCGCGGTGAGGGACGGCAAGGTGGCGGAGCGGATTGTGGGGTGTTTGGAGCGAGTGCTGAGTCCTCCGTAGAAAGCTGGTGGGTTTTTAAAATCACAATCCATCGAGTCGTGTCTGAGTTGGCAATCCATCTTTCAGTCCATGCAGTTCAGCGTTAATTGGTTCCTGGTTTCCCGCTGCTCGTATTGAGTACGCGTCTGTACAGTTGTCCTCAGTCGATTTCCTTAATCAGTAATTCATCGCACCATCCAAATCTTTTGCTCTGGATCAAATCTTACCGTCATGAAATTGAATTTAGGTTGCCACATAGAGACTCGACCACTACCATGACAATAGTCTTCCTAAGTAATATGAAAAAATCATATCGGTGGTGGGCATGTATGACTGCTGGCCAGCATGTGGCTACCTCGGATTCGGAGACCAAGAGTCGAGCCCAGTTAGACCGTGGAAATGATGAAGGATAGGGGAAAGGTTAAAGTTCAGGTGTTGGTAATGCTAGCAGCTGGGCTATGCACGGTGTTGTTCTTCCATATGCATCTGCGAGGAAACGCAGAATTTAGAAGCTCTGGTCCATTCTTGATCCATGTAGTTAATCCTACGAGTGGAGAGAAAATCCTTCCAACAACGTTTCCTCTTCCTGGCACTCAATCCACAAAACTCCAAGTGCTTGCCTGTCGAGGAGAATATGAGCCAGCTAGTTTTGTGATACGTGGGATGGAGGGAGCCCCAGCCTCAATACTCGTTTCGGCAAGTGACTTGGCAGGAGAAAACGGCACGATCTCTAAGGAACACGTTGACATAAGGATTGTGAAGACTTGGTATCAAGCAGCCGGTGCATGGAGATCTCATAGTGTTGACAAGAGGAATAGAGATAACCGAGTGCTTGTCCCCGAGCTTCTCCTGAAAGATGAATCGCTCATCAAAGTTGATACAGTAAGCAAGCATAATTATGTAAAACTTCCTGATGGATCTGGCTACAGGTACGAATCAATTAGCGACAACACTATCAGGTCTCAGCCAGATTTGCCGGGAATAACTAAATTCCCAGTGCGTGACGCAGACCACCTTCAGCCCTCAGCAATTGCTGAAAATACTAATAAGCAATATTGGATTACCGTACACGTCCCTTATGATATACAGCCCGGAAGGTATCTAGGGAAAATTTCCATCTCGAATTCTCAAAGCCAGGAGTTAATGAAGCTTGATTTCGAAGTCGAAGTATTGCCATTTGAGTTGAGCAATCCGTCCATGGAGTATTCTCTCTACTATCGAGGGAAGCTTGCTCCTCGTTCGCCTACGGTATCTTCAGAGTTCAAGAGCGAAAAGCAATTGAAGGCTGAGTTGCGAAACATGCGTGAGCATGGTGTCATTAATCCTACGGTGTATCAGAGGTATCGACCTAAGGGAGAACTGGTTTCAACGTCCATTCAAGAAGCCCAAGAATTGCTCAGGCGGTACCTTGCCATTAGGAACGAACTCAGCATGACGAATTCTTCACTGTACTATCTCGGTCGGCAGATTGATTTAGATTCTCCAGGCAACCTAAGGCAATTGGATGCTGATATACCGGACCTTCAAAGTATGAGAAGCGAGTATGCGTTTACTGATCTCTTTTTGTATGGAAAAGATGAAGCCAGAGGTAAAGAACTTCTTGACGGGAAAAAGGCAAGAGAAAAAGTGCACGCCCTAGGAGCAAAAGTATTTTCCGCAGGCTATGAAGGACATTTTGAAGTTATGGGTCAGCTCACTGACATTCTTGTCCTTCACGGGCCGCCAATTGCGGAAGAAGCCAGTAAGTTTCATCGAATAGGGCACAAAATATATAGTTACCATAATCCACAGACGGGGCCGGAGAATCCCGCATTATTTAGAACGCAATATGGAATACGGCTCTGGCAGGCTGATTTTGATGGTGCCATGATTTATGCCTATCAGCATTCCATGGGATCAATATGGAA
Source organism: Nitrospira sp. (assembly GCA_019636815.1). Classification (GTDB taxonomy): domain Bacteria; phylum Nitrospirota; class Nitrospiria; order Nitrospirales; family Nitrospiraceae; genus Nitrospira_D. The sequence goes on from JAHBWT010000059.1 coordinate 11,573, forward strand.
TGACTTTGATCATGTTAAATATCGAGATCATGTACTGGCCTATCCCACGACAAATGGCGTGATTGACACCATCGCTTGGGAAGGGCTTCGAGAGGGTATAGATGACGTGCGTTATCTTTCAACATTGGAAAGGATAGTTAAGGAACAGGAGAATAATCCAGTAATATCTCAAGAACTCCAACAAGCAGTTAGCTATCTTGCTGATTTAAGGGTAACGAAAGATGTTGAGCCAATCCAAGTAAGAGCTAAGGTAATAGAGTTCATATTGAAGTTAAACAATGCGATATCGCGAACCCGCCCGCATTCTTTGGCAGCTCCTTCAACGCTTTCCATCAAGTGAGCATGGCACACGCAGTTGGGCAAGAGGCTGTTTGCCATGGAAAGTTAGCCAATGACGAGGGGTAGAACCATTCAGAGTTTCTGAAACCTCATGAACGTGCAGTCTTCAGATGGCTAGAAAAAGAACAATAGCTAACTCTATTTTTTGAAATCACATGTCTGTGGAAATGTAGCTCCATGGCTCGGTGCCATATGAATATAACGAAATCAATTATCGGATGTTTGTAAAGGTCTTTTGGAAGTCTTCGGCTGAGATGGATCTTCGCAACATCGTACGGTATTAGATTTTAGCTCAGACAGAGTACTCACAATGTCCCGAACAGATCAGATTCGTGGTGATCTGCCAGTGTTATGGCTGGCTGGTTTGGGTATTTCAGTAGCGCTCTTTACAGTGCAACCATGGTCATTGACCGTTTACCAGGTTCCTGTACAGATTTTCATAGTCTGGCTGTTGTTGGGCTGGCTCGGATTATTCAGGCTTTCGAGCATTTCGAGGCTTTGGAATCCGTATTCTATGATTCAGTGGCTTGCAATCGGACTATTCCTAATTATGCTTGTCTGGCAAAACTTAGTGGAAGAGAGATCCTGGTTGCGATTCCAACAGGTTTGCACTGGCGTCGCGTTATCCTTGATTACTGCGCAGGCTGTCATTTCAATGCGTGGACGACGTGTACTTTTATTCTCCCTAACTATAGCGGGTACAGTTAGCAGCATCGTCGCAATCTGCCAATCAGTAGGTATGGCGGATTGGTCATGGCAAGGCACACTTTATGATGGCCAATTGGTACGAAGGCCTAGCGGTCTGGAGGCGTTTCCCGTTGCGTTCTCATACAGCGTAGTGGGAATTGGTATCGTACTCCTTGGTGCTGCATTCCATGATTTAAAGAATTCCGAACGGCTCGCATTATTTCCACCGCGGATGGCCATGATTTGTGGAGGAATTATCCTTGCTGGAAATATTGTGGCTCTGAGTCGATCCGGGGTGCTGGCATTAATGTCCAGCATGATACTCCTTGCGATAGGCATGAGGTATATGAAGCGAAGATTTTTCCCATTCTCATACGTGACCGTTTCTCTACTCGTGTTAGGCGGTTTAGTGATATTTGATAAAGCAACTTTTCTCGACAAGATTCAGGAAAAGTCTGAACGAACGGAGCAAGATGTGCGGATGGGAACCACATTCTCCGTATTCGTTCCGGTGATATTCCAATATCCATTTGGAATACCGGCAGCGGTGCTTGAGCTAGATCGGCATAAGCGCATTCCATCTAATGCAGCAATGAGAAATACCACCACAGAACTAAAGCAAGCATTTGCGATGTCTGCAGGATACGAACCGCACAATCTTTTTCTCACGGTAGGATTGTACTATGGAGTATTGGGGGTTGTGGCGCTTGGAGTGTTCTATTGGGTGTTGATTAGCCAAGCCGTGGGCGTGGTAGGTCGGGCACGGTCAAGGGACCAAGAAAGCTTATCCGTACTAGCAATAGTGTTTCTCATTGCAAATGTGGGGTTGCTTATTCACGCCTCTTTCCATAATGCAAGTATATTTGCTGGAGAAATGCGAGGGTGGATTTGGGTAGGTGCACTGGGTATTTGCGTCAAACATCTAAAAGAGCAAGGCAATCTGTAACGGCTTACTAATTACTGAGGCGAACGCTAAATAGTGCGTACCTTAATTCTTGAAAAGCACAGAAACAGCGGCTTTTCTGGATATTAGTACTGACAAATTGCGCACTCTTTCATGGTCGGATCAGTAAGCTGCGCAAGGAAGAGATGAGAAGGTGTAAGGCGAACCTTCATAAAAAATACGGGTATATAACGTAAAATGCTAGAATTTCTACAACCTTCCGAGAATGTTTCGCTTGAGAGAGAGGATGAACTGTAGTTTGAGGCCAAACGGAGGTGAGAAGTTCCTGGTTCTCTTACCTTTCCTGCCTGGAAGGATAAGGTTCATTGCTCCCTTCATCCGTTCTTAAACGTAGTTTAAGCGATGCTATCCTTTAAGCTTAATTGTTTGTATTCCTTCATTGGAAACGCGTTGTTCTCGTTTGGCCTATGGTTAAATGTCAGTGTAATAGCAAAGCTAGCTAGTGTCGAGGCAGTGGGTGATTATGCCCTAGCAAACGCAATAATAAGTCCGTTGTTCGGACTGTTCAGCTTGAATATTCGTGCGGCTGTTGCGACAGATGTCAGAGGCCAATTCGAGTACAGAGAATATTTTGCTACTCGTATTGTAACATCATTCTTCTGCGTCATTGTTGTAGGTTTCATAGCTTTCTTTCTGGAGAGAAGTTATGAGATCTGGGCTACGATGATATTCCTGACAATGGCAAAATTCGCAGAGTCATTCTGCGATATTCGAAGTGCACTCTCGCTAAAGCTTAACAATATGAAGCCAGTCGCCATCTCCCTGGGGCTACGGGGAATAGTAGGAGTTTTAAGCCTGGCTCTTGGTTTGCTAGTCTCAGAAAGTTTGCCCATTGGGCTTGCCTGTCTGGCAACCTCTTGGATAGCCATCTACTACTTTTACGACCGCCAAATAGCCAAGACCCAACTCGCTCAACAGGAGATGGCGCCAGAGTATTCGTCGGTGAAAAAGATTATCTGGCTTTGTTTCCCGTTAGGAGTTCTGCTACTGATTAATTTGTCGATTAATAACATTCCTAGATACTTTGTCTCCAGCTGGCTAGATCAAAAGGCGCTTGGATACTTTGCTGCCACAACGTACTTTATCTTTCTAGGAAGTATTTTTATAAATGCCGTTGCCTTACCACTTCATCAAAGCTTTTCAAAATGTTATGACAACGACATTCAAAGATTTAAACTTATGCTGGTACAGGGTGTAGGAGTAGCGCTTCTGCTGGGTGTATGCGGGGTATTAATATCGGTCTATTTCGGTGAGTTCATACTCACTCTTGCCTACACGAAAGAGTACGCTGAGTATTCCTACCTGCTAACTTGGTCGATGGTTGCTTCTGTCGCATTATACTGCTCGGTTATGATGGGCACAGCTATTACGGCTACAAGGAAATTTAAGTCTCAAATGCTTGTGAACTTGCCGGTTCCGGTTGTTACGCTGCTTTTTTTATTCGCCATGCAGGGATCATTCACTCTAGTAACCGCTGCCCAGGCTATCCTAGTGGCGTATTGCACCAAGTTAGTTGTGCAGACTGGGCTAATTGCGTATTTAGTATTTGAAAAAGAAAATAACTTAGTGCGGAAATTACTGCCGTAATTTTATTGATCATCTCCATACTGCCAATTTTTATTGGGTTTTCTGGGGTTGTTAAAGCAAGGTGTTGGCCTATCAATCATAATTGTCTTTGAGTAGATGGCAATGCGTCTCGTATCTTCGACCCAATGTGACATGACCAAGGAAAATTCATATTGCTATAAGCAAAGCAAGTCGATTGTGGAAGGCAGAAAGGTTCGACCGATTCGAATTCTGCACTGCGTTCACTCTCTTATTGCAGGAGGGGCAGAACGTCAATTGAGGTTGCTTACCAATATTTCATACAACCATGAAATGGATGCTGCCATTTTTTGCATCAATGATAGAGGAAGCGATAGCATTGACTCCTCTGTCAAAATTTATAAGAGTTCGCAAGTCAATAAATACAACATTAGTATTTTCTTCTCTCTGGTGAAGGCTATTAAAGATTTCAAACCAGATATTCTCCATGCGTGGCTACCCGCGCCCGTGACCATCCCGGCGATGTTTCTTGCCACTATCTATCGTATTCCCTGCGTATGGTCCTATCGAAATGCCATGTTCTTCAGACGTCCGTTGACCATGATTGAGTTCATGCTCGCGTGGCCTTGTGCCTCATGCATCATAAGCAATAATCCTATTCGTCGATCAAGCCTGCCATATCGCATCATCTATAAAACTAAGCAGGGCATTGAGATAAGAAATGCGGTTAGTGTGGAGCCTAGATATTGCAAGGTGCTTGCAGGAGAAACAGCAACGCTTGAACATAGGATCCTCTTTGCTGGCCGCATTACCTACCAAAAGAATTGGCGGTGCCTTCTTAAAGCGTTACCGATCGTACTTCGTACATACAAGCTCAAAGTGGTCATCTGTGGAGTCGGGGAGGACGAACCTCAGTTGAAGGCTATGGTCGATCAGCTTGAACTTACACCCTTTGTTTCGCATGCAGGATATCGGTCCAATATTCATGAAGTCATGCAGCAATCAGATGTGCTGGTGCTTCCTTCCTGGTACGAGGGGATGTCAAATGTTTTCCTTGAAGCTTTGTCTATAGGCTTACCTTGCGTAGTCTCTGACATTCCAGCGAATCTTGACATTATTGGAGGTAGCGGCTGCGCGCTTACCTTTCCCCCCTCTTCTGCCGACGCATTAGCAGCATGCTTACTAGAATTATTTCGTTCCCCTAGTCTCAGACTGTCTCTTGCTCAAAGGGGACGGGAAGTAGCTGCCAAGTATTCACTGGAACGATTCGCTGAAGCGCACGTAGCAGCATATCGCTCTGTTTTGGTTCGGTATTTGTCAGAAAGAATGAAACGTGCTTAGCCATGTGAAGAAGCTGAAGGGCAACGGAAATCATGAATGTGTTGTTTGATCTTGGTGCAATTAAAACGGGGGGCGGCGTCCAACTTGCTGTTAACTTTCTTTCTCTTCTGGATCGCCAGAAGGAGAACAATATCAATATCTTCCTGGTCATTCCAGAAATAGGTGAGCTTTCCAATTTGAGCTTGCGAGGCAAATATTCAGGAGTGTTCGTTTCACCAAATTCATTCATTAAGCGATTCTTCTTCGAGTATGGGCACCTTCAATATCTGATTCGCCGCCACAAGATTCAGCATATATTCACGTTTTTTGGTTCCGGGCTGCCTCATTCAAAAAGTGTGCGCAGTGTCGTAACTGTGGCTTATCCGATCATTTGTTACCCGGAAAGCGATTATTGGAACTATGCGGGCATGAAGGAGCAAGCCTACATTAGATGCTTAAATATACTAAGACGAAGCCGCCTCAAAAAAGCGTCCTCGATCATCGCAGAGACTACTGTCATGCAGGCAAGATTAGCGCGATCAGTAAAATATCCCATGGAGAAAATTTGCGTTATTCCACCCGCACCATCACAGTATGTGGAACCTCTGCTAGTACGCCGGAGAGTGCCAAGTCGGCGATTTCTCTTTATCAGTGGCATCAACTCTCATAAGAATCTCTGGCGATTGCCTGCAATAGCCGAATGCATGCTGGCACGAGGAATCGAAGAATTCGTGTTTGTTCTGACCTGTACTCGTGAGTCTTATGTCAAGTCGCTAAAAAAGGCCATCATATCTGAAGAACTTATTGACACACATTTCACGTTTTTAGGATCAATTCCGCCTCAGCGGATTATGGAGGCTTACAACCAAGCCGATATCGTTGTTTCACTTAGTGATCTAGAGAGTTTTAGTAATAACTACATGGAGGCTTGGGCGGTGAGACTCCCACTCGTAGTCAGTGATCGAGATTTCGCTCGGAATATCTGTGCAGACAGTGCTCTCTATGTTGATCCTCATCGACCGAAAGATGTGGCTGAGCAGCTTATCCTCATATCAGAAGACCTCTATCTGCAGGACAGGCTTGTGAAAGCTGGGGAAGAACGTCTTTCGTTCCTACTGTCACCACAGAAGCGGTTTTCTAGGATCATGACGGAGCTTTTAGGAAATGAAGAAGAACTGGACAATAATATCCGTTTGCGCCACACATGAGATTCTAACAACTACCGTGTAGCTTGCGAGCGATCGAGGAATGAATTGACATGTGTCAACTAGTGCCGGGCATGGTGAAGAGCTTCCTTATTGTCTCATATGAAATGGTCATGACACTATTATTCTCTCTTCCACGCTACAGGACCCTCAACACATTGAAAGCGACATTTCTGAAGCTATGTGGGGCGAGCATCGGAAAACGAGTCGTATTCTATCCAGGTGCGTGGATAGCTCCTGGGAGAAATCTCGTACTTGGCGATGATGTAGATGTAGCTTTGAACGTACATATCGAAACATCGGGAGGTGTGAACGTAGGAGACCGTACGCTTATTGGCTATGGGACTAAGATATTGTCCAGAAACCACCGTATTCCTGCGAATCGAGAGCCTATTTTTGGAGCTGGTCACTCATCAAAATCTGTGGTGATCGGAAAAGACGTGTGGTTAGGAGCTAATGTGATTGTCTTGCCGGGACGAACCATTGGAGACGGTGCTGTTGTTGGAGCGGGAAGTGTGGTGACGAAAGACGTAGAGCCCTATACGGTTGTAGCTGGAAATCCTGCGAAGCTCATAAGGGTCAGAGAGTAGCTGCTTGATGGCGTGTCGATACTGCTGTGAGTCATGTCTGGGTGAGGGGACCATTCAATGAGACAAATCTTGCAAAATCTTGCTTCGGGTTCGACCACTCTCGCTGATATCCCAAGTCCGAAAGCTAGAGAGAATCACCTGCTCATTCGAACGACGAAGTCACTTGTCTCGGTAGGGACCGAACGTATGTTGGTCGAATTCGGTAAAGCCAACCTGTTCGACAAGGCGCGTCAGCAGCCGGAAAAAGTTCGCATGGTGCTGGATAAGGTCAAGACGGATGGGGTGTTCCCGACACTGGAGGCTGTCCGCAATAAGCTGGATCAGCCTTTACCGATGGGCTACTGCAACGTTGGGACGGTGCTTGAGGTCGGCAAAGGAGTCGCTGGATTTTCAATCGGGGATCGAGTGGCATCGAACGGAAAGCATGCAGAGATCGTCTGTGTTCCCAAGAACCTGTGTGCAAGGGTTCCGGATTGCGTGAGTGATGAGGCGGCTGCATTCACGGTTATTGGTGCGATCGGGTTACAGGGGATTCGACTTATTCAACCGACCCTGGGTGAAGCTGTGGTGGTCACCGGACTGGGGTTGATTGGATTGATGACCGTTCAGTTGTTGAAAGCCCATGGATGTCGAGTTCTGGGGATAGATTACGACGTAAGCAAGTTAGCGCTCGCTCAAAAGCTGGGCGCGGAAACGGTCGATCTCAATCAGAATGCCGACCCTCTAGGGGCAGCAATGGCCTTTTCAAGGGGACGCGGCGTCGATGCCGTGATCATCACGGCTTCCACGAAGAGCAACGACCCGGTTCATCATGCGGCACAGATGTGTCGCAAACGAGGTCGAATTGTGTTGGTTGGAGTTACAGGGCTGGAACTGTCTCGCGCGGACTTCTACGAAAAGGAGCTGAGTTTTCAGGTGTCATGTTCGTACGGTCCTGGGCGCTACGATAGCGCGTATGAGGACAATGGACAGGACTATCCTGTTGGCTACGTGCGTTGGACAGAGCAGCGTAACTTCGAGGCGGTCCTCGACATGCTGGCTGATGGCCGCCTCCAGATAGACTTACTCATATCCCATCATATTCCCTTTGATCAGGCCACGACCGCATATGACATCATTTCGAGTCGCGCCCCGTCACTCGGAATTATTTTGGACTATCCTGAACCAGATGCGTTTTCTCAAAGTCGATTGCTGAGGCGAACGATCACGCGTTCAGAGGAACCGCTCGATGGAGATCGTCCTGCTGGTACACCGGTCGTCGGGTGCATTGGCGCGGGAAACTATGCAACCCAAGTGCTCTTGCCGGCTTTTCAGAAGACGGGAGTTCCTTTGAGAGCGGTTGCAAGCAGCACAGGTGTAAGCGCCGCTCACGCAGGCAGCAAGTTTGGGTTTTCCGAGATCACGAGCGATGGAAGAAGTGTCATTGAGTCTCCTGACATAAATACCATCATTATCGCGACGCGGCACGATAGCCATGCAAGACTTACTGGCGAAGCCTTGAAGGCTGGTAAACATGTCTTCGTCGAAAAGCCCTTGGCAATCACACGAGAAGAATTGACGGAACTCTGTGAAGGTTACAAAACATGTGCCGGACTGCAGGCATCGCCACCTCTCCTGATGGTAGGGTTCAATCGTCGGTTTGCCCCACAAATTCAGCGCATAAAACAGTTGCTGGATGGAGTTACGGAACCCAAGACCTTTGTCATGACGGTCAATGCCGGTCATATTCCCCTTGAACATTGGACTCAGGACCGATTGATTGGGGGAGGGCGTATCATCGGTGAAGGCTGCCATTTTGTAGATCTGCTTCGCTTTTTGGCCGGATCGCCGATTGTTGCCGTCCAAGCTATGGCGATGGGAAATGCCTCCGGGGCTGTGGTGGGTGAGGACAAAGTGACCGCCACATTACGATTTGCTGATGGATCGCTTGGAACCGTCCATTATTTCTCCAACGGGCATAAAGCATTCCCCAAAGAACAGCTCGAGGTGTTTTGTGGTGGCAAGGTGTTACGGCTGGATAACTTCAGAAAGCTTCGTGGCTATGGGTGGTCTAAATTCAAAAAAATGGATCTGTGGAACCAGGACAAAGGACAGGCAGCGTGCGTTGCTGCTTTCGTGGACGCAATTCGTCACGGTACATGCTCTCCAATTCCCTGGAATGAGCTTGTAGAAGTGACTCAAGTCACCTTCGACATCATGGATGCACTCACCTAGGCTCCTTCCCTTTATGAAGCAGCTGGGCCTCTATCTCAGGACGCTCGCGTATCTTCGTCCTTCACAGGGCGCATACTTTCTTCAACGGCGAATCCTTCCACAAATTCAGTCTGTCGTCAAAACGGTTGATGCCAGCGTTCGGTTGGGCATCTCAATGCTTCCTGGTATTTCAGCATCGAAGTCCACCGGAGATGATTCACATTTCTGTTTCCTGAGGCAGTCGAAATGCTACCCGTCGGGACATGTCGATTGGGCGTGCAAGGACATGCCCAAGCTCTGGCGGTATAACCTGCACTATTTTGATTATCTTCATGATCCACGGCGATCCCATGAAAATAAGTGTTTCCTCATTCGTGACTGGGTTCAGCACAACCCGCCTGGGACGGAGGATGCGTGGGAGCCCTATACGGTCTCGCTCAGGATTGTGAACTGGATAAAGTTTTTCCTCTTACAGAATGTAACTGATTCCGAATCAGGAGGGGATCAATGGCCTAGGCTCGAGTGGATGGAAAGTCTCTACCAACAGGCGTCGTGGTTGGAACAAAACATCGAATGCCACATCTTGGCGAATCATTACCTCAAGAACGGCGTGGCTCTATTGTTTGCCGGAGTGTACTTCGAAGGCGTCGATGCTGATAGGTGGCTCCAAAAAGGCTTACAGATTCTACGGGATGAGCTCAAGGAACAGTTTCTTGCCGATGGAGGACACTTCGAGCGAAGCCCCATGTATCACTCGATCTGCTTGGTCGATTATCTTGATGTATTAAATCTGGCTCGGAAGTCACGTGCCGTGATACCTGGAGCCCTAGCGGACGAATTTAGGGACAAGGTTACGGCCGCACTGGACTTCTTGAACGGTATCTGCTTGCCTGACGGAGGCATTCCTCTCTTCAACGATTCGGCGTTCGGTATCGCGCCGACTCCTCATCAGATCTTCGACTACGCTGAGAAGATGATTGGGTACAAGCCTCCAAGCCAGTCATGTGAGCTGGTGGTCAACACGCTTCCGTCGAGCGGGTATTATGTCTGCCGCAAGGCAGCTGACATGATCATTATTGATGATGGCCCAATTGGTCCTGACTACCAGCCGGGCCATGCTCATTGTGATACTCTCAGCTATGAGCTTGTACTCGATGGACAACGAGTTGTCGTTGATAGTGGCGTGTTTGACTATGAGCCGAGTCAGGAACGGGCATATGCGCGCGGTACAAGGGCACATAATACTGTGATGGTCGATGGAGCAGAGCAATCAGAAATATGGGGCGTGTTTCGCGTGGCACGGCGCGCGAGACCGATTAAGGCGCATATCAACAAGATGGGAGATGAGTCGGTCCTGTTTCAAGGAGCACATGACGGATATAGGAGATTGAAGGGGAAGCCGATTCATAAGAGACAGATTTCTTATGATGGACATAGGAATTGGGTTATTACCGATGAATTAGAAGGAGCGGGAATCCATCACATGGAGAGTTTTGTCCATATTCACCCTGATTTCACAATCGTAGAATCGGGAGCGCATAGCTTCAGAATTGAGCGGTGCGGGAACGTGATTGCTTCAGTGGAAGCGTTGAGTACCTGCCGGATGGAGATCGACCCGGGTTGCTATTTTCCAGAGTTTGGTTTGAGCCAGAGGAACCTTGTGCTAGCCTTTTCTTGTTCCGGAGAACTTCCTCTTCAGTTGAGTTATCGGATTCAAAAGGCGACGGACCATTACACGAAGACGCTCAGGCATGCGGATCCTCTTCCTGTCACATTATTTCCCTCCCGAGGTGAACGCGCCTGCAACAAGAACCTATGAACATTGCCGGCAGTGGGTGAACGACGGGCACGATGTGACCGTCGTGACCTGTGCGCCAAACCATCCTCAAGGACGAGTCTACGAGGGCTATCGCAATCGGGTCTTTCAGCGGGAAACGATCGACGGAATCAGTGTGATCAGGGTTTGGACGTTCGTGACCGCCAACGAGGGTTTCTTTAAACGAACGTTGAACTACCTTTCGTACATGTGTTCAGCAATCCTTGTTTCCCTCCTGCTACCGAAATCAGCTGTCGTCCTGTCGACCTCCCCCCAATTCTTCAATGGGCTCGCAGGTTACTTCGTCAGCAGATTGCTGCGAATTCCTTGGATACTCGAGATCCGCGACCTATGGCCGGAATCCATCGTCGCCGTGGGCGCACTAAGAAATCCTGCCATCATCAAGATGCTGGAATGGGTTGAGCGATTCACCTATCGCAAGGCAGATCGGATCGTGCCGGTAACCGACGCGTTTAAATCATACATGCTGAGCAAGGGCATTGAGGCTGGAAAAATCGTGGTTGTTAAGAATGGCGTCGATCTGACCCGTTATACCCCGCTTGACGAAACTGGTTCTCTTGCGGAGGAACTCGGGGTCAAGGGAAAGTTTGTCGTCTCTTATTTCGGGACCCATGGCATGGCGCACCATCTTGAGACAATTTTTCACGCGGCCCGTCGATTGACCAATTCAAAGGACGTTGTGTTCTTGATGGTAGGCGACGGGGCTGAACGCCAAGCTCTTATTCGCATGCGGGACACGATGACGCTGGATAACGTGATGATGCTTGAGCAACAACCCAAGAGCCTCATGCGCGAGCTCTGGGGGCTGTCCAATGTCAGTCTCGTTCTGCTCAAAAAGTCGGATCTCTTCAAGACCGTCATTCCGTCGAAGATTTTCGAGAGCATGGCGATGGCAAAGCCAATCATTCTGGGGGTGGAGGGAGAAAGTGCTGAGCTTATCCAAGCAGCCCAGGCCGGCATTTGTATTGAGCCCGAACACACCGACGATTTGGCAGCCAGAGTGCTGGAGCTGTCTCAAAAACCTGCATGGTGTCAGCAACTGGGCCGGAATGGACGAGCATATGTTGTGCAACATTTCGATCGTGTTGTGCTCGCCAGAAAACTCGTTTCTGTGATTGAGACAGTTTGCAGAAAATCAGCCCTGGAGGCTGCCGAGGTTTCTGTCTCTGGACCCACTCCCGAAAAACGAGGCCAGCCAAAACTAGAAAAAGCGGCCACCCTGGAACCCTCTAACTCCAGGAGGGCAGCATGAAGAAGAGCAAGTATTCAGAAACCAGATTGTCACTGACGTTGGCTGACGAACTTGCTCGGGGTCAGGTGCCCAAGTGAACGGTGGGGACAAGGCATTGTCCACTCATGGAGCCACTCCTTTCGTCGAGGCTCGCCGAAGCCGCCATCGTACTCCAGTTTCAAGTTGCCATCGTTTCCAGGGGAGACGTCAATACGTCACTGCCTGCCGAGCGGGTGATCCGGGTGCTGGAGCAGGTCGTGGCCTGGCGAGGACGGCCGCAGGCGCTGCGCCTGGATAATGGCCCGGAACTGGTCGCTGACCGATTCATGACCTGGGGCGCCGAGCACGGGATCGAGTTGCGGTACATCCAACCGGGCAAGCCTGATCAGAATGCGTTCATTGAGCGGTTCAATCGCACGTATCGGACCGAGGTGCTGAATGCGTATGTCTTCGAATCGCTGGAGCAGGTGCGAGAGATCAGTGCAGAATGGCTTCAGAGTTACAACGAGGAGCGGCCCCATGACGCGCTGGCAGGCCTCCCGCCCGCCACGTATCGGGCCAATCTTGAA
>JAHBWT010000006.1 GCA_019636815.1 Nitrospira sp.
TGTTCAGCCAAGGACTTCAACTCGTCCATGAATTGCTCGATGTCCTTGAACTCCCGATACACGGACGCAAACCGGACATACGCAACCTGGTCCAGTTGATGCAACTCTTTCATGACTTCCTCGCCCACCACTCGGCTTTCGATCTCCGTTTCGCCCATTTCCTGAATCCGCTTCTCGATTCGATCGGTCACGGCTTCGATAGTGCCGGTGCTGATCGGTCGCTTTTCACAGGCTTTCTTGAGGCCCGCGAGAATCTTCGTGCGGTCAAACGACTCGCGGCGACCGTCTTTCTTCACCACGACCGGCAAAATTTCTTCAACTCGCTCGTACGTGGTATAGCGACGTTTGCAACCAAGACACTCACGGCGGCGGCGAATAACCTCGCCTTCCTTGGCCATGCGAGAATCGACCACCTTGTCTTCGAGTTCATCGCAGAAGGGACATTTCACTGGAAGCGACCTGCTCTCTCACTCGCGGCCGACTAGTAGGGATAAAAGATTGGGAACCTCGCACACAACGCCTTCGCTTGCATGCGAACATCTTCCAACACCTCTGATTCCTGCCGATGCTGGAGAACACGGTCGACCAGTTCGGCGATCTGTTTCATTTCCGGCTCGCGCATCCCACGCGTGGACACGATGGGCGCCCCCAAACGGATGCCGCTGGCGACGGCAGGCGGTTTTTCGTCGTAGGGCACGGCGTTCTTATTGACAATGATCCCGGCCGCATCAAGCGCGGCATCAGCCTCTTTCCCGGTGATCCCCTTGTTCGTGAGATTCAGGAGCATCAGATGGGTGTCCGTTCCCCCCGAGACGATCTTGTAGCCGCGGTCGACAAACTCTTGGGCCAGCATCTTGGCATTGGCCAAGACTTGTTGCTGGTAGCGCTTGAACGACGGAGACAACGCTTCCTTGAAGGCCACCGCTTTGGCGGCGATCACATGCATCAGCGGCCCACCCTGCAGACCTGGGAAAACCAGCTTATCGACCGCCTTGGCATGTTCGGCTCGACACATCGTGACACCACCACGCGGCCCACGCAGCGTTTTATGGGTGGTGGTCGTCACGAAGTCGGCATAGGGGACGGGATTCGGATGCAGTCCGGCTGCAATAAGTCCGGCAACATGGGCAATATCCACCAGCAGATAGGCCCCGACTGACTTGGCAATCTGTTGGAATCGTGGAAAATCCAAGACACGGGCGTAGGCACTGGCCCCCACAACAATCATGCGAGGTCGGCATTCCTCCGCGACTTTTTGGACGGCATCATAATCGATCATTTCCGTCCGGCGATCGACCCCATAAGAGAAGACGCGGAAGAGGATGCCGGAGAAGTTGACTTTACTGCCGTGCGTGAGATGTCCGCCCTGAGCGAGATCCATCCCTAGTATGGTGTCTCCCGCCTTCAATACCGACAAGTAGGCCGCCATATTGGCCTGCGAACCAGAATGGGGTTGCACATTGACGTGCTCGGCGCCGAAGATTTCCTTGCACCGCTGAATCGCCAAATCCTCGACCGTATCGGCATGTTGGCATCCACCGTAGTACCGCTTGCCGGGATAGCCTTCCGCATACTTGTTCGTGAGCAAGGAACCTTGCGCCGCCAAGACAGCCGGGCTGGCAAAATTTTCCGACGCAATCAAGAGCAGCTTCTCGCGCTGCCGGACTCCTTCCGCCTCGATCGCGGCGTACACCTCGGGATCTGCCGTGTTCAATGCGTCCCATGAACCGATCGCGTCGCTGCTCATCTTCTCCGTGCTCCAAATTCTACGCCGAAGGCTCTTCGGGCTCTTGCTTCTTCACCACATGGACCGCCACTGTCGCCACCACATCCCTGGGCATCTTGATCGGCACGGACACCGTACCAAGCTCCTTGATCGGATGTGCCAATTGGATCTTTCGTCGATCCACCATCACACCTTGCGCCGCCAGTCCTTCGGCGATGTCTTTGGCGGTGACGGACCCGAACATTTTATCGTCCTTGCCGACCTGCGCCTCAATTGTCAGCGAAACCGCCGACACCTTGTTGGCATGGGCTTCAATTTCCAGCTTTTCTTTCTTGGCTTTCTCGGCCGCCACTCGTTTGGCATGCTCGAACGCTTTGATGCTCCGACTGTCGGCTTCCACGGCCTTGCGACGCGGTAGCAAATAGTTCCGTGCAAATCCATCGGCGACGTTGATGAGGTCGCCAAGATGCCCCACCCCTTCCAGGGTCTCTTGAAGAATGACTTTCATGCCCCTACTCCTTGCCTGATAAAGGAGCTGAGAATACTGGGGTGACTGCGAAAAGTCAATTCGGATGAATACCATTGAACCGGCTTTCACTACGTAAGCAAGTTCATCCATGGGCATAGCCGCAATGCGATCCTACCAGGAATGCGCCATGCCCCCCGGCACGACGGACAATGTTTTCAGATATCAGGGAGGGGGAAACTTTTGAGATGAGGGTTACAGCGCGTTGAATTCTTCCACGGTCAGAGCAGCTTGGCGAATCAATTTACGAAGGAGCCCAGGACCCAATTCATCATGCTGTGGAATGGAGAGCGTGTACTCGTATCCAGATTTTACCAACATGACATGCGACCCTCGTTGCCGTGCGACCTGCTCGTTCAAATTTTCGCACGACGCCTGACCCCGAACACACCCGAAGGCGTGCGGCCATCACACGACGACCTCAACCATCCGTTCGGCATCAATCGCCTGTTTCGCCTCCATCACCTCAAACCATCCTTCGATAGCATCCTTCACGTTGGCGATTGCCTCATCCTGTGAATTGTTACGGAATGACGCCCAATGCCCGGCCCACCTTCGCAAACGCCGCCACGGCTTGTTGCAGCTGAGCCGTCGTATGGGCCGCCGACATTTGAGCGCGGATCCTCGCCTGCCCTTGCGGCACCACCGGATAACTGAACCCGACCGCGTAGATCCCTTCCTTCAGCAACGCTTCCGCCATCGATGTTGCAAGGGCGGCATCACCGAGCATCACGGGAATGATTGGGTGCTCGCCCGAAACGAGGCGGAAACCAAGAGCGCTCATCTCCTTCCTAAAGTAAGCGGCGTTGGTACGAAGCTGTACTCTCAGATGATCGCCCTGTTTCACCAGGTCAAGCGCGCACAATGCTCCAGCCACGATGGGAGGAGGAAGCGAGTTCGAAAATAGATAGGGTCTCGATCGTTGACGCAAGAGCTCGATTACCTCGGCCTTGCCGGAGGTAAACCCGCCGGTCGCGCCACCGAGTGTTTTCCCCAAAGTGCTGGTCACAATCTCGACCCGCTCCGCTACTCCGAAATGAGCCGGTGTACCCCGTCCTTGTGGGCCAAGAACACCGGTCGCGTGGCTGTCATCGACCACCACCGCCGCATCGTACCGTTCCGCCAGCTCGACGAGTCGGTCCAGCTTGGCCAGATCGCCATCCATGGAGAAGACTCCGTCGGTGACGATCAGCCGTAGGCGACAGCCGCTCGCTTCCTTGAGCCGCACTTCGAGGTCAGCCATATCGGAATGGGCGTATCGGAACCGCTTTGCCTTACAAAGTCTGATCCCGTCGATCAGGCTGGCATGGTTCAAGGCATCGCTGATGACGACATCGCTTTCGTTCAGCAACACCTCGAATAGGCCCCCGTTCGCGTCAAAGCAGGAACTGTAGAGGATGGTGTCAGCCGTTCCGAGAAACGCACTGACGGCCTGCTCCAGCCGCTTGTGCAAGTCCTGCGTGCCGCAAATAAAGCGCACGGAGGCCATGCCATAGCCGTGTGTCTCCAAACCCGTTTCCGCGGCCTGCACGATAGCGGGATGATTCGCAAGCCCCAGATAATTGTTGGCGCAGAGATTGAGAACCTGTCCTTGCGTCACGTGGATCTCGGACCCTTGCGGACCCATCAATCGACGCTCGGTCTTGTACAAGCCTTGCGATCGGACCTCGGCGAGGTGAGTCTCAAGCGCCTGTTTAAGGGAGTCGTAGGCCATCGTGAAAAAATGTCGTTCGGAATCTGTCGGTCTGATAAATTTCCGAACACTCAACAGATCGTCAGATCAACAAATCTCTCACATGCTTCGCTCACGGGATCAAGACCACCTTTCCACATTGCCCCGACTGGATCAAGTCAAACCCGGTCGCAAACTCGCGCAACGGGAACGAATGCGTGATGACCGGCCGAATATCGAGGCCCGCTTTGAAGAGGCCTGCCAATCGATACCAAGTACTAAAGAGGCGCCGTCCGGTGATCCCATAGACGCGAATACCTTTAAAAATGATTTCGTTAGGCAGATCGAAGCAGACCGAACCGGTCGGAATGCCGAAGAGGGTCACACGTCCGCCGTTCTTTACCGCTTGGAAGACTTGGTGCAACGCCGCGGGGTTTCCCGACATCTCCAGCGCGGCATCGGCCCCTTCCCCGGCCGTGATCTCGAGGATCGCTGCCGCAATCCGTTCGGGCAAGTCCACCTTGGCGTTCAGAACATGGTCCACTCCGACCTGCTTCGCCAAACTCAGTCGATAGTCGCTGACATCCGAGGCGATAATCGTCGCGGCACCAGCCGTTCGTGCCACAGCGGCGGCAAACAGCCCCGTTGGCCCGCACCCTGTAATCAACACCGTCTGCCCGGTCAGGTCTTCAATCAGCGCAGCATCAACGGCATTCCCAAGCGGTTCTTGCGCGCAAGCTAACTCCGGAGGAATATCTGGATCCGTGCGCCACAAGACACTCTCTGGGAGCACAACATACTGCGCGTATGACCCGTCTCGGTCGATCCCGAGAATCTTGTAATTCTTGCACACGTGAGCCTGGCCTGTGCGGCATTGAAAGCAGGCTCCACAGGTCAAGTGTGATTCAGCGGCGACATAATCACCGACTTTGACAAGAGACACATCCCGTCCCACCTCCACAACATGGCCGCACAGTTCATGGCCGATGATGCGTGGCGGATGAACCCGCCGTTGCGCCCATTCATCCCAACGATAGATATGGACATCCGTTCCACACAATGATGTGGCCGCCACCTTCACCACCGCGTCGTGCGGTCCAGGGGTTGGATCTTCCCACTCGGTCAGAGTTAAGCCTGATCCCGCTGTAGTTTTGACGAGAGCTTGCATGCACTCTATTGTATACCAGGTTCAACCGTTGGACCTTACTGTTTCAGCGAAAGAAACGAGTTGCGCCGAGGTCCAGCGATGGGTAGGATGCCCGAACCATGGTTCATCCAGCTGCGACACGTCTCATTGTGGTCGCCGGATTGTTGGGTGTGGCGTCGTATCAAGGCCCCGCCGAGGCGAGCACGCCAACAGTGGCCCGCCCCATCACGCCTCAGACTGCTTCTTTTGAACAACAACGGGCGACATTCGATTTTACGGGTTCGAATGGGTCCGGCAATCTGCAACTCGGTCAACCGCTTGAGCTGTCGATTACACTCGACGGAATGGCTCCGGACTCCATGCCGTTTGTGGCCATCTGTGAATCGGCCCATTTTGAATCACAGATCGTGCCTTTGAAACATGATCCTAGTTCGTCGGTGATGAACGCGACCACCACCTTTGTGCCAGTCGCGCAAGACCGGCCTTCCCTTGGCCCACACGTTTCTCGACTCCACGTGACTTTCGCCAGATCAACCGAAACAAAATTTGAACGCGTGATGACTCGGATTGTGTATCTCACAATGGGTGACACCAGGCCTGCCAGCGATGAACAGACATTGCTCACCACCAAGCAAGCTTCACCGAGTGAAAGCGATCTCGCCGCCGGCCAAGCCGAGCCTTTGCCTGGTGCGATCCCCCTGGTCAGCGAGGAAGTGATGGAGGAAGATCTCCTGCCATCTCGTTCCGCACAACCAACACCGGCCTATTGGCACCAGGTGCGAGACCTCCTGAACCGGAGTTGGAATCGTGCCACCCTGAGCATGCCGCCCTCTTCGTCCCACCAAACCGTGCGCGTGCAATTTCAGATCTATCCCGGGGGGCGCGCTCAGTTGATGCAGATTGCGGACGGATCGGGCGTCTCTGAAATCGACCAAGCCGGCATCCAGGCGATCGCCGATGCGCAACCGTTCCCACCGTTTCCTGTGGGGGTCGGAAACGAACCGATCGAGATCCACGTGCGATTACAGACCGGTTCAAAAGCCGGAGTACGGGACTTCCGTACCGGAACCCCCAGGCAGCTTGGACGAACAATCAGCGCCCCGAAGCACTGAGCCGGCCGCTCATGGAGGAGTTCATGAAGAAACCGCACGTCAAAGGGGCGCGCCTCGGATCGAATTGGACGGTCGGCATGGCGATGGTGAGTCTTCTCACACTCTTCCCAATCGCCGCCGGAGCGGAAACCGCTCGCTGGGACATCGATCCGGATCACTCATCGATCGAGTTTCGCGTCGCACATATGGTGGTCTCCAAAACGTCGGGTCGGTTCAGAGACTACCAGGGATTCGTCGAGATGGACGCAGACGCGAAGACGTTGAAGTCGATCGAAGCTACGATCAAGACGGAGTCTATCGATACCAATCATGACAAACGCGACGCGCATCTGCGCAATGCCGATTTCTTGGATGTCGAACGGTTTCCGACGATGACATACACGATGAAGCAGTACCGGAAGCAAGGAGACACCTACACCGTCATCGGCGACCTTACTCTGCGTGGCGTGACCAAAGAAATCACGCTCAATGTGACATTCAACGGCGTCACCAAAGATCCCTGGGGCAACACGAGGGCCGGTTTCAGCGCCGATGGCACACTCAACCGCAAGGATTTCGGCATGGTATGGAACAAAGTCCTCGATAGCGGTGGGCTCGTCGTTGGAGACGAGGTACAGATCCGTTTGGACATTGAGTGCATTAAGGCCAAGAAACCTTCTTAACTCACCTTGGCGGCGGTATTACATTAGATCGCCTATCACATGAGGCAGTGATCAATGAAGGCGATGGTGCTCGACCATACGGGCGATGTGTCCAGCCACCCCTTGCACCTTCGAGATCAGCCTCCCCCTACCCCGCAGCCTGGTCAGGTCCTCGTTAAGGTTCACGTCTGCGGCATCTGCCGCACCGATCTCCATGTGGTGGAGGGTGAACTTCCTGACCCTACCTTACCGTTGATCCCAGGCCATCAGGCGGTCGGCGCGGTAGTGCGAGTCGGTTTCCAGGTCTCAGAGATCAAGGAAGGGGATCGTGTCGGAATTGCGTGGCTTCAAGGAACATGTGGGCAGTGTGAGTTCTGCACAAGCGGGCGAGAAAATCTCTGTTTACATGCGAAGTTCACCGGCTATCAGGTTGATGGAGGGTATGCTGAGTATGCTGCCGTACCTGCGCGATTCGCCTACCTCATCCCATCGATCTTTTCGGATGATGAAGCCGCGCCGTTGCTCTGTGCCGGCATCATCGGCTACCGAGCCTTGCGGCTCAGCGGTATCAAGCCTGGCCAGCGTCTCGGCTTGTATGGATTCGGCGCATCGGCTCATATCGCCATCCAGATCGCGCGCCACTGGGGCTGTCAGGTATATGTGAGTTCGCTGAAACGAGAACACCAGGAATTGGCCAGGCAATTGGGAGCTGTCTGGGTCGGCGGAGCGACGGAGATGCCATCCGATAAACTGCATGGGTCGATCATCTTTGCACCGGCCGGTGAACTTGTGCCTCCTGCATTGCGAGCGCTCGACAGAGGCGGCACGTTGGCCTTGGCCGGCATCCACATGTCAGCCATTCCTTCGCTAGACTACGATCGTGAGATATTCGGGGAGCGAGTCATCCGCAGCGTCACAGCCAACACGAGGCAGGACGGAATCGATCTGTTGCGCGAAGCAGCGGCGATTCCGATCAAACCACATACAGTCCGTTTTCCGCTTGAAGAGGCCAACCGAGCGCTACAAGAATTGAAAGCCGGGAACTTTCAGGGGGCAGCAGTGCTTACGCTGTGATCGTAGCCGGCCAAGGGCCGGCACGACGACCGGTGCCGTCGGGCGGCTCCATGTTGACAACAGGCACACATCGTCATAGCATCTCAACATGGAGGAAGGGGACTATGCCTTTGATCCGGACAAGAACGCCTGGCTCATCCGGGAGCGAGGAATCAGCTTCGAGCAGATCATCGCACTGATCGAAAGCGGCCATCTCGTTCAGGTGTTGGAACATCACGATCGCCAGCGGTATCCCAACCAGCTTCTTTATGAGGTTGATATCGATGGATATATCTACGTCGTTCCGGTGATCAGAGAGCACCGGACACTGTTTTTAAAGACGATCTATCCGAGCCGAAAAGCTACCAGAAACCGTACGAAAGGAAGCACACCATGAAGAAGAAAGCGGTGTTGGACAAAGACGAAGAAGAGCTGATTGCTGAGTACGAACGCGGCGCTTTTAGACCGGTCAAGAACCAGAACACGGCCAGAAAGGAAGCCATGGAAGCCGCTCGGCGTTACACCCGCAAGGACGCCCGGATCAATATCCGATTGTCGACCGCCGACCTTGAAATGCTGAAGCGGCGAGCTGCCGAAGAAGGTCTGCCCTATCAAAGCTTGATTGCCAGTATCCTGCATAAATACGTCAGCCGCTCTGCGCCACAGGCAAATTGACCAACCCTCGTTTGGATAGGCCTGTCGAAGGGCTTAGCCTGAACGGAAAATCCTAGTCGTTTCAGATGATCACTCCGTTCCCCTGAGCAGATCGAAGGGGGAGCAGAAGGTTCGCACGCAGCCTGCTCGACTGCGATCGCGACGTGTTCGGCGAGCGGGTCATCAGCAGCGTCACAGCCAACACGAGACAGGACGGAATCGATCTGTTGCGCGAAGCAGCGGCGATTCCAATCAAACCGCATACAGTCCGTTTTCCGCTTGAAGAAGCGAACCGTGTGCGGCAGGAACTCAAAGCTGGGAGCTTTCAAGGAGCAGCAGTGCTGGCAGTGCAATGAAGCACGGGTGAAGAACCATGAAGGACTACCATATCAACATTTTCTACAGCGAAGTAGACAGAGGATACATCGCCGACATTCCCGACCTTGATGCCTGTTCAGCGTTTGGGAAGACTCCAGCCGAAGCGCTCAAGCAAGCGGAAGTCGCGAAACGAGCCTGGCTGTCAGCGGCGCGCGCTGAAAAGAAACCTATTCCCAAACTGCGATATCGCCCGGCCATCTATCAAACCGGCGCATAAGCTCAACCGTCCATTCTGGCGTTCGGCTCCTCAGTGCCGAGTGATGCACAATACAAAGTGACGTCTCCTCCCGAAAACGACGGCAGTTCAGAACTAGAGTAAGATACCTGCTTCGGGGGTCCTCGACGAAAGGAGAGGATCGATGAAGCGGTCGAAATTCTCGGAAGAGCAGATCGTCTATGCCCTCCGGCAAACCGAAATGATGGCAGGATGGTCCTGCATCTCGTGGCGGTCTCGTTCGTGGCACGCCGCTTTAGCAGTTGGAGCAATGTCCATGACTAGCTGGCGAAGAGATCCCCGCTCACTCCCGATGTGCGAAGTGTCGCGAGCTTGTAGGGCTCCTTTTGAAGATTGCCCACGCCAGGCTTGCCGGGTGGTGCACTCAATGCCTCGAAGCCAGACACCATGGCTGTCTCGGGCTTTGGCGCATGCTCTTCACTCCGGTTGTTCACTAAGACATAAGCTGGTTTGGCTATTCAGGTGAATCTCGGATGCACCCTGCACCTAAAGTTTGTACATCACATCCGTTCGCAGCACGTATTTCTCTCCGCTGAGCACAACCGCCCCTTCGTGCCAAATCGGGTGCAAGAATACCAATGCGGTTCCTGTTGTCGGTTTGACAGACAGGTATGGTTGCCCGTGCACTGCCTGTTCTGCATCAGCAAAAAATCGAGTTTCCCCACCCGTCATTTCATGGTTGAGGTAGATCATAAATGTCACCTCACTCTTTTCGTAGGTTTGAAATGATAGATACGAGCCATCCCGATGAGGTTGGAACGTTTGCCCTGGTCGATAGCGGTAGAACCGCCATCGTTCGTTAAACCCTACAAGGCGATGCCCTTCAACCTCTTTCGGTAGCCATGGCTCAGCACGGTGAAACAATGTGTCCGACAGGGGCTTGTCGTCGAACAAGACCCGCTCATTGTTTCTGAGTCCCTCAGCAATGACCCCACCGACAGTACCCGTCTCATAACTGAGATCTTCGTTCCTACGGATGAGCGCCACGCATTCGTCGGTCGAAAGAAATTCGTGCAGTACAAATATCCTGTTGAACTCTAATTCTTCCTTAGTCATTTGCTGTACTCCGCGAGTGACTCGCCCGGAAGGGGTGGTACCGCACACTACAAAGCTATCATCCATGCGGTCTGGTTGAATAGCTTTCTCGGTAAAGCATCCTGGTCTTAACCATGATGGAATACGCTTGCTCGGCTGGAGTCCGCAAGCTCGATGAGCGGTTCAAACCCCTTCCCCACCAACGTTTTGTGAGGCGTGACTGATGCATTGCTTGCCGGGCCAAATGAGATCAAGAAGGGCGTCGGGAACGAGGACTCTTTCCTTGGCAGTTGCGACGGCATCCTGATTGATCGGCGGGGGACCAGATACGAACTAGACAGGCTTGGCCTAGCGTTCCAGGGACTGTACAACTTCTTCAGGTGGCTGTTGGCGTGAAACGACAGGCCGTTCCAGCCAACGAGCCGCGAGCGAATGGATGTAGAGTAAAAGCTGTCAACACCCGTCAGCCTGCACCTGTTCAGACACTTCTTTGACCAAGGTTCCCATTTTGGGATGTGACGGCACGAAATCGACTGGCCAGTCGTGGTGGCGCAACCGTTCGCTGGCGGTAGGACCGATCGACGCGATGACGATCTTCTTGAGTGCCGCATGAAAGGGTTGTACCTTTCCATCCTGTTCCAACACCTGCATGACATGGTCCACGTGCGCGGCGTTGGTGACCAATATCACATGGACGCGCCCGGCGATGATTTCATCAAGCACGTGCCGAATCGGACCCAGGTCCTCCGGTAGGGCCCATTTATAGATCGGAACTGGAAACACCTTCGCGCCTCGTTGTTCCAGTGCGTGCAAGAGATCTGGGTTAGAGACCCCGTACTCTTGCACAGCGACCCGCAGACCTTTCACAGGGCGATGTTGATCCAGCACGGCAATCAGATCAGCCCAGGTGTTGGGCTCCGGCGCTGTGAGTGTCGATTGAAGACCGACAGCTTTGAGTGCGGCAACCGACTTGGGGCCGCGTGTAACGACGGCTGTCTGTTGGAGAACAGTCATGATCGATGACCAGGGGAAGCGCGTCTTGAGTAACTCCAACAACGCGGTTGTGCCCACGCCGGTCAGGAGTATAAGCAAGTCGACGCGGCCGGCCATGAGCCGAGCCCCGAACTCGTGCACGACTGGATTGTCTTGGAGCGGGACTTCTCGAAGAACAGGAGCAACCAGTGGCCGGCCGCCATAGCGCTCGATTAACCGCGTGATCTCGGTTGACATCCGGCTCTCGAACGAAACGACGGTCTTTCCCTTGAATGCCATGGATGTTCACATCGTACCATAGCCGTCGGCTTTGACCGACTGAGCGGATTTTTCATTGACGGCTCAGCGGTCGTCTCCCTACTATACGAACTTCAACCTGACGTACTCACTCGTTGCTCTGACATGACAACTCCACTCCATCGAGGCCTTCGCCATCTCGCGCTGCGTGTCATTGACCTTCCTCGCTCGCGCCGATTCTATGAGGAGCTCCTCGGCTTCCAGTCGGTATGGGAACCGGACCCGGCCAACGTGTATTTCAGCTCGGGAAATGACAACTTGGCCCTTCATCAGATCTCAAAGAGCGAACTTGGTTCCTACGATCCCTCGAACACCCAACTACTCGATCACCTAGGAGTGATCCTCGAGAGCCCACAAGCCGTCGATCAGATGTACCAGAGCATCGCTCCGAAGATCGAGGCGATGGGCGGACGCATCACCAAGGAACCCAAGCAGCACCGTGACGGCAGTTATTCGTTTTATTTTTCCGATCCCGACGGCAACCTGATCCAGGCTTTGTATGAACCGGCGATCAGCCGGCTGAAGTTCAGTGCCACACCATAAACCCGATGTTGACCGGTATCCCACACAATCACTACGTGAGCCTCGTCCCCTGGTGCTGGGTGCAATTGGAGAGCGCGGACCCTCCTGGCCCATTCCCGTTCATCGGTGGCGTTGCCCCCGCAGTCGTCGCCAGCCTCCAGGAAGCCCATAGCCTCCTGTCCAGCGCGATCGATACGGCCATCAGCGATGTCTTTTCCAAACGGGCGCCGCTCGACGACCCCGATCGCCGGCGACGATTGGAGGATGCCTACGCCGAATTGGTCAACGCGCGGCCATACCTGAAGCAGCACGTTCGTTGCGGTCGTGGGCCGGATGGAACGTTCCAGTGGGAATTTCCAGTTGATCCGACCAAATCTGCGACCGTGACCAATGGTGGCCTTCGCATTTTTCATGCGCTCAACCGTCAAGCACTCCCAATGGGCTTCAATGACCGTCGACTCGGCCCAGCCGTCGGAAAGTTACTCGGCATGCTCGGCGGTACCCATACTGCCGATGAGCTCCGATCCACCATAGCCGGCATGGCTCGCGATGCACAAAACCTGATCATGAGATTACTCGAAATGCTGCAGCAGTACGGGTGTTTGGCCGCTTCGCCCACGACGGCAGTCCGTCGGCATTGGTTCGACGTCGTTCAGGATCAGGACACGGTCCATCTGGGACACGCGGCCCTGCTCTATCGGCAACGTGAGACCGTCTTCTTGTTCGATCCATGGCTGCTGCCATGGTTTGCCGAATCACCCTTGCCGTCGCTCTGGGGTGGGCTCCTACCCAAGCCAGCCGCAGTGTTCCTCACTCACGATCACGATGATCACGTCGATCCTCGCACCTTGCTCCATTTGCCCAAAGATATCCCGATCATCGTCCCCAGTCGTCGGAACCGAAGACAGCTGTACTTTGATTATCGAGCCCTCCTCACAGAACTGGGGTTTGATCAGGTCGTCGAGCTGGCCCATGGCGAAAGTTGGGCATTCGAAGGTGGTGCGGTCATCGCGGTCCCGTTCTACGGGGAAGATCCTTGTGACATAGAAATGCCGAGAAATTGCTACCTGATCTCTGATCGTGGGTACAATGTCCTGGTTCATGCCGACAGTGGTCCGACGAACGACGGACGATCGGCCCTCAAGGACAATGTCATTCAACAACTAGTCGGAAAATATGGGGCGATCCCCTTGGTGTTGGCCTCGCAGCAGCAACTGCTTGAAATCAGAAGTCATGCCACCCACGCTCCGCTGTCCCACCCCGGAAAATGGTTGGATGTCGGTGAGAACGGCTACCTTACAAACACGTATCTTGCCGAAGTCTGCGCCGCTGCTCACGCTCGATTGTTTGTTTCCTATGCCACTGGAGGTGCGGACTGGTATCCGGATCACCTCTCCTTCATGTTCAGCCGCCGCAATCCTGCCAGAACCTCGCTACTGACGGCTCACTGGGAACCTCCTGAGAAATTGAAAGACCTTCTTGTTTCGCAAGAATGTCGCTATCATCGTGCCCATGCCCTCGATCTCTATCGAGCAACGGACCGAGGCGAGATCCAAGTCATTTCATCGGCGGATGCCCTGGCTCCGCTGAGTTTGTATCGCCTCGATCACGGCGACCCACCATTCATGAAGTCGGAAAAACAGCAATAAGAGTTCCTTTTTGCGGAGAATCAAGCATGAACACGCAACGGTCAGCTATTCTGGTCACGGGCGCCGCGGGATTCATCGGGTTTCACGTGGCACATCGCCTGCTGGACAGAGGCGAGCACGTCATCGGCCTCGATAACATCAACGACTACTACGACGTCCGGATAAAAGAGGCTCGCCTCGCGCAATTGAGGACGCGCGAGCGATTCAATTTCGTCAAGATCGATCTCGCCAATCGACAAGGCATGCGCGATCTCTTCGCCGATAACACGATACGGCGCGTCGTACATCTCGCGGCTCAAGCAGGTGTACGCTATTCCCTCGTTAATCCTCACGCCTATACAGAGAGCAACATCGAAGGATTCATGAACATTTTAGAAGGCTCTCGCCACGGTGGGATTGAACATCTCGTCTATGCCTCTTCTAGTTCGGTTTATGGCGGCAACACCCGCATGCCGTTTTCCATCCATGACAATGTCGATCATCCGGTCTCGCTCTATGCCGCCAGCAAGAAAGCCAATGAACTGATGGCCCACTGTTATGCGCATCTGTATCGACTGCCCTGCACGGGCCTTCGATTTTTTACCGTCTATGGGCCTTGGGGCCGACCCGATATGGCTCTGTTTATCTTTACGAAAGCGATCTTGGAAGGCAGACCGATCGATGTGTTCAACCAAGGGAAGATGCAACGCGATTTTACCTATGTGG
This sequence comes from Nitrospira sp., assembly GCA_019636815.1. Classification (GTDB taxonomy): domain Bacteria; phylum Nitrospirota; class Nitrospiria; order Nitrospirales; family Nitrospiraceae; genus Nitrospira_D. Next base: position 14,346 of record JAHBWT010000006.1, read on the forward strand.
ATGACATTGTTGAAGGCATCATCCGGACGCTTGATCATCCAGCGACGGCCAACGCGGCATGGTCAGGTGAGAAACCGGATCCAGGAACCAGCTCGGCTCCGGCGAGAATCTATAATATCGGCAACCACCAGCCGGTTGAGCTACTGCACTTCATTGATGTCCTGGAGAACGCGCTGGGGAAGAAAGCAGAGAAGCGGCTGATGCCGTTACAACCGGGAGATGTTCCCGCGACTTACGCAGATATCGACGATCTCACCAACGATGTCGGCTTCAAACCGACTACACCGATCGAGGTGGGGATTCCCCGATTTGTGAAGTGGTATCGGGAGTTCTATCGAATCTGACGTAGCTGACCGTGGCTTAGAAACACCCTATCGGCACAAATCCCGTCCCGAAGAGTCTCGACAGAGCGATGTAACGAGCATTATCGTAAAATGAGTGGCTTGGCCCGTGTTGATTGCGCCCGGTAATGTCTCCCCCATAGGATGGATCAGACCCAAAGAAAAATCCGCCCCGAGTCTTCTGCACAAGATGCATCCATTCTGAGTAGAGTGAGCAAGCTTCCTGCTGAGCAGAGCCGGATGGTGCAATGCCTGCACGCCAGTCGCGCGCCCAATCCGGCGTCTGACGTTCCATCATCTCAGATGAGTGGTCCTGATAGGGAAACGTCTCATAGTGTGATGCGCCGGTGGTTAGGGCTCGAGGAGTCGTTGGCATATGCTCCAAATCTGGCACGACAGAAATCGGCTTGAGTGCCAATACAGAACATCCATCTTTCCCTTTGTTCGTATACAGGCGGCTACCGTCTGCTTGATGACATTCCCAGGTCGTCTCGTTTCCGGCTGACGAGTCATCGAAGGCCGAGACTGCGGAGGCAGCTGTGAGGATTACTGCCGAGAGGCAAAACGCTTGATTCATTCGCATATGGCACCTCCAGACCATGGGTGCCTTCACCCTACGCAATGCCCTCTTTTTTCGTCTATGCCTCTTTAGAGGGGGAAACCCAAAGACACCGGAAAGCCCCCTCGCTCTGCCGCCCAGAGCCGGCACGGAAACGATTTGGCGCCGCCGACATACGCCGGTATCATGAACATCGCCGCCAGTACCGACACGAAGACCAGTTGAAAGAGGCCGGTTAGCTTCGCCACCGGAGCGTGACTCGCTCTTTGAGAGGGTGATCAAAAGGCTGCCCTGTTTGGACCGACGCCAGATGAGCTGCCTTCAGTTTGTAGTACCATTTAGCCGGCATATCGGCATCGCCAAGAAACATCGAGGAAGGCTTGTGACGAAGTCCCACTGCCAGGTGCTTCATGGCCCGCTCATCCTGCCCCAGAAACATTTTCGTCAATGTCCGAAAGATCAGATTCCCAAACGGCAACCAATGCAGCCCACGCCAATAGGCAGAGAAATCGATGCGACATTCCATATCGGACATGGGTGTCGCCATCAATCGGTTGGCGAGCCACGCCGTCCCGCATTGCATGAGTTCCACCCGTTGGTTCGGCAGCAAGAAATCGATGGTCGTGGTTAACGGGCCCCCGTAGATCCGCTCCATCCAATGAAACGGGCCGCTGTTCTTGGCCGGTCGATGGGCTGTCATTCGGAAGCCATGAGGAATCGGTTCGAACGTTTTCGTCTTCTCGTGCATACTCGCATCACTGCGCCACCATGAATGGACGTACGGGCCATGGACAGGATCGATGAGACCGATGATGCCGTCGTCCGCAGTACACGTATAGATCAAGGAAATATGGAACGATTGCCGAGGTTCCGATGGGAGCGGCATGCGAGGAGCAGGCGGAAGCGGAACGCTGCCGCCACGCTCATCCGGGAGATACAGCCAGATCATGCCGTCGGTCTCTTCAACCGGATAGGCGGTGATGCCGATCTTGTCGGGTTGAAAAGCCGTACCGTCCGGCAGGGCAGGAATACGCCGGCAGCGGCCGTTCATGTCGAATTGCCATCCGTGATATGGACATTCCACTCGTTCGCCGTCGAATCGTCCGAACGACAGAGGCATTCCACGGTGCGGACAGATGTCACGCATCGCAGCGAGACGCCCCGCTCGATCACGACAAAGGACAAGCGGTAGACCCAACATCTGCAGCGCCTTCATCGAACCTGGGCGCAGGGTGTGGCTGGGTACGGCCGGGTACCAGAACCCAAAGAGAGGGGCGCTCCTAGACGATACGACTTCGGGTGATGGTTGTTCAATCATTGATGGGCAGGAAGCTCAGGTGACAGCAGACATCGTACGATACAAGTGGGTGTCGAATATAGCGAGGGGATGGGAATAGGTCAAGCCGCGAGCAGCGCGGCAATGGTACGGTTTGATTACCAGATACCTCAGTTTTCAATCCAATGAACGCGTCGGTTCATGAACAATTCCTTGGCACCAATTCAATTACCCAGCTTCTTCCGCAGCTCGGCGCTATGGATGAGCCCCGCCCGTACGGGCGGGGCCTCCCGCCAGAATTAGAAGTACTGGGTAATCCCGAACTGGACTAACGTGTTCTGGTTCGGTGCGAGCAGCTGGCCCACATCCACCCGCACAAGCGTGTTGGAGAGAAACGTCGGGATGAGGCGGAACCCAGCCCCGACACTCACCGCTCCCTTCCAGGGCCGTAAGGCGCCATCTTCGGCAAATGACTGAAAGGCGCCGACATCGGAAAAAAGGACGCCTTGCAACGCCCACCGGGGAGCGATCGACACGGCGTGCCGGAACTCCAGATTGGTATAGGTCTGAGCACGGTTCCGATACAGATTGTCGGACAGTCCCCGTATGCCGGCAATACTGCCGAGGAGCAGACTGTGATTGGGATTCCCAGTGTCATTGACCGCCTGCGCCACGCTGTTGACCATCAACACGGTCATAGCCCCCAGTGGCACGCCCTGGAGGTACTGCACTTTCGCTTCATGGCGCTGCTGATTCGCCCCGAAGAAAAATCCAGGCTTGAGCTCAAGAGTGATGCGGTATCCTCTTGGCACCAGGTCGTGCCACTGATATCGGTCCCACATGAATTCGGGAATCAATCCGACGTAGTACCCGTTGGGCTGTGGACGGGAAGCCTGTTCCTCAAGGATCGCCTCGCGATAGACCTCCAAGAGGACCTCGTACCGAAGAGGGGAGCCGTAGCCATACGGACCTCGTAATTCCAGCTCAGCGCCGAACCGGTTTCTCGTCCAAGAGAAGGGGGAATCCGCGAACCGGATGCCGTTCACATTGTAAAATCCCTTGATCTCTTTGCCCCATCGCGCAGGCTCAAAGGGGTGCTGTGAGAGCCAGACCTCGAAATTGGGCCCCCGTTGGCTGTAATTGAACTGCCCGCCGAGTTGTGTGCCGGTCCCCCACATGTTGTATTCGACCAGCCCCACTGTAGCGTTGAGATCTTGCACAGTGCTGCCACTCGTAAAGTTGAGGATCGGCGCCAGGGTGATCTTTTCTCGCACGGCCACTCGGAGCAGCGCTCCCTCCTGCGTGACATCGACCTGATCGAAGAGACTCAAGTTTCGGACCCGCCGCTCGAACTCGTCGACCTCCGCGCGGGTAAAGCGATCCGGCACGGGACGAGGCAACAATCGAATGAGCGTGGTCTCTCGTGTATGAATCGTTCCTTCGATGACCACGCGATCGATCCGAACCGGATCTTCTGCCGACAGATTGGCCGCCCCTTGAACATCGGGAGCGAATGAAAAAAGCGACAGCATCACCGAGAGAGACGGGATGAATAGCCACAACCGAACCGCAGACCAAGCTTTTCGACTGAAATAAAGGTACAGCATCACAGGCCTCCATGAGTAAAAGAAGACGCTCGTCGCTCACGCGAGCGAGCGCAAAACGTGGTGGCGCTGTGATGGAATCAAATACGAAGTGGAATGGTGAACGAAACCGGGTTGCTGCGGGTAGGCGGGTGATGGCACGCCGATGTGATACGCACCCACGCCGTCGCAGGCTGAATGGAGAGGGAGACCATGGCACCGTCAACACTCGGGGCGAGTGTGACGAGCTTCACGGCTGAACCGTTCGTGCTGACTGAGCGCAGGAGCAGATGCTCATCTGGATTCTCCGCCTCTTCAGAGGCGGGATTGATCCCGTCGACGACATCCGTGTCTTCGAACGCCAGATCCTCGACCCGGTCGATCGTGACCCCCAGGCAGAGGACGAGCGCGAGCCAGCTCACGACGGTAGAGAGGGGAAGCAATCGGCGGCGACGCATGAGCGCAAGTATAGCACAGCATGGCGAAGGGGATAAAAGGCACCTACACCGGTAGCGGATCAGTTTGAGGAATTAAAACACCATCTCAACAGGCCATCGAGTGACAACTGACCCACTACCCGGGAGCTCGGTTCCTTGACACTCTGAAGGATCACATACTATTCTGTTCGTACATGGAATGTGCTGAGTTTGAGCGTGTCATGAGGTGACGTTATGATTGCCACGCACATAGAGCCGACGGCGACGTTGGCACAACTGCAAGAATCCAAGCCCGAGAGAGTGACGATTGTGCTGCTCAGTGGCGATCTCGATCGAGCGATGGCGGCGTTTATCATCGCGACAGGTGCCGCTGCGATGGGAATGCGCGTCACGATGTTTTTTACATTTTGGGGATTGAATGCTATTCGTCGAAGAGGGGCCACCAGTTCGGCAAAAGATTGGCTCCGACGGATGTTTGGCCTGCTCAACAAAGGCGGCGCCGACACACTTCCGTTGTCCCGATTCCACTTCGGCGGGTTGGGCACTAAAATGATGCAGACGGTCATGAAGCAAAACCGGATGCCCGGGGTACCTGAGTTGATGCAAACGGCTCTCGATCTGGACGTCCGGTTTATCGCCTGCACTACGACGATGGGTCTCATGGGCATTACCAAAGACACACTGATTGACGGCATTGATCAGTTCGCCGGTGTGACGACGTATCTGGCGGAAGCCAAGCAGGGTAGTGTCAACCTGTTCATCTGAACCATCAACTCAAACGAGGGCACGTTGATGATGCAAGCCGATGTCAAACTCGATACCTTGGGGTATTTCTGTCCGATGCCGATCATCCTGACGTCCAAAAAAATAAAAGAGCTGGCATTGGGACAGGTATTGGAAGTTGTCTCCGATGATGAAGGCATTAAAAAGGATATGCCCGCCTGGTGTGAAACCACGGGTCACCAAATGATGGGCTTGGAAGAAGAGCAGGCGAAGTCTGGTCGGATCTACAAAGCCTTTGTCAAGAAAACCAAATAGTCGGATCTGTCGAAGATTCGGAGAGCACGAAAGCCGGAAGGACGATATTCGGTCCTCCGGCTTTTTCGTTTTACCCCAGACGGTGCATGAACCAAATCGTCGAATGTGTCCCCAACTTTAGTGAAGGTCGCAATCCAGCGACGATTCAGGCGCTGATCGATGCCGTGACCTCGACCGCGGGTGTCGCGCTATTGGACCACTCGATGGATACGGATCACCATCGAGCTGTGTTGACGTTCTGCGGAACCCCTGCTGCCATCGTTGAGGCCGCGTTTCGTGCGATTCGGATCGCGACCGATCTTATTGATTTGCGGACACCTATCGGCGTCCATCCTCGCATCGGAGCGACCGATGTGGTGCCGTTCATACCAATCAGAGGCACAACTATGCAGGACTGCGTCCAACTTGCCAAGCGACTGGGAGGAAGAGTTGGACGCGAGCTTGAGATCCCCGTCTTCTTATACGAGAGTGCGGCAGCTCACCCCGACCATGTCCCACTGGAGGCCGTCAGACGAGGAGGACTTGAAGGCTTGGCTTTCCGCATGGCTTCCGATCCTGATTGGACACCGGACTTCGGCCCGCCTCGCCTTCATCAGAGCGCGGGAGCAATCGCGATCGGCGCGCGCCCCCCCCTTATCGCCTACAATGTAAACCTTCGCTCCAGCGACGTTGAAATTGCCCGATCCATTGCCAGGGTGATCCGTCAATCGAGTGGAGGGTTGTCCCATCTGAAAGCGATCGGCGTAGAGCTAGCCAGTCGCGGCCTGGTTCAGGTTGCGATGAATTTGACCAATTACCAAGTCACTCCGATCCACACCGCTCTGCAGGCTGTCAAAACCGAAGCCGCAAAGCATGGAATAGAGGTGGCTGGAAGTGAACTGATCGGATTGGTACCACAGGCAGCATTGGACCAAGCTGCGGCCGCTTTGCTGAATCTAAGCCGATTCGATTCCGGCCATATACTGGAAACACGAATAGCTGAAACGATACTGAAAAAAGACGAGGCCGAACAAACCCTGTCGAACTTTCTCGCCGCAGTAGCGGAAGCCAAACCAACACCAGCCGGCGGCAGTGTTGCGGCGCTCGTCGGAGCCTTGGCCGCCTCATTGGGAGTAATGGGCGCCCGCCTCAGCCAGCAATCGGACAGCACCGCCCGCCTCCTCGAATTGAGCCTGCAACTCCATCGCCTCGTTCACGAAGACATGGACGCGTATGAGAGACTGAGTACCGCTTATAGAATCCCTCAACATCGGCCCGACCGATCCGTTGCAGTTTCCAAGGCGCTCCAACGGGCCACCGAGGTACCCATGGAGATTGTCGAGGCCGCTTGCGAAGTAGGACGGTACCTTGTTGCGGTGCGCGAGAAGGTAAAGCCAGCCGTCCGCTCAGACCTCACCGTGGGCCTCACCATGGCCATTGCAGCAGCCCAGGCCGGCTTATCCACGGTCAAGGCCAACATTGAATCTCCAATAAATCATCAGCTTATGGAGATTATCCGGGCCAGAATAGCAAAAGCCATCACTAATCTTGATGAACTGAGGGGGTTGTGCTAGACTCCGCCCCCGAATTCATGAGGATCATACGCAGCAGGCTGACCTGGCCTGAGAAAGTCGAAAGCCAACCGAATGGAAATCAAGGTTTTTAACAACAACGTTGAAAAAGCCCTCAAGGTCGCGAAAAAGAAATTGGCGGGAGAGGGTCTGTTCCGCGAGCTAAAACGTCGTCGTTTCTATGAGAAGCCCAGCGTCAGGAAGAAAGCCAAACAGCGCGAAGCGCAGAGGCGTCGACAAAAGTGGCTCTCCAAGCGGAGACCTGACTAGGCATACCCTGACAGTCTTCGCATCCTCCTCGGTATTTGTCTCCTTCGTTTTCATGCAGGTCTGATGCGCCGAGATGAAATCCACGAGGCGATCCGACTTGTCAGGCAAGAGGTTTGCCGGTGGCAAGAACCGGTCCTCGGCGTCGTCGCCAAGCAGTCCGACCGAGACCCATTTTTGATCCTCATCTCCTGTCTCCTGAGCCTTCGCACAAAAGACAAGACCACACGGGAAGCCAGTGATCGATTGTTTGCCCTGGCGCGCACCCCGGCATCCTTGCTGAAGCTGCCCCTGAAAAAGATCGAACAAGCGATTTATCCGGTCGGATTCTACCGAACGAAGGCCAAATCAATTCACCAAATTTGCCGCCGGCTGATCGATGAGTACGGAGGCATGGTACCGGACTCCATCGACGAGTTGGTGACACTCCCAGGAGTTGGAAGAAAGACCGCCAATCTGGTTGTCACCGTAGGATTTCAAAAGCCGGGAATTTGCGTCGATGTGCATGTCCACCGCATCAGCAACCGGTGGGGCTATATCAAAACAAAGACGCCGGAAGAATCAGAAAAGGCCCTCAGGCGCAAGCTCCCCAAAGAGTACTGGATCACCTACAACGACCTCCTCGTCCCCTATGGACAAAATCTTTGCTTTCCGGTTTCGCCGCTCTGTAGCCGCTGCAAGCTGGCCGAGCTCTGCGATCGGGTCGGAGTAACGAGATCGCGCTAGTGGCGGAAGGTGCGGCGTAGGCGGTCAAATAAACAGCTTCGTTTCGGCCTCGGCAGTCAGCGAAAGGATGGCCGGCAGCCCCAGGACCTCATCGACATTTTTTTCGACCGCGCCCGCGTCCACGCCCATATATTCCAACCCCGCGCTGCAGGCGATCAGCCGAAGCTTTCCTACATGTTTGGCGTCCTGGAACATCTCTGAGATCTTCGGCACATTTTTTTCTTTGAGCAGCCGAGCAACCTCCTCAGCCGATTCAGCATATTCCGATGGAAAATCAACCTGATCGATTTTGCCTTCCGCGAGTTTCTTGATCGTCCAGAACAACAACACAACGATGACTTCTTTGCCCATTGCGGCGGCCGTCATACCAAGCGTCGCAACCTGGTGCAGCTTATCGTACGTCGCATTGTGGGCAAAGATCACAAACTTCTGTGTCGTCGACATTTCTAGTTCTTCTGTGCGCGAGTTCTCACGCTGTTCACATAGTCGGAAACGGCCGCATCGATTTCCGCGGCAGTCAATGGACGATCATGTATCTCACCTTCATCGATACGATATCGATCATGATCGTTCTCCTGCCTGATGACGACCGCGTTCTCAGGAGTCACATCGATCAGCATAAACCATTCCTTCGCTTCTTGTGAAATAACGACCTATTTGCCGGCTCCCTTTCTTGTCATCTCGATCCGAAGGTCGTCCCCGACATCAGCGGCCGTGCCCGCAAGCGAAGCGAACCAGACCATCGATATCAGCCCGAGCAGAATCCCTACAGCCACGGAGTACGGTCGGGAGAGTGTCATGTCGCGGCTCCATGCCCGGTGATTATAGCGAGCCCAACTGCGTAAACACGAGACTTCGCCTTAGCATCGCCTTGAGGGGCGCGCAGGCCCATGTTAGGATGCCGCCCGATGGATTGGCTTCTTACGACGGTTCAGCAGTACGTCTCGACCGAAACACTCGTAACCTTAACGGCGCTCTCGGTGGTCTTCTTTATCGGATCGCTGATCGCCATCCCGTTCATCCTTGTCCGGCTTCCGACAGATTTCTTCGATACGCGTGTTCCGCGCCGCTGGATGGAAAATCATCACCCGGTGCTTCGACTATTCGGCCACCTCGTGAAGAACGTGATCGGGGCCATCTTTCTGTTCGTCGGGTTTTTAATGTTGTTCTTGCCGGGCCAGGGCATTCTCACCATGTTGATCGGTGTGACCATGCTGGATTTTCCCGGCAAGCGAAAGTTGGAGGCGAGGATGATCGGCCAACCGGCGGTGCTGAACACCGTCAACAGTATGCGTCAGAAGTTCGGGAAGCCACCGCTCACAATTGCGCCGCAACCGTGAAAACGCAACTCGCTCGCTCTTCCCGATCGACCCTCAAACGTCGTAAGAAGTCTATTTCTGAACGCTCACCAAACCGGAGGATAGACTCCATCCATGTCTGACGCGATAGACTCAAGGAAGATCCTCTACCTGATCGACGGCAGCGCCTACATTTATCGGGCCTTCTTTGCCCTGCCGGCGCTGAACAATTCAAAAGGTCTCCAGACCAACGCGATCTACGGATTCATGACCACCCTCCTCAAGATTATCCGCGAACACAAGCCGGATGGTCTAGCAATCGCCTTCGACGAAAAGGGACCGACCGCCCGACACGAGGAATTCAAAGACTATAAGGCGCAGCGACCGCCGATGCCGGACGGCATGAAAGCGCAGATCCCATACATTCATCGGGCAGTGGAGGCGCTGAACATTCCCGCCGTGAGGCAGGTCGGATATGAAGCGGACGATCTGATCGGCACGTTGGCCCGGCAGGCGGAGCACGCCGGCTACGACGTCGTGATCGTCACAGGTGACAAGGACATGCTGCAGTTACTGACTCCACACGTTCGCATCTACGATCCGGTGAAAGATAAGTGGTCTGGTGCTGCAGAATGTGTGGCGAAGTTCGGAGTCGAGCCTGGACGCGTGGTTGAAATCATGGGATTGATGGGAGATGCCAGCGACAACATTCCCGGTGTAAAGGGAATCGGCGAGAAAACCGCGATCAAGCTGATCGCGCAGTTCGGCACGATCGAGGAACTGTTGTGCCGCCTCGACGAGGTGACACCGCTCCGCATCAAGACCCTGCTCACTGAGCAGGCGGATCATGCTCGCCTGAGCCGGAAACTGGCAACCATCGATACACAGAGCCCGGTTGAATTTCATCCGGACTCCTATCGGATCAAGCCGCCGCACGACGAGCAACTGACCAGCCTGCTTCGCGAGCTGGAATTCACATCCCTTCTCAAAAGTCTACAGTCATCGCCGAAGCAGCAGGAAATGAAGCCTCATGATACGACCGTCATCGAAGACGAAGCGGCTGCACAACGATTTGTCGGCAGCTTACCAAAAGACGCGCCCCTCGGCGTACACTGTTTGTTGGCCGGCCAATCAGGCGTCCATGCAGATGTGCTCGGCCTAGCCCTCTCCACCGACGGTCAAACGGCCTTTGTTCCGATCGACGTTCACACGTTCATGCGGCCGATTCTGTCACTTCTGCACGATACACACAGAACCAAAGTCGTGCACGACCTCAAAGGAACCCTGCTCGCCTTCCATCGAATAGGTGTCCGCTTGGTCCCTCCCTACATGGACACGATGATCGGAGACTATTTGCTCAATCCGAATCGCCGCGACCATGGCCTCGAAACGATTGCCTTGGAGCGGTTGGGAGAACGACTGGGATCAGGAAACCATGAGAAGGCACAGCCACAATCGCTTTTCGAGGTCGACACCGGCTCCCGCGAGGCGGCAACAGAGGCTGCCGCCGTCTTGGCTAAGCTCGGCCCGATCCTGACAGAACAGTTAAGAGAGCAAGGGAGCTTGCACCTCTTCAACGAGGTTGAGATGCCACTCGTGCCAGCGTTGGCCGACATCGAGCGGAATGGGTTTCTGCTGGATGTCCAAGGGCTCCATGAACTGAGCAAGGAACTCGAACGGGAACTCGATCGCATGATGGAGACCATCGCCGGGATGGCCGGCGGCGAGTTCAACATCAATTCGCCGAAACAACTCGCGACGGTCCTCTTCGACAAGCTCGGCTTGAAGCCGATCCGCAAGACCAAAACCGGCTACTCCACCGACGAAGATACCCTGACGCAACTCGCGACGCGCCATGAACTGCCCGCGCAGATTCTCAATTACCGAAGTCTCAGCAAGCTCAAGTCGACCTATGTGGATGCCCTCCCCGAACTCGTCAGGCCGGAGACGAAACGGCTCCACACCTCCTTGAATCAGACCGTCGCCGCCACCGGACGCCTCTCGTCCACCGATCCCAATCTTCAAAACATTCCCGTGAAAGGCGATTATGGCCTCCGCATCCGCGAAGCCTTTATTGTCCCCAAAAGCCATGAACTCCTCTGCGCGGACTACAGCCAGATCGAGCCGCGCATTCTCGCCCATCTCTCGCAAGATCCACGCTTGCTGTCCATCTTTACTCAGGGAGAGGATATCCACATGGCTACAGCCATGGAGATCTTCGGCCTCCTCTCCAATCAAATCACCAGAGACATGCGCCGGACCGCCAAGACCGTCGTCTTTGGCATCGTCTACGGCATCAGCCCGTTCGGCCTGTCCCAGAACTTAGGCGTCTCCCAAGCCGAAGCCAAGAAATATATCGACACCTTCTTTGAACGATTCGCTGCCGTACGAGCCCTGATGGACCGGAACATCGCCGAAGGACGAGAGAAGGGCTACACGACGACCATCCTGGGCCGCCGACGGCCGATTCCCGAGTTGCAGAGTAGTGACCCCACACAACGCAGCTTCGGCGAGCGCATGGCGGTCAATAGCCCTATCCAAGGTTCCGCTGCGGATTTAATCAAAGTAGCCATGATCAACGTTCACAAGAAGCTCCACGAAGAGCTGCCGCACGTCAAGATGATCCTCCAAGTCCACGACGAACTCATCTTCGAGGTACCGGATCATGATCTGGAGGAAGCGAAGCGGTTGGTAAAACAGGAAATGGAAGGCGTCGGTACACAGTTAGGCTTGTCAGTGCCGCTCAAAGTGGACCTGGGCGTCGGCAAAAACTGGCGAGTCGCGCATCCCTAACTCACACACATGGGAGGTGACATATGCTGACCATACGCATTTCAGTTGCGTGGACGATAGCACTCGTCAGTCTGGGAGCCCTTGGCCTTTTGCTCATCTTGGGCCAACCGTTCGCTGTCAAGGCGCAGGAGCCGAAACGGTTTCAGTACCGAATCGTCGAGGTGCTGCCTGATACCCAAAATATGCAAACCACGCTGAACGAGTTTGGATCAAGCGGATGGGAGTTGGTGGCGGTCCCGATGGGAAGCATGACGGAGCCGAGGCTGATCTTTAAGAAGTGACGCACGAAACTGAATCGCTGAGCTCGGTTACATATATATCGACAGTTTGCAAGACGGCCCGTTCTTTTTGAGTCTTGCGTGTTCAATTACCTGTTCCCCTTTCTTTTGCCCGAAAGAGGATCTTATGTTGCACCTGTCGATTCATGAGACAGAACTCGCTGGCATCTCCCTCGAAAACGATGGCATCTCAAAAGTAGAGTAGACTGGCAGCTTCGGCGGTCTTCGACGAAAGGAATGGACCCATGAAGCGATCAAAGTTTAGCGAAGAGCAGATTGTCTACCCCCTTCGACAAGCCGAATCGAGCACCCCGATTGGGGATCTGTGCGGCAACACTGGACTGCCGAGCAAGCCTTCTCCGCCTGGAAAAAGAAGTACGCGCATCTATGGGTCAGCGAGCTGCGGCGGCTCTGGCAGGTGGAAAAAGAGAACCGCCGCTCGAAGTGGCTGGTGCCCGATCTCTCGCTCGATAAGCACATGCTCTCGGAGGCGCTCCGAAAAACAGTCTGAGGCCTGCCCGCACAGCGCACGGGGCACCTGACGCCGAGTGAGTTTATCAGCCCACGTCAGGACGAACGAAAACATCCACTTGGTCGATAGACACCACCTTCGAGAGTTCAGGTTTCATGCATGAGATTACGGTACCATTTGTCACGTTTCTAGTCCTATCCCGCACCGCTTGTTTTGTGACTCCTCGTGGATACATTCTTCCCATTGCTTCATCTCCCGCTTGATTAGCCGGAGCCGCTCAGCACCTCAACGGTCTTGAAGAGCCCCATCCGTTAACGGGATGGCAGGACAGAGATCTTGAGGAGAATTACCGGATCTTTTTGGAAACTGCTCTCTCCTCAACTCCGTGCCATTGCTCTCGCGATATACGAGTTCGTCAGTATCGAGGTCATATTCAGGAATCTCAGGACTTTCCCATCTTCTCGTGAAGTATTGATAGAAGAGCGTATACAGGCCATAGTCATTCTGGTTTTGCTCAAAGACATATTCTGGCATCGTGTGTACATCCAAACCGGTGTGATAATGCTGCAACCAGATGAAATCACCGAGGATGGCCAGTTTGACATGTGGAGGGTCCGAATAGAGTTTGAGGCGGACGGACTTCTGGCCAGCCTTGAGTCGTTTGCACAACTCGATAGATTGTTCGATCTCTTCACCGAGAGCCTCAGGGGTCACCGCGGAATCAAGGAGGGCGCTCGCCCGGATCCGTGCTCCTTCACTGTAGGGGTTGAGCAACATAATTTTGGATTCTAAGGATTTCCAGATGCGTGTATGCAGATGCCCTTCCGGTTTCACGAAGGTGTGGTACCCAGTGGATCCAATGATCATGAGATTCTTGGCTCGAGCTTGTCTGGTGAGCACCTGATCCATTTGAGTCCGAGTGAGAGTTCCATTGGCGGGGAACACATATTTGAGTCCCGCATACGTCGCCATCTCGGCAAGACGTTGATTCTTCATCGTGCGGCACAGACCATTGATCCCGGCAATGAGTAAAATGGCCACGGCAACTTCAACGGCAATGACCGCCACTTTATTGTTCTCAATAGCCGACTGGGCGACAAAGTTCGCCGCATTCGGCAGAGCCGATGCAACTCCTGCACTCAGGGTGATGACGGCCACATGATACACAACTAGTCCGACTTCCTCGAGAAACTCCCGGCGATTGGTCAATCTCTCAGTCATAATTGGACCTCTCCATGGACGGTTCCTGTGCGCCTCTTTACCAACTCGAAAGAATGTTGAACGCTTGAGGCAAGCACTACCCACGTGGTATGCAGATCGAGAGAGAACTGTTTAGGAGGATCTCTAGACAGCAGGACGGCTAAGGGGGTTTGGCCATCAGTGGATCGCAGCCGGTATATCGAAAAGAACCACAACCAAGGCGGTGCCAGTGCGAGCAGAACTCCTTGCAGTGTCGGATAGTATTTCTGAGCACAACAAGCCTGTTGGTTGGATCGTGTAACGTGAGCTTCCTGACAGATATCTTCCTCCCCTGAATAACGATCCAGGAGTGAACGTACGGCACGGCATGTCATCGTTAGTTCCTTTGCAGGTTCTCATCAACGACTACACCCTATCAAACAGCATTTTCATACATATTACTGTCATGTTAAATCTTACTGTTATGGAACAATTTAATGTCCAATGAGATAACCTGGCTATCTCCTGCTCGGCTCTCGTGATGGCGATCTCACCTCTTGAAGCCGAATCTGCTCGTCTCGATGAAATCCACCAAGCGTCGCCCTGAACAGACGGTCATAACTCTGGTCTATGGGAAGATCATCTCGACGAAGCAGGGAGAGCCATGGAGTTCATGAACTTAGACGGTCTGGTCAACTTGTCTGATGCAGAATATTGCTCAGCATCTATGGGATACTGTCACCTGGTGGCCACGAATCACGCCTATGTCGTGACAGTCATGGTCGAAGGGACTTCCCACCTCACCTTCACGGTCAAACCCCTCTTTGCTGAACATCCAGGGCCTAGCCCGCACCCATCTGGGGTTCCCATTCAAAGAGGCATAGACCACATGGGCATGCACGTTGACTGACGTTGGTCCCATTCCGAGACAACTATTAACCTGAGCAGATGACTGCTTCGGTGGTCGGTTGTTCCTGACGCTGAGTGATAAACTTGCTCGGGGGCAGGTTCCCAAGCGAGCTATATGGGAAGGCCTATGAGGAATCAGCGCAGATCGTAGAATGTCGACTGAAGTACACCTTCACCAAGTCCCATCGCCGAGAGTGTGATACGGCCATGATGTGCCGTCTTCTCGACGTGTCGCGCAGCGGATTCTAGGCCTGGTTACGGAACCCCCTCTCCGATCGAGCGGTGGAGGATCAGCGCTTGCTCGGCCTGATCCATGCGGCCTATACGGCGAGCCACGGTGTCTATGGTGCCTCTCGTATCGTTCTCGATTCGCGAGAAGCGGGGGAGACCTGTAGCAAACATCGTGTTGCGCGGCTTAATGAGGATTAATAACTTGACCGGTACGGCTACCGCGCTCCCCCGGTATATCAAAGGCCACACGGCACTTCTGACACCCACTACGCTGCAACGAGGGTTTACCGTCCCCCGACTAAATCAAGCCTGGATCACCGACAGTACGTACGTGCGCACGTGGGAAGACTGGCTCTCTCTGGCTGTCGTGATAAACCTCTACTCTCACCGCATTGTCGGCTGGTCCACAACGCCCATGATGACCCAAGACCTCGTGCTGGATGCGCTTCTCATGGCCGTGCGGTGGCGCATGCCTAAGAACACCCTCGGCACAGTCATCTGAGCGGAGTCAGTCCAGAGGTATTTGAAGCAGTATCGCTCCGGGCGTAAAGGTGTCCACAAAAGTCTGGGAAGCCCAAACTGATCCTCTTCTACTTTTCTTCATGCAGCGCGCAGGGGAACCATGGAATACAGATACCGGCGCACGACTCCGCGATGTACGCTGAGATGTGCGCAACGCCAGCCCGGGGGGGCCGGCGTTGTTCGCGGCTATCACCGGAACCGACGTGGCCACGTACACGTGCGACGAGGTATGAGCGCGCATTCATGCTCGCAATGAATGCTTTAAAAACGCTCAGAATCCTCATGGTTCGTTGTTAATACCGCCTGGGAAGGGTGGACCTGGACGAACAAAGGTGCCGAGATCGGCTTCCGACACTTTGTAGGCTAGGAGCATACCCGGCAGCAGTGCGTAATCAGTCGTCAGCGTTGCCGGACCGGTTGAATCACCGTTCGCATCGTGAAAAAAGCAGCCGCTCGTCCGTCCCAGCGGGCAGAAGATGGACGTTTGATAGGGGTCGGCATCGGTCATGCGAAAATACACGTCGAATTGCTGACCGCTCGAGTTCTGCGTCACACTGTAGTCGTTGTCCGTGCCGATCACCAGGAGGTAGCTGCCGTCTTTCAAGCGGGGTCCGATGGCCAATCCCTCCAACTTCTCCGGCAGCTTGTTCCCCAGTTCAGGAAGCGTGTGAGTGATTTCTAGGAAGGGAGTCGCGACCTTCGTCACCTTGCCGGCTGGACAATTAGCAGCAGAGAACGCCGCCGCGGGTGGGCTGAAGTCCGTCGCGGCTGTCATGTCGATGCGGAATAGTTTCTTGTTGGGCGGTGTCAGCTCCGCCCCCACGCCGATGCCTCGATTGTTTCGTTCGAGGACCAAGAATTCGTGATCGTTGATCGCGAATAGGCCGAGATCCCGCGGCCCTGGCTGGAGCCTTCCATCTGATAGGCGTACTGGGCAACCGCGGTTCCGGATTCAGTGCTAAATTTCACGATGCGGTTGCACACGCCGTCGCCACCGCCTTCGTCGAGC
This sequence comes from Nitrospira sp., assembly GCA_019636815.1. Classification (GTDB taxonomy): domain Bacteria; phylum Nitrospirota; class Nitrospiria; order Nitrospirales; family Nitrospiraceae; genus Nitrospira_D. The sequence continues at coordinate 30,814 of JAHBWT010000006.1, forward strand.
ATCGCGCTTTGCAGCATAGCATAGAGGTAGTGGCCGTCGGGGCTGATGGCAAGCCCTTCGAATCCGCGGTTTGTCCGTTTCCCTTTGGTATTGCCGGTGTCGCTGGCAAAGTTCGGCATAGTGGCGTTATCGCGCGGGATGAGGTTGGCCGGGGTGACGAACGTCCTTACGCGGACTCCTTTGTCGTTGAATTCGTACAGCGAGGGCCCGTACTCGTCCGAGACATAGGAATTATGAGTGCGAGGGTTGATGACGAAGCCCTCAGGATCGAAGGCGTTCCCGAGAACGCTCGGCGGATTGGGGGCGATGCCATCCAGAGGATTGCGAAATTCGTCCTTGAAGACAATGGTCCCCAGGATTTTGAAGCCGCTGATCGCTCCGGTCTTGTTGTCCACCTTCAGGCGAAATTGTTGAACCCGAGTCTGGTAGTTCAGGAAGCCGCCCCCCGGGCCGCGGTCGGAGAGGCCCCACCATTGATTGCGCTGTGGATCGTAGTAAATGTCCGAGAAATAACCGACGCGGCCCGTGTTGGCGTCCGTGCCGCCGCTGCGGTCCAGCAGCGCGCCGTCAAGCACGAGACCATTGACGAACTCGGGCGCAGCTCGGACAACAGGAGCCGTAGCGGCGCAGATGAGGGCGAGACCGATGGTGAGAGCCGTGAGACGGATCATTGTGACCTCCGATGTTTGAACGGCACGTGAATAAGCAGTGGGAAGACCCACTCCAGAGTAAGAGTACGGGTGTCACATGTAAGCAAAGAGGTTTATTGGAGCATCAGGCCGGAATGAAGATTGGGTAAATACTTGGTTACCGGTGTGTTAGTGGCTGGAAGTAGTCTATGCCGCTGAGCGGAGGGGCGGCCTTTTCCAACTTCGTGCCCACCCTCGTCCAGACAGTTCCACGCCGTTTTCCCTGCATAGCCGTTCGAACTGTCATCTCGATATCTTGGCAGAGCAGCGAAAGAAAGCGGACGAGACGCTCGATGGAGAATCCAGCCATTTGACCAGCCAGAAGTTTTGACACCTTGGCTTGGTCAATCCCCCGCTGAGCCGCCACTTCAACCTGTTTCCAGCTACGCCCTTTGATGAGTGTCGGCCACATAGTCGCTTGGAATTCTTGACTCCCTGTCATGTAGAGCCTAAACTTCAGACCAAGCAACGTGAGGGACATTGATGCCCACAGCAAAAAAGCAGGCCATTGATATGGTGAAGAAGTTGCCTGAGAAAGCGACATGGGACGATATTATGCATGAAATTTTCGTCCGCAAGAAGATTGATGCCGGTATCCACGCCGCTGATGAAGGGAGAGTCGTTCCGCACGAAGTGGTGAGAAAGCGTTTCCTCAAGAAATGACCAGAGTTGAATGGACTGAGCCCGCCATTTCCGATCTCGAGAACATCCAAAACTACATTGCCAGAGATTCTGCCGAGTACGCCGATGCTATGGTCGAGGGTCTCGTCCTCTCTGTGGGTCGGCTCGCCTTTTCCCGCCTGATCCATTAGCCAATTCTGATCTCGGCAGGTTGCAGGAGACGAGAAACCTTGCGAGAACGCGTCTTGATGAAAAAGGACGAGCTAATGGCACGTGCAACCAAAGATAGCCCCGCGATGCCCGTCTGCTCGTTCACGGTGCGCCTTGCCATAACATGTCATAGCCGAGCTCCTTGGTCTCCGAGCACATGTTCGCCAAAGATGAAAACTTGCTGGTAAATACTTCGTCGGCATGGGACTTCTCGTGCGCCTCAAAGGATCGCCAATACGTCACGATGGCGTAATGTTCGTCGGTGGTTTTGTTGTCGACCAGCGAGCCTTCCTCGGACACGAAGCCGGAAAACTTGAAGACTTGTCCGGCCAAGAAGCCCCCCTTCTCACCGCCGTAGGTTTCCTTGACCACCATGCACATTTCTCCAACGGCCAACTCGACGTCTTCGAAACTGACGCCGGGTTTCAGCTTCACAATATTGAACAACATCTTGGCTCCAAACGGCAGCGTAATTGGGCCGAACATGTGAACCTCCTATGAAAGGCTGGGACAAGCCACAATCGAGCCGGTGATTCCGGCAGCATATCCGGCTCGCATTAGATAGTCTACCCGGAGCGAGCTGTCGCAAATCGTGGTCAGTCCTTGACTTTGCACACGGCAAAGACTCGGGCCTGCTGAGGAAACCGTGATGCGGCTTCGATGGCGTTCTGAATTTTCGAAATTCGTGATATGGAGAGATGCGAAAGCGAATCGTGACCTCGACATCTTGACCCATCGGCGAGAGAACGTGAACAGGGCGTTCGATCGAAACCCAGCCATCGGTCTGTGAGAAGTCTCGACACCTTGCCTTGACGGTGCACTGCTGGCTTGCTAAGGTTTGAGCGCACGGGGACACCAAATGCCTAAAGTTGGCCATCCACACATCATTACCGAGATAATCGAGCGGAGAGCGATGGTGAGATCGAGGAGAATCGTGAAGAGCACCTGCGAAAACAGCACCCTGCTTAATCCCTAGCCTTCGCCAGTTCATATAAGAATCAATACCAATGAGAAAAGTCTTCGTCTCTCAGAATTTGATCGAGGTCGAGATGCGCAAGGAGCGACTTGAGCAGGCCGGCATCCGATGCATGATCAAGAATCAGCGTTTATCGGGACTTGCGGGAGAGATTCCCTTTGCGGAGATTTTCCCGGAACTGTGGGTCATTCGAGACGAGGATGCCTACCGGGCACGACAAGTACTGGAAGAAGAGTTGATCTCGCAGCCGTCAAACCCAGACTCCTGGGTATGCGCCGGGTGCGGTGAACATCACGAGAGTCAATTTTCGGAATGTTGGAAATGCGGACGAGCGAGCGCGGCGCCGTGATTCAGCATACCCGCACACCCATGCCTCATCACTTCTTCCCGCACACAAACTTCCAGACTGATTGCGCCAGCGTTCCTCGGGGGATAGACGTCCAGTTTGATTGGCCCGCGTGTCTATAGACGACGTCGCCAGTGCCCATGCGCCCCACGAAATTCTCCACGGCCAGCACCCGAAAGCGTTCGTTGGTGCAGTCGTGCTCTTCCTGAGCGCGGGAAGAGAAGTATCTGCTAAACCCTCTCATATGAGCCGTCCTCAGATCGTCCAAGACCCAGACGTTGACCAAGTTTCCGTTTCGGGTTATGGATTCAGCATCGATATAGACTGTCGCCTTGGCATTGGTCTCGACCAACATCCATTCGGCAAAAACAGGTGCTCCACCTAGCCACTGGAACTGGTACTTTGGCGTTCGAGACGTAGAACTGGTTCACCCCTGCACAGAAAACCGGGCCCATCGGCTGTCAATCGTCCGATGGATGCTGGACGCTTTCATCCGCTTTTTTCAAACAGTCGTTAAAAGCGACACGCCTTTGGACGAAAGACCAGAAGAGCTTGTACCGATTGAGCATTTCCAACTGCTCCACATATTCGTTACATTGCTTTTCCTTCCAAGGCTCGACGTGGTCCGGAGGCGCGGTAATAATCCACGCCCCCCCTACCAGAGATGCAATTCCCAAAACTGCGCTTCCTATGATCATCATACCTTTCTTTCCGACCATGAACCCCTCTTTCAGTACGTTGTGGGCCAAAAACCCGATGAGTCTTTTCTAACTCAACTTTTGAACATGGTGCCGGAGACCGGGATCGAACCGGTACGGGTCTTTTGGACCCGAGGGATTTTAAGTCCCTTGCGTCTGCCTATTCCGCCACTCCGGCGCGAGGCGGATTTTAACATAGCGACTACGGCCCACAGCCACTTTTCTCGCCGCCCTTTCTCTTACCCCATTGGCTCTGCCTGTACATCGAGCGGAGTGGAACTACGATCGGCACCTGTGACTCCGAGCGCATATCCTTGACATCGATAACATAAGCAAGTCCCCAGAAAAACCAACCAGAAATTCCTCCTCTCCTCGGGGCCGGTGTGCACACCCGACCAGGAGCGAGCAGTCCCGGCAAGCCTTCTGCAAATGGCAGGGACCACCTTCGTCCCCTGGGGAGGTCGAGACCCGACCGATCGTGAAGCTTAAGACCATTGCGAACGTAATCTTTCGAGCGTACAAATAACAATTCAGCGACAGAAAACTTGACAGCTCATGCGTGATATAAACCGGACATCTTAACTTGCCATTTACATAAATGATGGTGCGGTTGGGCTACAATGCGGCGGACAAGTGACAAGGTATCGGTGAAGCGATGGTCATGTGGTGAGGTGGCCCGCTGAGGACACAGGCCTTCCGGTTCTTAGTCGGTATGTTCGCACTCGCCATGGCATTGCCTCCAACAGCGGCCGGCCAAGAAGCGGTTCTTGACATTCTCCCCCTCCGTCCTTTCAACTTCGATATCTCCTTCAACCAGCGCACCTTTGCGCCGAAAGCCAGGGTCATCGCTGGTCAGGTGGGGATCACCGCCCTTCGGTATGGCCCGCTTGAAATACGAACGGTGTATCAATACTACAGTCAACACACACCTACGTTCGTCACCGATCAACATTCGCTGTTTCTTAACCCTCGTTGGAATAATTTCATCGACATCTTGGATTTCCCCAAAGCAAACCCGCTCAATCGAGTGATCCGGCATGTGCTCTTCGGGCCGCTCGAAGATCGGGCGGTCCCCTACATCGGTACGCTGATTGGCGGAACCCTTCCCGGACGGGACGCCGATTCCCTCGGTTATCTCTATGGCGGACAGGTGGGCGTCCGATTCCCGGTCGCTCGCGGGTTTTCAGTCGACATGGGGCTCCAATACTCTCGGTTCGAAATCGACTTCAATGGCGTTTCCGATCTCTCGGATCAATGGTTGTTTACGATCGGAATTAGGCTGTAATGATCTGGGCGTCATGGAATTGATCGCACAACGAAGACGAGTCGCTCGCATGAGCGACCGAAGGAAGTATGCCGACTGGCAGCGTTGGTGCCTCTTGATGTCCACCATCCTGCTGTTGCAGGGATGTGGGCTGATCTACGATGCAGTGACCATGGTCCATCCGTTGACCCGTGACGAACTGTCCGCGATTTGCGCCCGTGAGCGATTGCGTGTCGGCATTTCAGTGGAACCGTTTCGCCCGTTTGTCTTTCCCGCCGTGTATACCGACGAAGGCATTCGAGTCACAGGCCTGGATATCGAACTGATCCGAGAGATCGCCGACGCACTCACAACCCATTGCGGCGGACAGAACCCCATCGTTCCAACTCTGCACGTCACACGATTTCCCGATCTGTTCATCAAGATGAGCGAGGGGCAGCTTGATCTCTTCGTCTCGTCCGTGAGCGGGACCGTTCCAGGCACCCGGCCGGCCGGCCTCTGGTTTTCGGCACCGTACCTGCACGACGACGGGATTGCCGCCATCACCCAAAAACCGGAGATTGCCGAACGCATCTGGACACAGTTCAAAAAGCAGGATGGAAAGCAGGATACGCTCACAGCCGTCCAGGAAGCCTTTGCCGGCTTGACGGTCGCCGTTCAGAAAAGAAGATCCTCTCACCTGTACGCGGAAGCCAACCTCAAGCGGATCCGCATGGTCATCTGCGATTCGCTTCCCGCTTCGATCGAAACGAAGGACCTGAACATCGATGTTATCCTGACCAACCATTCCATCCTTCAGTATGTGACGAAACGGGTCTGGCAGGATTGGCGAATCTTGACACAAATCGATGGTACCCCTTGGATTCTCACTCATGAAGACCTTTCCATCGTAACAAGCGACGACCACAGGCAGTTACAATGGTTCTTGAACAACCTGCTGTTTCGCCTGGAGGAATCAGGTCGGCTGAAGCACATGCATCGGCGATGGGTGGAAGCAGAATACGCGCCTACTCGTCGGGCGACAACCGAAGGGTTGCCGCTTGAGGTTACACAAGTTCCTGAACATTATGATCAGGGACAGTGCCGTTTGGCAGAGTGACAATAGGGAAAACCGAGGTGTTCATGATCGTTCCGCCGAACGTCTTACGAGTTTTTGTGTTGGTCTTGTCCCTCCTATGCCCCCAGATCGGCTGGACACAGGACTCGCGCAAGGAAATAGAACAGACCGCGGAGCTCTTGACAACCCTTCTTAACGCAGGACGTGTCGTCGTCGAACGAAACCAATCATTGATCAACGATCCGGTCAAAGCCGATAAGGGATTCACGCCCGAGGTCTTTGAACAGCTGGTACGTGAGGAGTTCCTCCAACAGACTCTCATTGATTTGCAGCATCCCCCTTCGTCCTTACCGCCTCTTACCAAAGATCTTTTGGCTACGCTGCTCCTCACAAGCAAAGAAGTGGTAGGGGACGCGCAGTTCGTGATCAATCAGCGCGGGATCGGATATAAGAACTTCATCCCGGCCACATTCGGCAGCCAGGCCGCACGGAAGTTTTCCAATCGCTCACACGTGACGATCAAACAGACCACCCTCAACCCGAGGAACTTGAAAAATAGTCCGGATGCGTACGAAGAGATGGCGTTGAGTCGACTTGCGACCAGACCATCAGCGACCACGCCCGTCGTCGAGTGGATCGACGGTGGGCAGCTACTCAGGGCGATGATGCCGATATATTATTCAGAGGACTGTCTGACGTGTCATGGAAGCCCGAAAGGGATACTCGACATTTCCGGCTATCCAAGGGAAGGCGCTCAGGTGGGTGAACTAGCCGGTGCCATCAGCATTCAGATTCCCACGGACCATCGATAGCAGATCCAGCCGTGACGGAGGAGGGACACAACGGGTGGATCTGCCACCGATGATCTTCCGCAGGAACTAGTTCAATACTGCGGTGAGTTGTGGGGGCTGTCCTTCGCAACTCGTGACAATCGGTGGCTTTTGGTCGAACGCGACTTTCACGCCCGACTTGACCGCTCGCCCCCAGCGATTGGTCTGCGCCTGCGCCTTCCGAGCGTACCGGCTGATGCTCCGACGCGTTTCGGATCCGGTCTGTGGAGCGAAGAGGAGCCCCAGTCCCGCTCCGATGACGGCTCCACCGGCGATGAATGCAGCTGCCTTGGCGACGTGCTTCCCCTGCTCCGACATGGCGAACCTCCCTCGTAATGGTGGTGATGTGCCGGAAGACCGTTCAATCGTTCTTCCTACTGAAGAATGTATCAGCATGCTTTGTGCCAGCGTGAGTACGGGCAAACGGCCAGCGATTACCTCGGAAAATCAAGGAGACGATCTGCAACGATGAGAAGTGACAAATATTGGGTCTCTTTTTCTCGACAGAGTGAGACACAGTCGTTTCAGAAATCCAACACTTGTCCCTCTGCAATTCCTGGAAATCGTTTGTAGGCAACGTTTTCCCATGACAACGTCCTAATCATCCTTTAATCCTAGATACGCTTGCATTGACAGGTGGGCCCCCGTATGATCCGTCGGCAAGTCCGCGCAGTGCCTCGCACGAGCAGCGCGAATCAGTGAGGCATTATGAACATGTTCAGAATACGAACAATATCTTTCAAAGAGCAATCCTGACAGAGAATATATGGGTTCTCTAGCCGCGATTCCTTATCCAAACATCGATCCAGTCATTGTGGCGCTGGGTCCTATTCAGTTGCGCTGGTATGGGCTGATGTACCTGATCGGCCTCACTGCGGCCTACTTCTTGATTCAGCGCAAGGTCACCCGTAAGGGGTTGGAGATTAGGAAGGACCAGATCTACGACATGGTCGTCTACGCGGCCTTCGGCGTGTTTCTGGGGGGGCGTATCGGTTACACACTCTTCTACAACTTTTCGTACTACATTCAGAACCCACTGAAGTTACTCGCGGTATGGGAGGGAGGCATGTCCTTCCACGGTGGGCTCATCGGAACGATCGTCGCACTGATCTGGTTCAGCCATAGGCAAAGGATTCCTGCCTATACGATCGCGGACCTGGCGGCTTCCGTCACACCGATCGGGTTAGGGTGTGGTCGGATAGGGAATTTCATCAATGGCGAGCTCTTTGGTCGGTCAACCGATGCAGGGTGGTGTATGGTCTTCCCGACCGGAGGTCCGGTTTGCCGCCATCCTTCGCAATTATACGAGGCAACGCTGGAAGGCCTGGTGTTGTTCACCGTCTTGTGGTGGATCGATCGGCGCCCTACTCCTCCCGGTACGATCTTTTGGACCTTTGTGACCGGATACGGCATCAGCAGACTGATCGTCGAACTCTTCCGTGAACCGGATCAACATCTCGGCTTCATTCTGGGCCCGATTACCATGGGCCAGATTCTCTCCCTACCCATGGTATTGATCGGGATAATCATGCTCGTCTTGGGCTACCAACGAGCGAGGCAAAATCCCGCGTACTCTTAAAAGTTCTGAGCGATACGTACTGAGCCGCTGGGGATCACGGTGTTTTCAACTCAACCCTGAGCACTTTATTCTTAGCACTGGTTCTTTAGTACGGCATTTCGTCATCATCCAGGCCGACATGGTGCCCAAGTTCGTGCACCACCGTGTCGTACACTTCCTGCACCACTTCCTCCGGACTGTCACACAAGCGGAGGATCGGTCCGCGATAGATGGAAATCCGGGGCGGTGGTTCACCGCCCGGTCTGAAGAATGAATCGTCCGCCAGCGATTGGCCTTGATAGAGGCCCAGTAAATCGTCCTTCTCATCCAGCTCCAAATCTCGCAAGACGTCCTCGGGCGGCTCTTCCTCTACGACCACGGCAACGGATTCCATGAGCTTGGCGTAGGGAGGCGGAAGATCCGCGATTGCCTGCTGGACCAGCTCCGCAAAGACTGCAGGGGAGATATGTTCTCGCCTAGCCATTTCCATAGTCCATGAATTTACAATTCTATGTCGACACCACAGCGTAGAAAAAGGCAATGGAATCGCGGCTCGACTCCCAGACTCTGTTTCACAGCAGCCTTGTAGATTTCACTTTGTGTTCGGTACCGTTCGGCGCGACCCGCCGCCTGATCGGCCGATACCCCGTCTGTTTTGTAGTCGGCGATCCAAAGCTCTCCATCACGCCGATAGATGAGGTCGATGGCACCTTCCATCACCTGCCGATCACCCCATGGTATGATGAACGGAACTTCACGACCAAAAATCTGAGATGATCGCAGTCGCGCATAGGCTTCTGATTGACCAAAGGTCGCAAGGAGATCGTTCACTGAATCCTCGACCGCTTCAGCCTGGGATTGTTGGTCGGGCCCAAGGACCGACCGAAGAGCGGCGCCAACCTGAGCGGATAACCCGGAAGGGTCCAGTGAAAAGTCCCATCGCTCCAGCAGGCGATGAGCCACCACGCCGGCCAACCGGCCAATCACCGCCTCCTGTCGAACCAAAGTCGTACCGCCTCGGGTCAACCCCGCGCGTCTGCCCAGCTCCGTCGGCGTCAGATGATGCGCTCTCTCGCCAGTTTCTTTCCATCGAGCGATCCTCACCTTCCACAGAAGCGCGATTTCCTGTGGATCGATCAATGTCACACTGACCGCCCTGTCCCCGCCTCGCCGGAATCGCTTTCGTTCCGGTGCCGTGACGACTTGTTGCGGAATCCTACTGGCTCCGATGCTCAAGGCTTCAGTCGAAGGATCTCCGATTTCTCCTGTCCCGATGTTCCTCAACAGCTCGAAGACCGTTTCGCCGACCGAGCGAGCCGTGATTCCGCCGGACAAGAGTAACAGCTCTTTCGCCCTGGTCATCCCGACGTACAGCACTCGTCGCCGTTCCGCGTCTTCTCGTAGCCGCAGCTTGTGTTGGACCAGCAACGAGCCGAGCGATCGGTATCGGCCCAGGGAAAGCCCATAGGTTGAGCTCGACCAATCGTAGGAGACCTGTGGCGCGCCCCGCTCACGCCCACTCCCCTGATGAAGACCCGGCAACACGACGATAGGAAATTCCAACCCCTTGGCCTTATGGATCGTCAATACATGTACCGCTTCGACCGACTCTTCGGCGAGCAAACTTTCGGATTCATCCGGTTGTTCTTCGAGTCGGGCAATCATGAGTTCTATGAATCCGCTTAGAGTCATGTGGGGCCGGTCAGCGAGTGACGCAGCCGTTTGCTTCACTTTCAGGAGATTGGCCACAGCCTGTTCCCCATGGAGCGACGCAGCGGCCAGATCGAGAACCGGCAATCGATCAAAAATCAGCTCAAGCGCCTCGGCCAACGGCAAAACAGGGATGGCCCGGTGGAGCCACGACAGATGCTCATACAGCCGCCGAACGACATCGGCGCGGGCATGAGGCCATGTCCTAAGATTATCTCCCAAGAGATAATTAAAGTGCCCTGCCCGCTTGAACTCATAGAGTTCTCGATCCATCAGCCCCCCGAGCGGCGAACGAAGGAGGCCGGTCAAAGCAACCTCATCGTGAGGATGGTCCAAGACGCGTAAGAGGTTGACGAGGTCGATGACTTCTTGACGGCGATAGAAATGTTTCTCCCCCTCGATGACGTAAGGAATCTCATGTCGTCGCAACGCATCGAGGTAGACATCGGCCTGTGTCAGTTTTCTGAACAGCAGCGCCACATGACCTGGCTTCACCGTGGGACGACCGAGAATGTCATCGGTCAGCCAACGAGCCAGCACTTCGCTTTCAGCTCGTGTCGCCCCGGCCGCATCGAACATGTCGCCTTCGCCATCCGGCGTCGTCACGCAGAGGCGGACACCCGGCTCGATCGAAGAGGGCTTCCGTTGAGGGCATACCTCCAACCGCACGTTCGCCGGCTGAACCAGTGGTCGTCGTTCAAAGAGCCGATCAAAGGTTTCATTGACCGGCTCCAAAACCGCTCCATCGCTTCGGAAGTTCGTCGTCAATGCCTGCGCAACTCCCTCCTCGGCCGCAACCTTCTCCACGACTCGATCGAACGCTTCGATGTCGGCTCGCCGAAAGGCATAGATAGACTGTTTGGGGTCTCCCACGATGAAAAGCTTTCCCGGTTCGAGGGCCATCTCCTGCCAGCGGACCGCTTGCATTCCCTGACGTTCGGAGACCGCGAGAATGATTTCGTACTGCGTCGGGTCCGTATCCTGAAATTCATCGACCAACAATGCACGATATTCTCGTTTGATCCGCTCGCGGACGGTCGGGTGCTCGAAGAGCAACGCCCGCGCCCGCGCCAGCAGCCCATCAAAGGAAAGCCAACCCTGCCGAACAAACGTTTCTCGGATGTTTCGCACCAGCGGGATGAGTAGCGTCACCAGGTCATTCAAAAACGCCTGATCGATCGTGATGAGTTGTTGCGTCGTCTCGATGAGGGCGCCCGCCTCTTTGAAATCATTTTTCTCCCATCCCGCCACAGTACTCCCAAGGTCTTTGTCGAGCCATTCTCGTTCCACCGCCGTCACATCTTCCCGGCCGGCCAACCCCTTGCTTGCCACGAGGCGGATCACGGAAGCCGCAGCGGCCAGCATCTGCTCGACCTTACGGCGCTTCGGTCTGTCGTGTTCGTTCAACAGCTGGTCAGCCCGCGCGCTCATATGCTGCATCCAGTCTGACATGGCCGGCGATATCGCCGTTGAGGCGAGTTGTTCCCGCATCGCGTCGAGATCGACCAATTCACTGCACAAGGACCGAGCCAACGATCTGACTTCATCGAGCGTGGCCGATGACAAGATCGATCGCCACAACGGATGGTGTTGGCTGTTGCGGCTCAATTCCTGATCGAGCCAGCAATCCCACGCAGCAGTGAACTGTTCTTCAAAGCGCAAGCCATCATCTTCCTTGAAATCAGGATCGACGCCGCTTTCCAGCGGGTGGAGTCGTAACAGGTGGGCCGCGAAACTATGGAGTGTGCCGATCTGCGCTTTTTCTAATTCGCGCAATGCGGTTTGGGCACGGGCGGCAATCGCATCGCCGCTCAGTCCATACCGCTCTTGGAGATCGCTCCTCGAAACAGCCCCTCCGTCTGTTGTTCGCATCGAATCGGTTTGTGGATGGGCAAGGACGGTCAGTCGCTCCCGCAGTCGCACTTTCATCTCGGTCGCCGCCTTGTTGGTGAACGTCAGCGCCACCACTTGCGTGATCGGCACCGGAGCCGGTTCTTTCATCAGCAGATGGACGAGACGATTGACGAGCAACGTCGTCTTCCCGGTCCCTGCGCCGGCCACGACCACGACGTTGCGATCGAAGGTCGTCTCGGCTGACTGTCGGGCCGCACGATCCGGTATCAGAAACTCATTATTCATCGCCGATCTTCTGCGTACGCAGCGTCCTCAGCGCCTTCGGCTCGGTCGCTCGATACGCCCTCCACCACGTCGGAGCATGTTCTCTCCGACAGATCACACGAAATTCGCAATTGTCGCAATAGCCGTCCGGGATGATAAAAAATCGCCCGGCCCGGATCCCGTCGATCACGGTCTTGATCGTGCGTTGTATCAGGCCCCCGGTCTCCGATGCCCACGGCTTCGCCTCGAATGTCGAACGACTGATCGGCATGGGCCACTCGGGGGCAAGAAACAGAAATTGCACATGCCGCGCCGTGGACTGTCCGGAAACGGCGAGAGAGCTATAAAACGGCGGTTGCAGTCGATACCCACGGACGGCAGACTGAGTTAGGTTACGATCTTCCGGTTTCATGGCCGAACCGAGTTTGAATTTGTAGTCGACGACCCGTACTGCGGCGGAATCCCGGTCTCGATCGAGACGATCGATCCGACCACGGATCTTCAACGGTTCTCCGTCGAGAATGTCAGGAATCGCCCCTTCCCCATCCACTTCAAAGGCAATAGGCTGGTACGGATGCTCGGCCTGCTCCGCTTCATCCGCCTCTACCGCCGCGGCCACAAGCGTCACGATCTGTTCTTTCGCCAGCTGCCACAAGAGATAATGACCGGTCCGATGCTGCGATTCCAAGTCCGCTGCCGCTTGTTCAACCGACATACGGATCGTTCGTTCCTTCATATCATCCGTCGCCTGTGTACTCGGCCACCCGGCCTGCACAAGTCGTTCGTAGCACCGGCGCAAGGCGGCATGACAGAGTGTGCCCACCAACGCTGCATCCGGTTGTTGGGATATCGACCTACGGCTCGGTTCGAGTCGCAGCACATCGGAGGCAAAGTATTGGAAGGGACAGCGGGCATACCGTTCGAGTGGCGTGGGAGCGACGCCCCGTTCGATGAGCCGGGCCCAATGGAGCTCGACCGCTCCGGTCATCCCATCGAATGGATTCAACCTACTACCCTCCTCTTCGATGCGATCCAGCGCCGCGGTTGCCTGTTGGAAGGATTCCGCGTCACGCCCGAGCGCCTGTACCAGTTCGATGGGGTCTTGCCCGCTCATGGCCAACCACCGGGTCAGTTCAAGAGGTGGTAAGAACCGTTTGATCGTCGGCCGTTGCACAACACGATCGGTCAGGCGGCGAGGCACCACATCGATCGGTTGTTCATTGCCGCCGAACCGCCGTCGAGCTTCTTCGAGATATGGAGAGGACGCCAGCATACGTCCGGTTTCATCGGCCCGTTGATAGGAGAGATACAGCCTCTGACTGGCGGCTTGGCAGAGCAGGTGGAAGAGCAAGGTCTCCTCCTCATAGGCCGTCAATTTTTCGTCGATTTTGAATCCAAGCGTGGCGTCGAGCACGCGCCGATGGCGATCCCTGAGAAAGGCATCCTCCCGGATATAGCGCGGAAATACTTTTTCGTTCAGACCGAGGATGAACAGGGCTCTGAACGGGATCCCACGAGCTGCCATCACGTCACACACCATCACCCCACGCGGAGAGCCATCGTGAAGAGGTGTTCTCGTCCGTTCAAAGATATGCGTCAGCAGTTCCACGAATTCCGCCCAGGTCAGCTCTTCAGTGAGCGGCTCCAATTCCAGGAGTGTGATCCAGATCTGATCGATGACTTCCCATATCAGCGGCCGGTCAACGGCCTGAACGCTCTCGGCAGGTGATTCCGCGACATCCGTCCGCCGCAGACGCCGCTCGACGAGGGCCCGACAAGCCGTGACCATCTGGCCGATCGTGCCTCGAGAAGGTAAATATGAACGGTCTTCCATGAGCTGTGAAACCACCTGCCAGAGCAGACCGATCACTCCCGGCGCAATCGCAAGAGAACCGATTGGGCTCTCCTCTCCATCGAGTATCAATGCGGCGTGACCCGCCCGCTCCAGGCGCTTCCACTCCTCGACTCCGCGAGTGATGTCGAGGGCTTGAACCAGCAGTTTCCATTGGTCGGGTCGGTAGGACTCCGACAGGTCATCGAATAGATCCGTCCCATAAAGCGGGGACGTCACCACATCGAGGACTGACGCGCGATAAAAATCGTTCACCGGTAAAGAGGCCAGCTGCAGCACGAGCTTGCAGATCGGTTCGTGAATCAATGGTCGCGACGCGGTCGTATGGAAGGGGATCCGATGGCGATCGAAGATCGACTGAAGAAACGGGCTGTACGGATCGAGTGTCCTGGCGGTGACACCGATCTCGTCGAACCGATAGCCGTTGGTTTCAACCAGATCGAGGATCGTGCGGCAGGCTGCCGCCAATTCTTCCTCCACACCGATCACACTTCTGAGAGTGAGCTGGACTGGATGCTCCCTTACTTTAGAAACCTTCTGTTCCAGTCGGACCTTTGCATCGTCTGACATCCCCAACGGCTGGATGTATCGATCGAAAAAGCGCCGGGCAAATCCATAGGAGGGATCATCCTCAAGTGGGAAAAACAAGGTCGTGTCCTTGGTCCGGCTGACGGCTCCAAAGAAGGACAGCTGTACTTGCGTCAGATCATAGAACCCGTAATAGAACACTCGCTTCAACGACTGGAGGAATGAGGCGGTCGGGACAAGAGGAATAAGCGCCTCCGCCAGATCGTCTTGCGTTCCGACCTCCAGCATCCTGCCTGCTTCCTTCACGGCCGCGTAGAGCGAGATCAGGGCATCGACCCACTCGCGATCGTCCTCTTCAAAATAACCTTCTCGGAGACTTTGCCACGCCTGGCTTGGATCGACATCGGCATCCCGCAAGTCGCGAATCGTCGCCCAGAGCGCTCCCCACGTCCCCGCTGATTGCCCGATTCGTTGTAGCGGAACCTGGCTGGAGAGCTTGCTGCGAACAATGTGACGGACTAGTCGTTCAAAGAACAACTCATCCACCATCCGTGGCAACGGACAACGGTTGGATACTTCTCCAGACAGCCGCAGCGCTAATTGATGAAAGGTCAATATGTGGAGGTTCAGGAACGACAATCCATGTTCGACGGAAAGGAGAGTGCGAATCCGGTCGGCTAGTGGCTTGGACGGAACGAAGATGGCGACCGGCGCAAGCGGATCAGCGGCCTTGACGCGCGCGAGATGATCGACAAGAGCGGTTTCGAGAAATGGGTGAAAGCGACCGGTAACGACCCGCAACATGGCCGGTCATTGTACGCTACCCGGTCTCCGGCCCCAAGAGCTCGCCGTTGCAATCGACGCAGGCCCAGTCACCGTCGATGAAGGACATCGGATCGCCGCAGATCGGACAATCCGGCGGCGGCCCCTTATCAAGGCGCGGAAGAATCGGCAGCTCGATATCGTCTTCATCCATCGGTCCCCCTAGCCTTCCCGTTGTTTGATCTTTAATTGAAGGGCTTTTTCCGCGCTCTCTCGACTGGGGACTCCGACGAACGTCAGCTTTCCATCCATAATCGTCGCAGGCACGGCACGGACCGAATGGCGGTCCGCCAATTCCTGACCGTCTTTCGTGGTGATATCCACTTCCCGGTAGGAAAAGCTGTACTTCACGCGCAGCTGCTTCCACAGGCTCTTCGCTGAGGGACAGGCCCCGCAACTGGGTGACACAATCAGAGTAATGTTGGGCATTGTCAACCGACCAACGTTCAGGTTGATGTGAAAGGTGCGAATCCTTGTCGGGTTCAATCTTAGCATCGGCCGAAAAGCCGGCGCAAGGACCGGAGCTACCGCGCAAGTTTGTCGCAATCGATATGTGTGTCAAGATGAAGCCGGCGGTCTCCGGCCATCCACTCGATTGATTTTCCGTGCTGTTCATCAATAGGCAGGTGATCCTGCCGGATTTCCCGGAGGCGCCACGATGTACCGGCCGTGTTGCGATAGTACGAAGGTCTTGTCCTCGGAGTAGGACTTCCCGGATTCCCTGCATGTTGAGCCAGAGAGTTTTGAGTTTCCTTTGGCACACACCCTACACCTGTCAGCAGTACTATGACGCATGGAAACAGCGGAATAGACTCGTTACAACAAGATCGGCTTGATACGAGACCAATTTCGACCTCTGGGATGGAGATCTCGGAGCGAGGAAATGTTCAAGCCGGTTTAAAGCTCAGTTCTTACTATTCGTCTTCTTCGGAAGACATGTGCGATGATCTGCATGCCGTAAGTTCTCATTTCTCCACTGGAGGATTCTCTTCAGGCTGAAGCGAGGGGTGCCGCTCCTCGTCACTTTTTGCCTCCGGGTCAATGGCCATTTTAGGATCGATCACTGGTGGATTCACAACAGAATCCGGGTGAGGAATCGTTTCGGGTTGTTTCACCATGCCTGGATCACGCGTGCTTGGGGAATTGTCCGGTTGCGATTTCTCGGTTGAGGGATCTTGCGGCCTTACCGGTGGAGGCGATTGGGACGGCGGCGTGATATCAGCTGCCCGTGCAGAGGAGAAAAATACGCTCAACGATAGGAGAATAGCGTATAACAACGACATGCTTTATAGTATCGAAGGTCGCATCGACGGCGTACTAGCAAATCACCCAGTCGTATCCATGAGATCCGTGTAAATTGTCCATGAAAACGGTCACTCGCTCAGCCTCGCGATCATTCCACTGGGTGATGATCCGAATGATCATGGCCTTATTGAGCATTTGTTTCGTGCTGACCCAACTGACACATGAACCAGTTATGGCTCAAGAACAGCCAGCGCAACTTCGGGTTCTCACCTATAACCTGCTCCACGACGGCCCATGGTCTGGATTCTTCGAGAACGGCACTCACCTCGAAGAGCGGCTCGACATGACTATCCAGGAACTGCAGCGGCTGGAACCTGACGTGATCGCGCTTCAAGAGGCGTCGGACAGCCGAAAGCACGGCAACGTCCCGAATCGGATCGCCGATGCGCTTGGATATCAGATGGTGTTCGAGCCCGCCACCCAACACATCTTCGGCATCGGTCTCTTGGATCGATTGATCACATCAGCCATCGGCTTCAAAGAGGGACCAGCCATCTTAAGTCGCCATCCGATCGTCGCCTCGGAAGTCTACGACCTGCCTCGCTGCCAACGCCGCATGGATCCCCGCATCCTCTTACGGGCTGAGATCAATGCACCGGATGGACCGATCCAAATCTTTTCGGCCCATACCTCAAAAGGTGATGAGTGCCAGCTCCGGCGAGTCGGAGAACTGTTCCGTGAACATCAAGGAACGGGGCGAGCGATTCTGATGGGCGACTTGAATACTGGGGAGTAATCTGCCGTGCTGGCCGAATGGCAGAATAAACCTGGATTCATTGATGTCTTCCGGGTTGCGAATCCGAGAATGCCTGGAGGTACCGTCTGGCAAAACATCCACGTCGAATGGTCCACCGCCGATCGCCGCGTCGATTTTATCTTCTTGATTGATGGGAAGAACGGCAGAGATCCGGTCGTCCGATCAAGTCGTTTGGCGTTTGATCAGCCCGGTCGCCTCCCGAACGGCGACGCACTCTGGCCGTCGGATCATCGCGGCGTGCTGGCGGATATTGAGTTGGCGCCGGTCGACGGGCCACGGATGAGTCGACTCTCCGATACAAGAACTCGTTAAAAAACCTGCTCAAGATGAGCAAAGCTGCAGGTGGGCGAACGTGCGCGATCGCGGGCTAGCGAAGCATACCAACTGGCTCTTCGTCACGGAGGGGAGACACCCACATAGTCAAGGAGAGTGAGGCTGGCCGACAATCGTCGGTTCGACGGCCTTGGAGAGAATGGAAGAGGTGGAGCCGGCACGCGAGTGGATGAAGGTCAGCAGCCGCCTGTTCTCTTGAGCCTTTCGCAGGAACTTGAATGAAATCCCGCGCGCACTGACCGACCGGACCATAGCGGCGACCTCAATGGGAGGCTCGTTCTCGGCGATGACGATCTCCAGGTAGAAAATATCGTCAACGTGCACGTGCGTGGCGCTCTTGATAATGCACCCCCCTAAAGACAGATCCATCACAGTCCCCTCACCCCTGACTTTCCCTCCCGAAAACGATAGGCAGAGCTTGACCGGGATACGGAGATGTTCACGGCGCTCAATAGCGCGTGACGACCTTCCCGTACTGAGGCGACGCGCAAGAAACCGATGAAGGCAGCGCTGGCACTCGAACGGTGCCATCCAGATCAGCATGGCAATACGCTCACGCGGCGATTGTGGCAGCATATACATCGCGCCGCATTCGATACCATCCGCAACCAGCTTTAACCAATACTTCTCCCTGATGGCACTATAAAGGCCTTTCCCGCACAGTCAAGCTGATTGCCATCTGGAGCAAATCGGCCGCCAGAACGGTTTCAGGTCATTGCGCGACCGACATGGAAAGACGCCACATCTGAAGCAGTTCAACTAGACGGACTCCGCGTGGGGAGACTCGGACTCACTCGAAAGAGCGGATTCTACGATGCCGGCACGAAGATATTCGCGATTGAGGGTGGCAATGAAGCGCACGCTAATGCTTTTCGGGCAGACCGCCTCACATTCATACTGATTGCCGCAGGAGCCGAAACCCTCTCGATCCATGGCTTCAATCATGGCGCTCACACGGCGTGTTCGCTCGGGCTCCCCTTGCGGCAAGAGCGCCAGATGGGAGACCTTCGCCGCCACGAAAAGCATCGCAGAAGCATTCTTACAGGCTGCCACACAGGCCCCGCAGCCGATGCATGACGCCGCATCCATGGAAGTTTCCGCCCGATCCTTCCCGATCAGCAGCACATTCCCGTCCACCGCACCCCCGGTGTTGACGGAGATATACCCACCTGCTTGCATGACCCGGTCGAGAGCGCTGCGATCGACCACCAAGTCTTTGATGATCGGGAAAGCCCTTGCCCGCCACGGCTCGATCGTGATGCTGGCCCCATCTGGAAACCTTCGCATGTACAGCTGACAGGTAGTGATGCCTCGATCGGGACCGTGCGGAATGCCATCGATGACCAGCGAGCAACTTCCGCAGATACCCTCGCGGCAGTCCTGCTCGAACGCCACGGGTTCTTCCCCGGCAACGAGCAGTTTCTGATTCACCGCATCGAGCATTTCAAGGAACGACATCCCGGGGCTCACGTCGGAAGCCTCGTAGCGGACAAACCGACCAGCTTCATTCGGCCCCTTCTGGCGCCAGATGTTCAACGTGAATCGCATGACGCCTGCCAATCCCTCTCTCGTCTTACCGTCATGCCGGCCCCTTGTCACCGATCACTGGTAACTTCTCGTCGTCGGTTGCACGAATTCGAAGGCCAGCGGCTCTTTGTGCAAGATGGGAATGGTTCCTTCCCGGTACTCCCATGCCGCGACGTGCGCGAAGCGGCTGTCATCTCGCGTTGGTTCGCCGTCTCCGGTCTGATGCTCTTCGCGGAAGTGGGCTCCGCATGATTCCTGACGATGCAATGCGTCGTGACAGAGCAATTCGGCGAATTCCAGATAGTCCGCCACTCGTCCTGCATACTCCAGCTCTTGGTTGAAGGCATCTCCCGAGCCTGGAACCACCACCTCACGCCAAAACGCATCCCGAAGCGCAGGGATCGACGCGAGCGCCAGTTTGAGCCCCGCTTCATCGCGAGACATGCCGCAATGATTCCACAAAAGTCTTCCGACGTCTCGATGAAACGAGGCGGCTGTTCGACCTCCCTTCGCGTCCAACAGGCGCGTGATTCGACTCGTCACGCGATGAAGCGCCGCGCTGGCCTGCGCGTGATCTTCCGCCACAGGGGGGAGTTTCGCAGTTGCCAAATAATGACCGATCGTATACGGGAGGATGAAATACCCGTCGGCGAGTCCTTGCATTAACGAGCTGGCCCCCAGTCGATTGGCGCCGTGATCCGCGAAGTTGGCTTCCCCGATCACAAACAGCCCGGGGATCGTGCTCATCAGATTGTAATCCACCCAGAGCCCCCCCATGGTGTAATGAGGTGCCGGATAGATCCGCATGGGCGCGCGATAGGCGTCTTCTCCTGTAATCCGATGATACATTTCGAAGAGATTGCCATAGCGTTCGCGCACGACATCGAATCCTTGTTGTTCGATCACACCGGCAAAATCGAGGTACACACCGTGCCCGTTTGGACCGACCCCACGACCTTCGTCGCATACGGCCTTCACCGCACGTGACGCGATGTCCCGTGGAGCGAGATTCCCAAATCGCGGATACCGGCGCTCCAGGAAATAATCGCGTTCTCCTTCCGAGATATCATGCGGAGAACGGGTATCTGCCGGAAGCTTTGGCACCCACAAGCGTCCGTCGTTGCGAAGTGACTCGGACATGAGTGTCAACTTCGCTTGATAGACGTCACCGGGTGGGATCGCCGTCGGGTGGATCTGCGTAAAACACGGATTGGCAAACGCCGCCCCTTGTTTCCATGCTCGGTACGTGGCCGTTACGTTACTCCCGTTCGCATTGGTCGAGAGGTAGTACACATTGCTGTACCCGCCCGTCGCAAGCACGACGGCATACGCCATATGGACGCTCAAGCGTCCGGTGACTAAATCCCTCACTACAATGCCACGAGCCTGACCGTCGACCACGATCAAGTCGAGCATTTCGGTACGCGGACGCATCGTGACCTGACCACGTTCAATTTGCCAGCACAGCGCCGAATAGGCGCCCAACAGCAGCTGCTGTCCGGTCTGTCCCCGACAGTAAAAGGTACGGGAGACTTGGACGCCCCCGAAGGACCGGTTCGCCAGCTGCCCGCCATATTCCCTGGCAAACGGGATGCCGAGCGCGACACACTGATCGATGATCTGCGTGCTGATTTGAGCGAGTCGATAGACGTTCGCTTCGCGCGAGCGAAAATCTCCGCCTTTGATCGTGTCATAAAACAGTCGCCCCACACTATCACCGTCGTCCTGATAGTTCTTTGCCGCGTTGATTCCCCCTTGTGCCGCAATGCTGTGCGCGCGACGCGGGCTATCGTGAAAACAAAAGCACTCCACCTGATAGCCGAGTTGTCCCAAGGTCGATGCCGCACTGGCGCCGGCGAGGCCGGTGCCGACGACAATGATCGTGAGCTTCCGCTTATTGCTGGGACTGACCAATTTTTCACTGAACCGATGGCGGTCCCATTTCGTTTCCAGAGGTCCGGATGGAATTTTGGAGTCCAGTTTCGTGATCACCGCACGATCCCCAAGAAGATTGCCAAGATGATGGCGACATTGCCAAGCACCACCAGCAACGCGACCGATGGACCAGCAGCCTTGAACAGTCGGTCCAGTGCCGCATGTTCGAACCCAAGGGTCTGTACGCTACTGGAAACGGCATGGCTCAGATGAAAGGCGAGCCCCACCTGCCCCGCCAAATAGACCACGACCATGAGTGGGTTCTGGAAGGCATGAATCAGCGTGCCGTAGACATCGCGATGCCCTTCCGCGTCGATGAGACCCGCAGATGCAGGACCGATGATGCCGGCCGTCAGATGCAGAAGATGGAAGACGATAAAGAGCAGCAACACGATTCCGGACGCCGCCATCGTTCGAGAGGCAATCGAAGCTCGGCGATACCCGTGGATTACATAAGCTATGGGACGAGCACGACGGTTATTCAGACTCAGATGGATAGCCAGCACGACGTGGACAACCGCAATACCTAATAATCCGATGCGGGCTGTCCATAGCAGGATCGGCATATCACGGAGAAATGCCGCGTAGCTATTGAGCGCATGGGGTCCTTCGAATACCTGAAGATTTCCCAACATGTGGAAGATAACATAGATGACGAGGCCCACCCCGGTTAAGGCCAATATGACTTTGGTACCGACCGACGATTGAAAATGGCTAAAGAGACGTGTCATCCGGATGTCATTATACACTTCTCGGATTCAAGAAGAGGCTCAGATGTCTTGACATGGCGGGTAAGATCAACGGTGGCATTCGATTAGGTGATTGTAAAGCATTTGGCACCAGATCTAGGGATGAGTCATGCGCGTGTGGCCTTTGAGAAGCCTGATTCAGAGCCAGGCCGCGTCGGTACAAAAAGAGCCGGTCTCCGAACCTTCACACATGGCTCTGCCCTCGTTATCTATATATTAAGTAAGGTTTATTACCTACATTATGACAAGAGTACCAGACGCTCATGGTTTGTCATCCTTTTTCGCTTTTGGCATGTCTCTCTGTCAAAGTGTTCCAACACGATCACGCCACCAGCTCTGTGCATGTTTCATCTCATGCGATAACATATGAACCTAGCGACAATGGAAACGATCGCACAAAGCGTGGTTTTCCTTTTTAGGAATCACATTTCTTGGTAAATTGCGTGGGACCGACAGAAGGAACAGAAGTACTGGATCCTTTTCGGCGGCTTACCGTGATATTTAAAAGAGCTTCTAAGATTATGAGGCGGACGGAAGCAACAAGGAACTCAACAGGCTTGCCTGCGCAAACTTTTCTCGGTCGGCTCGGCCGACCAGCACCGCTCCGACAGTCCAGTTCAATGTCTCGAACCTTCAGGGTTCTTACGCGAACATGTGCAACGTCTCTTCGACTCGCGATGAAGCGGTTAGCTACTGCGCTCACTCGTGTGGTGAATGAGTATGAGTCGCGATTCGGAACATTCCATAATGAAGTGAATCCACAAACTACCGCAGCTTAAAGGAAGATATTTGTTGGCCATGCGGAGGGGTGGTTGCTTCAGGGTTCGGTATCCTCCTCCACCAGGAGAACATTTTTCCAGTGATCTCCAACTTAAACGGTTTTCGAGATTGTCTCGGTACATCTCGCATGGTACGCTGCTTTGGTCGATTGCCTCCCTTTCTATGCAGGAGATCATCTTCATTTTCTTGCGTTAGGTTTTTTGAAATACACAGTTGTCTCTTTTTAGATACAGGACGATATTTATAAAAATTTAATTTAATCTTTATATAACAATGCCTTACGATGTATTATTCATAGCATAATTTTTGCTTACCCGTAATGCATGATGACTTTCATGATGGAGGAGCTGTGCGCAATCAACAAACTCTAGCATCGGCGATCACATGTTCTGGTATCGGCCTTCACTCCGGACAATCCGCAACCATTACCCTGCGCCCGGCTCCACCCGACACGGGGGTAGTGTTTGTCGGACGTCAGGGAGATGTCGATGCGTATCTCCCTGTCTCCATCGAACATCGAATTCCTACTGAGCTGTGCACCGCTATCAGCGGGGGCGGATTTCAGGTCCAAACCATTGAGCATTTGTTGGCGGCGCTGGCAGGGCTCCACGTGGACAACGTATTCATTGACGTTACAGCCAGTGAAGTGCCGGTCATGGATGGAAGCGCGGCGCCGTTCGTCCGCTTGATTCAAGCCGCAGGAATCGCCCCTCAAGATCGAAAACAGCCGTTCCTCAAGATTACGTCACCTATTGAAGTGACCGAGGGATCAAAGCAGGTGCGAATCGAACCATCCCCCACCCCGCGCATCACCTATTCGATTCACTATGAACATCCTCTTATCAAGACTCAAACGTACGAGTATGACTACTCGGTCAACGCGTTCGAGAGCGAGATTGCTGAAGCAAGAACCTTCGGGTTTTTGCAGGAAGTTCAAGCCTTGTGGGCCCGTGGACTGGGGAAAGGCGGAACTCTCGACAACACTGTCGTGCTTTCGGAAGATGGTATCGTGAATGATTCCGGTCTCCGATTCACCAATGAGTTTGTCCGTCACAAGATTCTCGATCTGATCGGTGATTTCTCTCTGCTCGGGATATCCTTTATCGGCCACATTATCGCGAACCGCTCGGGGCATGCACTCCATACACGCCTCGTCCAACAAATCCTCAAGCAGCCCGAAAAGTGGGTGCTGCTGAACGCTGAGCCAACAGTCGAAGGAATGCGACCGATCTCGCACAGATCACGATTCCAGCCGGCTGTGGCACTTCAGGCCGCTTCCTAATTCAAAGTCTTCTCACTCACTTCGGGATTGGATTCTTTTCTGAATTAAGGGGAGTGGAGAGTTTTGCCCGAGGTGGGTTATGGATGGTGCGCCGAAGGTAAGTGCACCCCACCTCCGGCGCATCACATCATGGCGGTGATTACTTCTTCTTCTTCTTTGCTGCCTTCTTTGTTGCCAAGAGTCTCACCCCCCTTCGCCGTTGCAAGTTAGAACCAACCCTACACAGCCTTGATCAGCATGTCGTCTACAGCTTCAAACGTATTAGGGCCGACCTTTCTGAACCGTTTGTCACGCTTCAGCGACGTAGCAATCGAGGTCAATGGAGTCTTCCCTTTGATCTGCAACCCGCCCTCGATCAACCGTTGGACAAGCTCCTTCGCATGCATCGCTCGGTTGGATTCCCGGAGTATTTCGTACGCAGCTTGAGGGACACTTTTCCCAACGTACTTACTCCGCCCAAGAAGAATCTCCCTGGATTGATCGGTCACATCCATCACCGGTGGAGGTCGATTCCCTTTGGAGTCATCAGCAGGAATGATTTGATTTGACAAGCTGGCGAGCTTGGCCTTGTCAGCCTCGACGCGGTAGAGGGTCTCGGCAAGCTCGAGGTATTTCTTGATGGTGGCGATTTCGTCATCTAATCGACGACGCTTTTTCTCTAAGTCCTGGAACCGGCTCTTGTACGCGTTGATCCGTTGTTCCAAACCAACGAGAATGTCCGTTAACTCTTCCACAATCTTCTCATTTTTTTCCAACTCAAAGCATGCTTGCTTTATAGCATTGCTTGTAATCATTGTCAAGATACCATATTTAAATAATACATTGTCTATTAGGTTACTTATTTTGCAAGCAAGTAATCCTTGATCTAACCATGATCATAAGCCTTGTTCAGCCAAGACTAGCATAATTTATGGGAGCCGCAAGTCGGAGCATGGTACAATCCCACGTGCCAATTTCCTCTGAACCACTCTCCACCGACAGGCTGCTCGAAACCGCTATCGCAGCCAGTCGAGAAGCCGGAGCGCTTCTTCTCAACTATAGCGCACGCGGTTTTCGCGTCGAATACAAGAATCCGATCAATCTGGTGACAGATGCAGATCGCGCCGCAGAACAATGCCTGATCGACCATATTCGAAATTGTTTTCCCTCCCATCGATTTTTGGCTGAGGAACGCGGCCGAGTCGAACAAGCCCCCTCCCCCTATCTGTGGATTATCGATCCATTGGACGGAACCACCAACTTCGCCCATGGTTACCCGGCCTACTGCGTCTCCATCGGACTCGAGTACCGGGGGCGATGTATTCTCGGTGTGATCTATGATCCTTCGCGAGATGAGCTATTCACCGCCAGTGAGACGTGTGGGGCACAGTTGAACGATCGTCCTATCCACGTGTCAGAGACAACGAGCCTTGACAACAGCCTCTTAGTAACGGGGTTTGCCTACGACATCAGGGAATCACCGCGAAACAACCTCGACCATTTTGCCCAGTTTGCGCTCAAGGCACAGGGCCTCAGGCGAACGGGATCGGCAGCCTTGGATCTCTGCTATGTGGCAGCAGGACGTTTCGACGGCTTCTGGGAAGTGCGACTCAACCCATGGGATATGGCGGCAGGGTCGGTGATCGTTCGAGAGGCCGGAGGGCGGCTGACCGACTTCAGCGGCAAGGACCTGTCCATCTATGAACAGGAGATCGTGGCCAGCAATGGACATATCCACGAGGCGATGCTTGATGTCCTCAACCATCCCTCGCCTGGGACATGAACCTACGACAAGACCGACACAGCCTTTCTCATTGGATGTACAATGCGACCAACGATGCGGTATGCTGCCCACGCGATCTGATTGAGGTGTACCAATGGCACATTCCGTTCCTCCTTCCGAACAATCCAGCATGCCGCCTTCCGGCAACAACGCCCACAATATGACTTGGGACGTGGAACTACTCCGCGTGCTGGTCAGCCGGAAAGGAACGCAAGTCGAAGCGCAGTGGGCCATTCATCCCCAGCTGAAGCAGGACTTGATGCCCACTGAGTGGCAGGAAATCGCGGATCTCATGAACAAGGTCACCAACATCGTTGGCGAGCGATTTTCCAAAGCCTTGGCCGCGGTCGATCTGATGCCTCCGGGCAATGCCTGATTGCACCACTGTTCGTCCTTTTTCTATACATCACGAATAGACAAAGGAGGCTCCAAATGGACTCGTATTATCACGCTCATGATTTAGACAAGTTTGCCGATATGGGGAAAGGCAACAAAACCCTCTG
Source organism: Nitrospira sp. (assembly GCA_019636815.1). Lineage (GTDB taxonomy): Bacteria > Nitrospirota > Nitrospiria > Nitrospirales > Nitrospiraceae > Nitrospira_D. The sequence continues at coordinate 57,026 of JAHBWT010000006.1, forward strand.
GGAAAAGTTCAAAGACTACTACGATGCCGTATTTGCCGAAGGCGCGTTGACCGAACGTGAAAAGGCGCTCATTGCCCTCGCCGTCGCCCACACCGTTCAATGTCCCTACTGTATTGATGCCTATACGCAAGCGTCGCTGGAAAAAGGATCAAACGTTGAAGAAATGACAGAGGCCGTCCACGTCGCCTGCGCCATCCGCGGCGGTGCGTCGCTTGTTCACGGCGTTCAGATGAGAAATGTGGCGGAGAAGTTGTCGATGTAGGAGCACAAGAAGTGAGATGATAAGATTTTTTAGGTGACTCCGTTGTTCTCTTGAACCGCATTATAGCTCTTCAATCCAAGAAATCCGTTGGTGATATGGCATCGTCTCAAGTGTCTGATAAAACTTCAGTCACCAGCGCCGCTAAGCCTTCATACCGTCGACGAGGCGGCGCCTTCGGATTGCGGACGTCGTAGACGATCACATCGGTCGGGGCTTTCAGTAATATGGAAACGACCGTTTGCCACGCGTCGCACACACATTCGGAAACCGCCGAGAGGTCACGATTTTCCAAACCCACGATAGTTTTTCAACAACTTACTGTTCATGACAGGGAAATGGGATCCAGCTAACCTGTGGTAGCTCGGAACGGTTCGAATTCCCGATCGGCTTTGGCCGCCAAATAGAAGTCGCTCTCCGTCAGGCCGTTGATCTTGTGCGTCCAGATTTCGACTTTGCACTTTCCCCAGGCGAGGTAGAGATCAGGGTGATGCCCCTCAACCTCGGCAACCGCACCGACTTTGTTCACAAAGGACAGCGCTTCAGCAAAATCTTTGAAGGTGTACAAACGTTCAAGATGTCCTAGACCGTTGAGCGACCACCCTCGGCCGAGTTCTTTCAGCAATGCCTGAGCCCGATCACCGGGCAACGGTGGCACACCGCCGCGACAAGGGACGCATGTATTGTCGGCAAGACCCATTCGAGCCTCCTTTCAATCGTTAGAAATTAAGTGACGTATTGTATAGAGATGCTCGGTAAAGAAACAAGAAACGGAGTACAAAGTAGGCTATTCGGAGTCGTCGGCAACTCCACTGGATTTGGCCAGATCATCCATCTTGATCTTGTCTGGATTGAACTTCTGCGCGGCCTGCATCATCCGATCGAGCGCGTCATCGAACGACAAAGCAGGGGCCTCTTTCGCACGGAACCGAATCGGATTCACACGGGCTACGACGAAGCTTTTGAGATAGGGACTGGTCAGCCCCTTGGCTTTAAGCGCTTCAACTTGTTTGACAATAAGATCATCCAACGCGAGGACGGTCTTGGCCCTCTGCTGACGGATGTCCAGAGTGGCATGGAGCGGTTTCTGCAGAAATTCGTCCACTCGCTTCAGCACCGGATGGTACGCCCCACCGCTGAACCGAGGCCGTTCGTCATAGCACAGACCCAGTGTGATCAACGAGGGCTCCTCAAACTCCAGCGCGTACATATCCTCGGTTGCGCCATTGAGTTGCACCAGTTCCCGGTACATGCGGATGACTTCCAACGCCTTCTCGCGGAGATTATGGGCCTTTTCCGTATTCAGCGCGAGAATCTGATAGGCGGCAGCCACCTCTGGGACCACGATTGCGATGATGCTCTTCGCCCCCAGAGTCCGCATGGCTGACAGGCGATGGTTGCCGTTCGGAGTCCAATACTTTGCCGCATGGTCGGGCTTCGCGATCCGCACGGCAATGATAGGATCGAGAAAACGACCGATTTTTCCGATGACCCCTTCCAACTTTCGGACATGCGTGTCTGAAATATTTCGCTGATAGGGTGTCGGCTCGACCAGCTCGATCGGTAAGGCGGCTAGCGCGACCCAGTGGCCACCGTAGGGTTCACGATAGATCGAGAGGACTTTCCCTCCGTCCTCTTCAATTTCCTGATGCAGTTGAGCCACGACCCCAGGCGGCGCAGCGGCTTGTAGCTCAACCGGGGCCAAGCCGGTGGAAGCTCCGACCGGTTTCCGGCGCCGTCGGGCCTTCTTGGGTAATGGCGGTTTTTTAGATTTTTTTTCAGCCATTGCGATATGGTAGGACAGCACCATGGCAAAAGAAAACCCCCACCGTGAAGTCCTTCGCATCGGGCATCGTGGAGCCGGCGGCTACCGGCCAGAAAACACGCTCGCATCCATCGAACACGCGATCACACTTGGCTGCCACTTCACAGAAGTCGACGTCCGACGAACTGCAGACGGAATGCTCGTGCTCCTGCACGATGAACGGGTCAACCGCACAACGAATGGCATGGGATTCATCGCCGACCTCACGCTGGAAGACACCCAAAAGTTGGATGCTGGAAGCGATCAGAAGGTCCCCACGCTCGAGGAGACGCTCGCCATAGCCAGTGGTCGGATCGGGTTGATCCTGGAATTCAAAGTGCCAGGCCTGGCTTATGATGCCTGCGCAACGGTCCGTGGCAGCGGCTTCATCGGACCTGCGATCTACGCATCTTTTCTACACGAAGAGCTCCAACACGTGCGAAGGATCGATCCCCAGGCTCTGACATTGGCGTTGTTCAAACGGCTCCCTGAGGACCCCAGTGCCACAGCCCTCAACCTCCAGGCGACTCATGTCGGTGTTCGCATCGATGCGGTCACGAGACCCCTCGTGCAGAGCCTCCACGATTCAGGCATGATGGTGTTCGTCTATACTGTAGACAAACCGGCTGCGATCAAAAGAACAAAATTGCTCGGTGTGGACGGTATCATTTCCGACTTTCCAGACCGTGTGTGAGAGCCCACACAAATGGAATCTGCTGGCAGCCACTTAGCCGGTTAGGAACCTGCATAAAAAGAGCGCGGGCGACCTTGCACTCTGGTGGGAGGTCGCCCGTCTCCGGCGCTTGAGACGCCAAATGATGATTTTGGTTGTCGCGGCCCAGAAGACCCACGCGATACTGATGATGTACAGTTTCCAGCCGGGGGAGACCTCGTCAATCCCAGGTACCTAAGTTCCTCACGCTCCCGTAGCTCTCTCCGCTTCAACGGCTTCCGCCCTTCCTCTTGAGAAGGACTCTCCGTGCCAACGTGGCACAGCCAGCGAAGAACCGGCCAGCGTAACCGACGAAAAACCTACCCTCATATCGGTGGGCCTGATGGGCCAGGTGGCGTCGAGTCGTCCATATCCACCCTCCTCTCACTCTGAAGTCACAGAGAGACCTGGATGGCAGCCGCACGGTCTACCCGATCTCTCGCACTTCGATTGATAGAATGGGCCGCAGTTTCTTCCCTACGCTCATTCCAGAATCTTGTCAAGAGGTCGGTCGGATCTTTTCGCTCCGACTCGTAACACTTGGCAGATGCCGATTCCTTAATTTGATGGAAGCGGCGCTTGGCCGTCTTATTCGACACCGACCCATGGACGCGAGTAATGAGCACGTCCTCATAGTGCGACCGGTTGAAGAGGCCGATCTGTCCCTTGCGCGGAACTTGCACGATGCACTCGCCACAGAAAGTCGTGAGCCAGTTCATGGTAGGACGGTGCCTTAAAGGCCACACCTTTGCGCTTCTGTAGGTTCACTCCTGACATGACGCCCTGATCGTCCCATCTTTTCCGCTGGTATCCATTCCCTGCAGCACAATGAGTAGTGATCGTGTCCCATTGACAACAGCCGTTCTTGAAGTCCATCGAGCTTTGCGATAGGCTTAGCCGCTTCCGCCTTGGCACGGCCCTTCCCCTGCGCGTTCTTCTTGTACTCACCGGTATTGTCTGAATCGCACTGTGTCAGAGATAGTTTCATACCTGGCTTCACACAATAGTGTTTCACTGAGCGCCTCTCGGTCAGCGTGAGCACTACCGTCTCCTGACGGCTTACAGCCCTCATAACGGAACTCGAACGATGAGAAGGTGCACACGCCGTGTCGCTACGGCTGTTTCAGCACCTCTTGCGCACACCGGAAACCGACGTTGTGGTCCTGCTCGGTCGGATCGGCTTTTGTGCGAAACGAAGACCGCAGCCGATACGGTGTGTTGATATATGACCCTCCGCGCTGAACCTTCGCCGTCCCTTCGCTCGGTCCACGTGGATTAACCGCAGGATTATTGATAAAACTTGAATAAAAGTCTTCGTCGTACCAGTCCATCACCCATTCATACAGATTACCGGCCAGATCCTGTGCGCCGTAAGGGCTCTGCCCCATATGGTGATTCCCGATGACCGACACCGTCTCCGCGCCACCTTCCTTCAACCCATAGACGGCATGGACCGGCGTCGGTGGATCATTGCCCCACGGATACACCCGCTCGTCGGTTCCACGCGCGGCCTTTTCCCATTCCGCCTCGGTGGGAAGTCGCTTGCCGACCCAAAGACAGTACCCCATCGCATCCATCCAATTCACCCATCGCACCGGGCGATCAGCATGGATCACCGGCGTTTCCTTATCCGAAAATCCCCAGGGAGGCTCACTCTGAATGGTATCGACATACTTGGCAAATCGCCCGTTCGTCACTTCGAACTTATCGATGTAGAATGCGTTGACATGAACGCGATGCACAGGCGCTTCGTCCTCGTCGCCCTTGTCGCTACCCATGATGAAATCACCCGACGGCACCAACACCATCGGCACGCCATCTTTTCCGACATAGTCACGGCCGTTCGACTCGGCATGCACTGTCTGAGCAGTCGCACTTGTCACCGGTTTCATCTTATCGTTCGCCTTGTGATCACCATAGGGACCGTGAGGTTTCGCTGGGATGGAGGACATCCCAGGCTTCAGCGAAGTCGTTGGAAGCGATTCAGGTTTCGCCATTCGGCTTTCAGTCGCCGACGTGGCCCCATCCGTAGGAGACAGGGCACAAAAACCTGCCAGCAATACACCGAGAATTCGTCGAACAACCATATCTTTACCCCATGAAGTACGGTACCGAAAACGCCTGGCTAAATCCAGCCCGCCTCCGATGCCGTTCCCAACTCTCAGCGCCGGCGTGTCGCGCAAGGGCGGGATGGCTCTCGGAAGGGCTCGTAGAGTTGCACTTACCGGTCGTCCGGTGTAGCGTATGCCTCAGCATGCCGATCATGATCTCGTCCTCTATCAACCAATCGCTTTCCATTATAGTGGGTGTCCTGCTCATCGCCCTGACGATTGGTGTCGGCGGCTGCGGAGGCCCCTGGCAAGACACCTATCTCAAGAAAGGGGTCGGTCGACTGATGCACGAGGACGTTCGTGACCGATTAGGTCCGCCACATACTGCCAAGACCCCGGCCCTCGGCGGAGACAGTCTCTGGACCTATCGGTTTGCGCTCAGCGAACAGGAACTCACACCTTGGAATTCCAGCTTCGTCGCGGATGCCTCTAATTCAGTCTCCAGCTTGATGGGCAGGGGAGCAGAGATGGGGGCCAAACCGACCTTGTACTGCTATCGGTATCTGTTGACGTTCTCCGAAGAGAAGGTCCTCAAGCAATGGGAGCGAGAGGAATGCGTTCCGGGTACCCGAGAGACGCTGACATCGAAATAAGGGAAGGCCGTGACGTCAGGAGAATGGTTCTCAATCGACAGCGCGGTGGCCTTCGACGGCGTGAAGTCTCTCATCCTATTGCTGGTTTTACTCATCACCAGAACACTCATCGTACGCTGGCTGGCCAACAATCCGGCGCTCTCGATGGAGTCGAAACGCCGATGGGTGGTCACGACCAGAAATTCGGTCGTCTTGGCGTTTCTCATCGGTCTGGTGATCATCTGGGCACACGAACTGCAAGCCTTTGCGGTCTCGATGGTCGCATTGGCGGTAGCGTTAGTCTTGGCGACGAAAGAGCTGATCCTCTGTTGGAGCGGGGCGGCACTTCGAGTCGGCGGCAAGGTCTACACCGTCGGTGATCGGATTCAAATCGCCGGCTACCGCGGAGTAGTGTTAGACTACGATGTCTTCGCAACCAAGTTATTGGAGATCGGCCCCGGGCAATCCGCTCACCTGTACACGGGGCGCGTGACCGTTTTCCCCAACAGTTTGCTGTTCACCAACCCACTGGTCAAAGAGAATCCTCAGCAGGAATATGGGCTCTACACGTTGACCATTCCGATCAAGAGCGAGGAAGATTGGCAACGAGCGGAACGGGCTCTTCTGGAAGCAGCCAAGCACGAATGCGCCCCCTTCATGGACGAAGCGGTTCGGCAGATGAAGCTCCTCGAGCGAGCCAATCTGCTGGAGGCCCCTTCGCCTGAACCACGCATCACGATTCAATTACCGGAATCCGGCAAGATGCATCTCGTGCTTCGATTCCCGGCTCCCGACCGTGGGCGCTCACGCATCGAGCAAGCTATTCTGCGCCGCTACCTTGTGCAATCCACACCCCCTCTTTACAGAGCTGAGCAATGAGAGAGGGCCTTCCTCGACCATCGGTTGAGGAAGGCCCTCTCTTAGACTCGCCCTCTACGAGGTTGCGTTACTTTGGAAACGACTTTGGCGCCGAGGCGTGTTGCCAGCCTTCGCCGTTGAGCGACTTGAGCATGGCCACGAGATCTTGCTTCTCTTGTTCGGTCAGCTCCAGTGGGATGACGGTATTGTCCAAATGTGGATTCTTGACCCCGCCCTGGTTGTAGAAATCCACCACCTCTTCCAAGGTCTTGAATCGACCATCGTGCATATACGGCGCGGTGCGGGCGATTTCCCGCAATGTCGGGGTCTTGAAGGCGCCGATATCCTCCGCATTGTTTGTTTCCATGTATCGGCCAAGATCCACCGTATTGGTATCCCACCCGATCCCCAGGTTGTGGAACTTCTCGTCGGTGAAGTTGAACCCTGAGTGGCAGCGGGTACAACGAGCTTTTCCACGAAACAGCTCCAGGCCGCGTTTCGCAGAATCGCCCAGTGCATTTTCATCTCCCCCGATATCGAACTTATCCACGGCACTGTTCCCGGACAGCACGGTCCGTTGGAAACTGGCGATCGCGCGACCGACATCCTCAATCATAATTTCACGGCCGAAGACCTCCTGAAAGAGCTTGCGATAGCCGGGAATCTTCTTCATCTTGGCGACCATCTCGTCATGGCTGGTGAATCCATGTTCGACCGGGTTGATGAAGGGTCCGATCGACTGATCTTCCAATGTCGCCGCTCGACCATCCCAAAAATTCAACGTGCTATAGACCCGATTGAACGATACAGGCGCACTGCGGCCACCCTTGAGCCCATTAATACCCGTCGATACCGGCATGCCGTCTGCGAAACCCTTTTTTGCCATATGGCAATTAGCACAGGCGATCGTGTTATTCTTTGATAACCGTTTATCGAAGAAGAGGATGCGCCCCAACTCCACCTTCTCTTTGGTGAGCGGATTATCGGCGGGGACAAAGGTGTTCGGATCTTCCAACCCTTGATGGGTCGGTAAGGTATAGGACCCACCCGCAGACTCTCCAGCAATTGTCTGTTCGCCGGACATTGGCATAAGAGGCATGGTCAGAGCCATTCCGAATACGAACGTTCCAGTCACGATCATCTTCTCAGATATCCTCTTTCGCTTCATCACGCCCTCCCTTTTTCGGACTATTAGGTGATCGGCGACTCTCTGTTCCCTCACCACTTCCTCTTCTGATCGCAGCGGCCCTTCGAAGAATGCCTCACTATCCGTCGAGACCATTGCCGCCCATCATATCACTCAAGCAGACTTCTCAGCATCCACGCCGTCTTCTCGTGCACCTGCAAGCGCTGAGTCAGCAGATCAATCGTCACCTGATCCGAAGCTTTCTCAGCCGTTGGAAAGACATTCCGCAATGTCCGCACCAACGCTTCCTGCCCTTCGACTAATTGGCGAATCATGGCGTCCGCCTTAGGCACTTCTATGGCCTCGGAAATGGAAGAGAGCTTGGAAAATTGAGCGTAACTTCCCGGCGCGGGATGTCCCAGGGCTCTGATACGCTCTGCAACCAAATCGACCGCCAATGCCAGCTCATTGTATTGCTGCTCGAACATGAGGTGAAGCGTTTGAAACATCGGCCCGGTCACATTCCAATGGAAATTGTGAGTCTTGAGATAGAGCGTATACGTATCCGCCAAGACTTTAGCCAACCCTTCTGCGATAGCCTTTCGCTGCAAGGGTTCTATTCCGAGATCGATGTGCAAGCCGTTATGGCCCTGTGCGCTTTTCTGATTTTGAGCTTTTTCCATGAGCATCCCTCCCTCAGTGACAGGCCCGGCGTCCGGGCCTGTCATATCATGACTCATACTGTCGACTCAATTGTTGAACTATCATCGGAGCCTGATCCAGAGGACGCGTCGTTATGTCCCGGCCAATTACACGCTATGCGCCCGAAGCCGCCCACTCTTATCCGCTTGCTTGCAGCCGAAGCATCGTAGACATCCTCACACGAGAGCGGCCAAAACCTCTTGAGCCATCGAGCGTATTGGCACTGGAACGATGAACAGACCATCTTGCACTGTTAGACCCAAGTAGCAATTGTCCTAGGCCGGCACCTCGGACAACGCAAGCCCTAATACACCGGCCACACCCTTGCCGTACGCGGGATCGGCTTTCAGGCAGTTCCGAATATGCCGCAGTTGGATGTCCCGTGGCGCCGCCCCGATCGACCGGGCCGTGTTCTCGAACAACTGTTGCTGCTGTGTCGGCGTCATTAACCGGAACAGCGCGCCGGGCTGCGAATAGTAGTCCGTGTCTTCACGGTGGTTCCAATAGTCTGCGGCCCCTTCCAAACCGAGCGGCGGCTCGCGGTACTCCGGCTGCTCCTGCCACTCGCCAGAACTGTTTGGCTCGTAACCCAGGGTCGAGCCGTGGTTGCCATCGACACGCATGGCGCCGTCGCGATGATAGCTATGGACCGGGCACCGTGGGGCATTCACCGGGATGAGGTGGTGATTGACGCCGAGGCGATAGCGCTGCGCGTCGCCATAGCTGAAGAGGCGCGCCTGCAGCATCTTGTCCGGCGAGAAGCCGATGCCCGGCACGACATTCGCCGGGTTGAACGCGGCCTGTTCGACCTCCGCGAAGAAGTTCTCCGGGTTGCGGTTTAATTCCATCACACCTACGTCCATCAGCGGATAGGCCTTGTGCGGCCAGACTTTGGTCAGGTCGAACGGGTGGTAGAGGACGTTCGCGGCGTCGGCTTCCGGCATGATCTGCACCTTGAGCATCCATTTGGGGAAATCACCCTTTTCGATGCTCTCGTAGAGGTCTCGCTGATGGCTTTCGCGGTCCTTGCCGATCAGGGCCTCGGCTTCCGCGTCGGTCAAGTTTTTGATGCCCTGCTGACACGTGAAGTGGAACTTGACCCAGTGGCGCTCCTTCTTCGCGTTGATGAAGCTGAAGGTATGGCTGCCGAAGCCGTGCATGTGGCGGTAGCTCGCCGGAATGCCCCGATCGCTCATGACGATCGTGATCTGGTGCAAGGCTTCGGGCAACGAGGTCCAAAAGTCCCAGTTGTTCTTCGGGCTGCGCAGATTTGTGCGTGGATCTCGCTTGACTGCGTGATTGAGGTCCGGGAATTTGAGTGGATCGCGCAGGAAAAACACCGGCGTGTTGTTGCCGACCAGATCCCAGTTGCCTTCCTCGGTGTAGAACTTGACGGCAAAGCCGCGAATGTCGCGCTCGGCGTCGGCGGCGCCACGCTCACCGGCGACGGTGGTGAAGCGGGCGAACAGCTCGGTCGTCTTCCCGACCTGACTGAAGAGTTTCGCGCGGGTGTACGGCGTGATGTCGTGCGTGACGGTGAAGGTCCCGTAGGCGCCGGAGCCCTTGGCATGCATGCGCCGCTCGGAAATCACTTCGCGGTCGAAGTGCGCCAGCTTCTCCAGGAACCACACGTCCTGCAACAATTGCGGGCCGCGCGGCCCGGCGGTCATCACGTTCTGATTGTCGACGACCGGACAACCGGCATTCGTGGTCAGCTTCTTCTTCTCGCTCATGCTGTCTCCTTTCTTTTCCTCGGATGTCGAACGCTGTGAGCACATTTCCAATACGTTCTTTCAGAATCGTTTTCAGCCTGGTCACCTGCTGCCGCCCGAAGATCAAGAATCGGATTTGCGATTCAATCGACACGCGATCACGAAATCACGCCCATAGACTCTCTTGAATGCACGATAACCAGACTTTTTACAATAAGTCTAATTGGAAATATAAAATTGTATTATAAGATAACTTTATCAATGAACTGGCCGAGAATCTGACCGAATTATGCTACATGGTCGCGGTGGCGCAGGAACGGCATTTTGGCCGGGCCGCCGCAAAGACCTTGGTGACGCAACCGGCGTTGAGCCTCGCGATCAAGAAGCTCGAGGACGAATTGGGTGTGACGATTTTCGAACGGCGCCGGAATCGGATTGAGCTGACCGTGCGGGGAGGGCAGCTGGTCCAGCAGGCGCAGCGCGTTCTGGAGGAGGTCGAGCATCTCGCTCTGCTCGCGGCACAGGGCAAGGATCAACTCAAGGGGAGACTGCGGCTCGGCATCATCGCCACCATTGTCCAACTCGTACGATCATCGCTAGCGAGTGAGGGGCGTGCCGGCGAGTTTATTGGCGACTTTCGGTAACTGCAGCTGGGCAGCGGTCCCCTGGAAGCCGAAGGTCAACACAAACCCGGAGCATCGCGTGTACCCCACTCCACCGGGACCGCTTTTGTTCTTGAAATCAGCGACCACCATATTGCCTTCCGCACAGACCGGCAATGTCGTTCTCTTGAAGGCCGGGTTTTGCAAGTTGGTTTCCATCACCTGTTTCATCGCCGCCACCGCTTCGTCTTGCTTATTGATATGCACATACATCGACAGCGCCTGACCATCCGGCCACTGCCAGGCACAGCCTTCGCCCATACCCATCGTGGCCTGGACGGCAACCAGTGAGGGAGCTGACAGCTGGTTACACACCTGAGCGGCCATGGGACCAGCCGCATGACCCGGTGATGCAAGAACCCATCCACAGATGGCAATGAGATACCTAGCGTTCAAGTTGCGTTTCCTTGACGAGCAGCATCTGATGCAGAAACGAGTGCCCTCGAGGTCCTGGTGCGCATCACGCCAATCGTATTGTGCACCGGCTCGACCAAATGAATTATTCATTTCATTGTAGTTCTTTGTAGTCATTCTGTTCAATGGTCGACAGAAATCGACGTCACTCCTCTTCAAAGCCGATAGTCCACATAACAGAGAGGATCTCCGCCAGGGCAGCAAGTCATGGATCAAGCATGCAGTCTCGGCCTGCCTTTTCCATAACCGACTCTCCCTGCACCGCACATTCAGGGCAACGTTCGCGTCACACGAGCCGGATTGCCGACCACAACGGTGTCCGGCGGCACGTCACGCACAACCACCGCTCCCGCCCCCACCACGCTGCGAGCTCCAATAGTGACTCCGGGCAACACTACGGCTCCGCCACCGATCCAGACATCGTTACCGATTCGGATCGGACTTGCTGACTCCAGGCCGGATCGGCGGACGACCGGATCGAGCGGGTGTTGGGCCGTGTACAGTTGGACGGCGGGACCAATTTGCACGTCATCTCCGATCTCGATCGGCGCGCAGTCGAGAAAGACGCAGTGATAGTTGATGAAGACGTTTCGCCCGAGGCGGATGTTGTAGCCATAATCGCACGTGAAGAGCGGCTTGACGATTGTTCCGTCGCCGGCTGCGCCTATGAACTCGCGCAGCAGAGAGATGAGCGTATTGGGATCGCCGTCAGAGATCGCATTGTATCGGGCGAGTATCGCGTGCGCACGTCGGTGGTCCGCCCCCAATTCCGCATCCGCCGAGCGGTATAATTCCCCTGCCAACATCTTGTGTTTTTCGGTTCGAGTGGCCATAGAAGATTTCTCACATTGTAGAACGACTTGACCAAACCGCCGCGCCGCTCTGTTGGGCGACGCGGCGCAACTCAAACGAAGACGCGTCGTGCGAGAATTCCCCGACGCGTCCATGTAAAATACTAAGCACAGTACACACGCTTCTCAAGTACGGTCTTCTAGGATACCGCTATGACCAAACAAATCGGTTGCCCGACTGAAATCACGCTCGATGTGATCTCGGGTCGTTGGAAGGTGATGGTCATTTTCTGGTTGCTCCAAGAAAAACGGCGGTTCAATCAGCTCCAACGTGACCTGTCCGGGATCACGCATCGGACGCTTGCCAAGCAACTCAAGGAGATGGAAGCCGACGGTTTGGTGGAACGAGAGGACTTCGGCGAGACCCCTCCTCGCGTAGAGTATAGGCTGACGCCGCTCGGGCGGTCACTGGAGCCAGTGCTAGCGGCTATGCACGAATGGGCGCTACAGCATGGAGCCGAGGTCCGTCGTTCGACGAACGAGTAGCTTGTCTGCTAGAACAGGTCATCTTCGCAATAGACAGCCCACCCGCGACACATGCCAGCACGGTTAACGATTGGGCTGCTCCACCAGCATCGAGGAACGGAAGAGCCTTCCCAAGGACTTTGCTGGAAGATTCATATTCGATACTTTCGGTGACCCAAAGAGAGGAAACACGCGGTGTGAAACTTGCGTATCAACCGGCGAGCGGAGCGTGTCACCGTTTGCCATCATAGCCCCGTTCTTTCCAGCGCTCCAGGAGTTGGATCCGCTTCCGAAGCTGCTCAACCGTCGCCTGATCGACGCGGCTGCCGGTGCGGGCGATCAATTCCGCATTGAGTCGTCGATGATCGATTCCGCTATTTCTGGCGACCGTGCCGACGAGCAATCGGTGAAGATCTCGCAAGTCCTGCTTTTGCGCGTGGAGTGACACTGCCGGTTCGGAAACGGCAACCCCATCGCTCTCTCCTCGCGTCTCGTCTTCGCCGATCAGACTATCCATCCTCGCCACCGCCATCAGCGGCATATATTCATTAGTCGAGACCGTGACACGGCCAAACAGGTCTCGCTGCCCAGCCGGCATGATGTCTTCCAACACGTGATCGCGCTCCGCCTTGATCTGTTTGGCATAGTGCACCAAGACCGGATCTTTCGGAAGATAGAGCCAGGCCCGTTGCGGTTTTGGAAGTCCCTCTTGCATCCGAACGAACCGACCGACGACCTGCCGGAAATACATTTCCGTGATCACGTTCGTGCCATAGACTCCGACACGGAGTCGCGGAATATCGACGCCTTCGCTCACCATGTTCACCGCCGCCAGCCACTGCTGTTTTTTGTGACCGGCAAACTCTTCGATCGTGCGCGAAGCGGCAGGATCATCCGACACGGCAACGGCTGCTTTCGTGCCGACGATACGACCGACGAGATCCGCAACCCAGCGGGCGTGTTCCTGATCCATGCACACGATCAAACCGCCGGCATCCGGCTGTTCCTGCTGGCGAAGACGCGTGAGCTGCGCATGGGCATCGGTGATCACCGGCCCAAGCCAGGTTTCTTGGAGGAGCGCCGTTTTCAGCCGTTCCCGCTGCCGATTGAACGTCAACCCGTCCTCAAACGTCGCCTGATGCTCGCGGCCTTCGGATAACCAGCTGAGCTCACCTTCGTAGCTCGGAAAGACGATCGGCCGACAAACGTTGTCACGGATCGCGTCGGTATACCCGTAGGCGAAATCAGCCCGGCTTTCTCCCTGCTCATACCGAATAAACGGGATCGGATTGTTATCAGAACGGAACGGGGTGCCGGAGAGAATCAGCCGAAATACCGCCGGCTCGAATGCCATGCGCAGGGCCTTTCCCCAGTTTTTCCCGTCACCGGCATGGTGCAACTCGTCGAAGATGAGCATCGTCTTCTTGCTCTTGCAGACCCCCTGAAAGATCGCCGGTGCCAGACAGACTTGCTGATAGGTGACCACGGCACCGTGATAGTCAGGCGCTTCGGATGTCTGTTCATTGGTCAGGGTCGGATCGAGCTGTAATCCCATCTTCCCCGCCGCATCCGACCACTGTGTACGAAGGTGATTGGTCGGGCAGACGACCAGCACTCTACCTGCAGCCTGTTTAATCATAAATTCATGGGCGACACGCAATGCGAAGCGGGTCTTTCCCGCGGCAGGCGTGGCCATGGCCAGAAAATCCTTGGCCTCATGGGTGCAGACCGCGGCCAAGGCACGGCTTTGCCAGTCACGAAGGGGCGCCGTCCAGGCGGGCAATGTCTTCATAGCCGGTACGTGAGAGAACCAGTCTGGCTCAACGATGGCACAGATAGGAGGCGGGTCAGTCCAGCCAATCTTTTTCTTTGAGTTTCCTCGGCAGATACTTCTTCGTCAGGTATTGAAAGTCCTTATTGGCCAAGGCGTCGAGTTCGTACTTCAATCCGCTGGTCAGCATGCGCTTAATCTCCGCCTGCCAGGCCGGTTTCTTGAACCACTGATAGTTCATCAATTCTTTCGCTCGAGCAATGTCCTTCTCGTTCAACTTGATCCCGACATTGCGCGGGAGCTCGTACCGCTCGGGATCGGCGCTCGACAAGCCCATGAACTTCGCTTTGGGAATCGCCATGCGCTGGCTCTCGAACGCCAAGTTGATCGAGCCCTGCTTGATGACTGAATAGATATAGTAGCCCCAGGGATCGTTGTCGACCAAGACATAGACCGGCAATCGATGTTCTTCGTGGAGCCGCCGAGCCAGACGACGGACACCACGCGGCGGCTGGCCGTTGCCTGTGAGCAAAACACAGTTATACCGTCGCCAGAACTTGTCTTCCGAAAGACGATTCCACTGCGTTCCTTTTTCGACGAGCAGCACGAAATCCGCCGTGCAGCGCCGAATCTCCAGATACTCAGGCTCCACGATTGACGGCACCGAATACCCGCCTTTCCCAAGCTTTGAGCAATCGACGCGGTCCCCATCATCACCGAAGACCACGGGCCCGACGATGCTGCCGCTGTTCTCCGCCCGCACATGTAGCTCTTCCCGGAGCGTGGCAAGGGACACTTCGAGATCTTCGATCACAGGATCGGATTCATCCTGCGTGTCGAAGGTATTCTCATGTGAGTTTTTGATCGTATGTTTCGTGCGGTAATAAATTTCTCGAAGCGAGGTCGTCAGATCGGCTCGCTGCAACTCGGAGAGCGCATCGGCCACGAGCACCGTCTGCATAAATTTCTTCGCCATGCCGACGTTGAAAAACGACCGCTCCTGCTTCTTGCCGCCCATCTCGATCAGGCCCTTCCGCTCATTGAAGGCCACGTTTGACAGGGCGCGAATTGGAATTTGAAACGTGGGGTCTTTTGACCTCTCGGCCGACTGGATCACGATATCAGCCAGACCGATCAACTTCTTCTCGACCGGCGTGGTTTTCTTGGTTTTGGTCGTCATGATGTCCTATTGTGTTTCTTCGAAGCCACCGTCTTGGCCGGCTTGGGAGATTTTCCGCCTGATCGGTTCTTGGCCTTGGACTCACCAGGAGAGAGCGTGACCTGACCAGATTGCGCAGTCCTCATGTTCGGCCTGTGGGTTGTCCTACTCGACTTGGTGGGGTCCTCTTTCAAAGCAGGCTCATCGGCCGGCGTTGGGTCGCCACGAAGGTTCGGCTCCGCTGTCGGAACCACGAGCCCCTGATCCGACTCAACCTGCGTGGCCAATGCCGTTTCGCCCTCCACGCCATCCGCTGTGACGATGATGGAATGGGGTAGGCCTTCAGGACCGGCCCCGGTTTTTCCGAGTGCTTCGTCGGTTTTCATTCCGCCTGTGCGAGAGGTCGCGATCTTCTGGAGCTGCTCTTTCAGTTTTTGCTTCGGCAGCGTCCCTCCCTTGAGTCGGTTGCACGCCTCAACGACCTCTTCAATGTACAGTTCAAAAATATTTCGCCGCCGAAATTCGCTGGCCGCTCGTTCACGTCGGCGCACGAAGAGTCCCAGCCGCCGGCCGCACTCGCGAAGCGCCAGGGTGATTTCCTTTTGGATTTCGTCGTAATCGGCGATCGCTTCCTTGGACTCACTGGTAAACGGCACCCACACCGACGCCATGTGGACGAAGATCACCATCGGGCCACCCGGAAGGGCGCCACGTGACTGCGTCAAGCCATAGTTTTTCCAGCCCGTGCTCAGCACGGCTTTGAACGTGGAACAGGCCGACTGCTGGTACAGCAGCGGAACCCGATTGGCGTAGCGGATCACACGGGCGAGTTCCGAATCCTCCTCTTCGTGTTCGCCTTCTGCCTTCGGCATGGCCGGCTGCTGCGGTCTATTTTGGTCCTGAGGTCTATTCCCGTACGCCAGACCGGCCTCGATGATGAACGGGTTGCCTCGATAGACCGACGGCGGGCGGCTGACTGCCGTGTAAAACTCGCCTTTGATCTGTTTATAGAGCCCTGCGAGGATCGCCTTCTCGCCGATCGGAGAAATACAGTTGGTCGGCGGCGCCATGATTTTCGTTTCTTGCAACGTCCTATAGAGCGTTTCTGCGACCGGGCCTTTCAACTCACGGGGCTTGTCTTCAGGCGAGACCTTCGCCGCTTTGCAGATCTCATCGGCGAGTTGCGGCGACACACGGCAAAAATCCCCGGCGAGAAACCCGGACAAGGTATGGCTCTTGGTGTCCTGCAACATCTTGAGGAGCATGCCGAACTCGATCCCGTAGGGATGCGGCTTGATCTCGCGTGGTTGAGGCGGTAACTCATGGTAGGTCCGGGGATATTCTTTCGTCTCCCCCTCGGGAGTCCGGTAGATCAATTTCACATGCGGATTGGCGATGGAAGTTTGCTCCAACCATTCATCGACCGACGCGCGACCCTTTTGATACTTGCCTTCGACCTCCAGCGTGACTTGGGTGCCCCGTGGCTGCTCCCAGTCGATCTGTTTGTTCTCATGAACCAACGGCTCGTTCTTCTTCGTATCAATCTGGACTTCGAAGAAATGCGCGGCGGCTTTAGGACCGATGCGCGAAATAATTTTTACCGGTTTTCCGGTTGTCAGCTGCCCATACATACCGGCCGCCGAGATACCGATCCCCTGTTGGCCTCGGCTCATCCGTAACCGATGGAACTTAGACCCATAGAGGAGCTTTGCAAAGATTCGCGGAATTTGCTGGCGAACGATGCCCGGCCCGTTATCGGTAACCGTGATACGAAACCGGTTTGCCTGGCTGGGCGCCACTGGTTCTCCATTCGACATGACCTCCAGCTTCACCGTCACGTCGGGAAGAATCCCGGCTTCTTCACAGGCATCGAGCGCGTTATCGACGGCCTCCTTGACGCAGGTCAGCAACGCTTTGCGCGGATTGTCGAATCCGAGCAGATGCCGGTTCTTCGTAAAAAATTCCGAGACAGAAATTTCCCGCTGACGAGCCCCCATCTCGACCGCAGTAACCCGCTCTGCCGCTTTGGCGGCGGCTGGCTTCTTTGGGGCTGGTTCAGGATTGGCTCGAGGAACGGAAGATTTCGAATCAGGACCTGATGCGGAGTCTTTCTTTTTTCCCATTCACCCTCTCAGCAAGCAATCGTTGATTGTTTGGTACCATAAAACTTTCCAGGAAACAATGGGACCAATCGGTGAATGAGCAGAACGAAGAAAGACCTCTGCGCGCAACGAATCGCCTTAGCGGGTCACGGAGGGATCTCGCAGGTAGTGCGCAGGCTCCATTGTCTCGACGGACCACACGAGCACCTTTCGGTCGAGTGTGCCGACGATCAAATATTTTCCGTCGCTCGTCCAATGAAGATGATAGGGAGTTTTCACGTGGAAGGCCTTCTTCTTTGCCCGAGCTGAAAGATCCCACACGGCGAGATGCTCTCCGACACGGGTGGCAACCCATCGATGCAAAGGGTCGACGGCCATCGAGACCCCCAGTGCGACGATCGGTCCGTTCTCAATCGCTTCGGTATCCCGCTTGGAGAAGGTATCCAAACTCGCCAAGACTTTGTTGCGCGTAGTATCCCACACGGCAAGCGTCAACGCGTTTGAATCATGAGCGCGCGTTGTCGTTGCAACAAACGGACGATTCCATCCAAGTCCGGACCAGGCAGCGGGCAATCCGACCGGCTCCTCCACCGGTTTCCATGTCGAGATATCCCAGACAACACGGCCGGTCCGGGACGTCGTGAGCAAAAAGGGGCTTCCGTCCAGCAAGTTCAGAGTCTCCACCATGTCCCCTTCGGGTGCCCGCTTTCTGAGACAACCTTTCGGATCGCAGGTAAGAGAGTAGCCGGCATGTACCAGCTCTCTGATAACCGCTCGAACCAATACATCCCACACGAGGACTCGCGGTTGTTTGCCGGCAATGACGAGAAATCGGTTGCCGGAGAGAAATTGGAGCGCGTTGATCTGCCCCTGCCCGCTTGCATAGAACGGAAATTCCTTCCAGCTCTGCGTGTCCCACAACCGTATCTCTCCTTGGGTCGTCCCAGCGGCCAGAATTGCGCCGTCGGCGCTGAACGCCAGTGCGCTCGCCGGTGCAGACAAAACCAGCTGACGCAGGAGCATTCCCTGTCCCGGATCCCAAATTTTGAGTAACCCGTCATCACCACTCGTGACAAGTAGATTGGCACTGGGGGAGGTTGCCAGCGCACGCAACGCCCGCGCATGCACAAATGCCGGACCGGCTTCAGGAGGGGATGACGCGATAGGCTTTGCGGACAACTCAACATCAATTACTGGCAGGGCGGGACGTTTGGCCAACACTTTTGCCTGAGACTGAGTGGGGTCAAGCACCAGTTCCGGTGAGCGGGTTTCCACATCCCACACTGAGATGTTGCCGTCCACGTCCGGATTCAGGCCACCCTTCAGCCCAACCACAATCTTCGATCCGGCCGGCGACCATCTGAGCAATGAGATGCGCGGATCCATGTTTCGACAATCGTGGCCGCACAGATCCGGCAACATGACGCCGGTGCGTAAGTCCCAGATCTGTACCGTGCCGAGTTGTGCGGACTGTCTAACCAAATACTCACCATCGTCCGATATATCGACGGCGGCAAGATCCAAAGGAGACGGCCCACCTCGCGCTTGATCGGGATGGTTCATTTGGGTCAAGGACACCAACTTGCCCGTGTCGGTGTCGAGCAGCGCATAACTCTTCTCTCCATTACTGACCACCAGTCGATGGCCATCGCGAGAAAATCGACGAGGAATGAGAGGCCCATGGCCTTCCTCAACGGTCGTCAGTGTGGCTCGTCCACGTACCAATGCCTCCACCGTATCGATGAAAAGAATCGTGTTCCCAGCGGCGGCGGCCAATGTCGACCCATCCGGCGAGAAAAGGAGATCGAGCGGTTTTCCACCTTTGATGGTCATATCGCGAATCGTCGCACCCGTGAGGTCGTGCAAGCGAATCGCACTTCCCTGGCCGACCGCCAGTAACGTCGTATCAGGCGACGCGACCACCGAATGAGCCTCTGTCTTGGCATCCAACGGAATGTGCTTGAGTGGGATCACCTTCTTCCCGATTTGCCAGACCGACACGGCGTCCTGGCCGTGTCGGAGCACCATCCGATCGGTCTCCCTCGAGTAGGCGAGCAAGGTATAGGGCTGGCGCGATTCCTGTGGAACCGTCGCCACCGACTCTTGGGTCTTCCAATCGTAAATAACGACGTCGTGTTTCACACACAGCACCCAGCCGTCTTGCTTCAGCAAGGCGACCTGGTGACAGGAGGCGAGTGGAACCTTGGCAACGAGTGCCTTGGACTCAAGATCCCAGAGGACGAGGTTATCCATCTGGATCAGCAGTAAACGCCCATTTTGTAAGAACACCGTAGGAATGTGTGAGAGAGACGCCTCCGCATGCCGGATCGATGGACTAAGGAGAAGAAGGAGAAGGATGGACGCTAGTGACAGGACTTTCAGCTGGTTCATATGCGGCTTCCGACGTTTCACGTGCGATCACTTCTGTGAGCCTGATGTTCAAAAGACCGGCTGGTAATTCGTGCAAGATTCTCCAAACCCTCACTCCTTCGTCGCTACTACGGTGTATTGGATCGATGCGTGCTCGGCGTGACTTCTACCTCCGCTGAGTGTTTTGCTGTCGGCAACACATCGACGAAATGTTCGACGCCCCGCTCATCCTTCCAGCGCTGCACAGGAGCCTTGGCAACCGACTGAGCACCATCGAACGTTTGCCAGGCACTCGTGAGCGTTGCTTGGTTTGGGCTGAGACGTTCCATCTTCGGTTGGACCGCTAAATCCTTGTGCGAGCGAGGCGTCACCGACGGTCCCGGTGCGGGGCGCCCCTCAGCTCGGGAGAGCTCCGGCATCGTCGACTTCGGTGTGGCCTTCTTCGGCGGCGTGGATCGAGGAGCGGGCCTTACCACTGGACCCGACTTCTTCTGCGGCATAGGAGGAGGTGCATCTGAAATATGGAGATTCCCTTCCTCATCAGTCCATTTATAGAGTTCCGCGGAGCCGATAATCGGCCATAGAAGGAAGCCGACGATGACGCCAAGGGTGAAGAGTTTCATCTTGCCGAATCGCCGCAGTCGCCAGATGACGCGTCAATTGACCAAAGTATAGCAGGCGGTTGTATTCGCGCCTGGCCACACTGAGCACGACGATCGCTTGGTCAAAATCAAGTGCCGGCCGGGAATTTGGATGGAAGATAAATATGGACGTTTAGGGTGGGAGGAGCACGCACCTAACCGAGGACGATTAGGTACGGCGGCGATCTCGGGAGGACTTTAGGCTTCCCAGTTCAAGCTGGTCTTGCACACCATCCTCGCGCTTGATCTCCTTTTGAACCATATTCCCTCGGGGCGTTAACTCCTCCCACCCATGTACGATAGGCTTCATGCGGAGACGAGTCAAGAGGTGCGGACGATTCGACTCGTCGAGTTTCGTCATGTGGCGATTGTCTGAATTCGGATGGTATGTTGTTGACGCAGGTATTGAAGAGTCCGAGTGTCTTACTAATCTGGAGAGAGCCGATGGCCGCAGCATCGACGAGTCAGGGCGTTCAACAAGCGTGGTCGGCGCTGGTAAAAGGAGTGCGAACGGCCGTCTTGTTGACGCTACGAAACGGACGGCCGTTTGGGTCACACGTACCCTACGTGTTCGGATCGGATTGGACGAGGGCCTATCTGCACCTCAGTCGACTGGCGCTCCACACGCAGCATCTACTCGATGATCCCCGAGTTTCGCTGTTTATCGCGGAAACGGATGGGCCGGAGAAGAATCCTCTCGCGTTGAGACGCTTGAATCTTCAAGGTGAGGCAGCGATATTTTCTCCCGATGCGCCGACGTATGAGCAGATCAAACGGCGATATTTAGAGCGGTTCCCACAAGCCGAAATGATGTTCAGTTTCGGTGACTTCGCCCTCTGGGAATTGCGGCTTGCGGAGGCCCACGTCGTGCTCGGCTTCGGTCAGGCCTTCGCCTCGACCGCAGCCACCCCGTCCAGATGGGTGCATCAGAAAGTGAACCAGCCTTCGAGGAGGAAAGAGCGATCGTCAGAAGAGCTGCTTAGCTAGCATAGATGGACTACTCTCACAGCCAAACATTTTACGAACAAAGTATACCTTGGTCTTCCGAGAACGCTGGCTTCTAACCTCCTTGTTATCTTCCCAAGGAAGGGTATATGAATCAAATCTCCGGTTCTCAATGTGGTCGCCGAGATCAAATTCGCAGATGAGTTGTTGATAAATGCCACCAATGGGATCCCCCCAACGTGCGAATCCTACTGCATGGGCAGCGACCATGATTCATTCTTCCAGCCGCTGCAGAGTTGAGCATTCTGCCGGAGACCACCTTTCCATTTCCCCACACCATGATGCTGCTTTGCTGACCATGAATTGGGCGTTGTCAACAATCTGTAGGGCGATCAGTCCTATTTTTAGGGAGAGACGCGATGATGTCTTTGCTCCCTTTACCTGATCGGGAGATCCGGCTTGTCCCGATCATGATGTGTGCGTCGGTTTTATGGTTCTCCACATCTTGTGACGCAAAGAACCGGAATGCGACTCCGACATCCACTTTTGAACGACCTGAAAAATCCCAGGCGCCACGATTCATCCCGTATGAACTGTTAGTCAAATTCAAGAACGGGATTGCACAGGAGAGGATTGAATCCATCCTGAAGGATAGTCGGATTGATGTCATCGGTGTAATCCAACGTGGACGCCTCTATCACGTCAGGATCTTGGACGATCGGTCGGTTGAATCGGCGATCACCCAACTCACTTCATATCAAGAGATCGAGTATGCAGAGCCCAATTATCGATATGAGATGCAGAAGTAGTGTTATGAAAATTGCTTGCCGTTTGGGCAGGAGCATTGTGGGGATAGCAACAGTCGCGGCCGTATTGTCGGGACTCATACTGGAAGATCGCCTGGTTCATGCTGAACAAAAGCGGGCCCCTCGTGGAATGACAGCGCTATCACAGGATGTGGTCCACCCAGCCCACTATGTCCCAGGAGAAGTGCTGGTCAAGTTCAAGGATGAGGTATCCCGTTCAGGAATCGCATCTCTGAGTGCAGATGTGGGCGCCAAAGAAGTCAAGACACTGTCTCTGAATGCCACGGTAATTCACCAGTACAAATTGGACGGTGCCTTGTCAGTCGACGAAGCGGTCTTGAAGTACCGCAGTAATCCCGCCGTTGAGTATGCCGAACCGAACTACCTCTATTGGCTCAAAATCATCCCCAACGATACGCAGTTTGGCTCGTTATGGGGACTCCATAACATCGGTCAAACCGTGGATGGAACGGCAGGAAAGACAGATGCCGACATCGATGCTCCTGAAGCCTGGGACATCAGCACGGGAAGCCCTAATGTAATTGTCGCCGTTATTGATTCAGGCATAGCCTATGACCATCCGGATCTCGCTCCGAATATCTGGACGAATCCCGGAGAAATTGCCGGAAATGGCATTGATGACGATGGAAATGGATTGGTGGACGATGTGTATGGGTGGGATTTCGGCGTAAATGACAGTGACCCGATTGACCCCTTGGATCTCAATCCTGGAGGCAACCCGGGGCATGGCACCCATGTGGCGGGAATCATCGCTGGAGCCGGAAACAACGGAACCGGGGTCACCGGGGTTATGTGGACCGCGAAGCTGATGGCCCTGAAAGCCGGAGGAGTGAATCGATCTCTGTCCACCACCGCCATTGTCAGCGCGATCCACTATGCTATCGCCAATCACGCCCGTGTGATCAATGCTAGCTTTGCCGGGCCTGATTGCAGCCAGACCCTCTATGATGCGGTGAGTGCCGCGAATGCAGCAGGTGTACTAGTGGTTGCAGCGGCAGGAAATGAGGGATCGGACAACGATACCGCACCGAGTTTCCCCGCGAATTTCAGCGCTCCCGCAGCGTGTGATGGACAACAGAAGGCCGCACTGGCCAACGTGATTGCGGTAGCGGCTACCGATGAGAACGATCAATTAGCGAGCTTCTCCAATTTCGGGTCCAGTACTGTTCACGTGGCCGCACCGGGAGTCAGAATCAACAGCACAAAGCCCACATCCAACGTTACCAATGTGCTCCTACATAACTTCGATTCCAACCCAACCGGACTCGGGTATGTCTTCGGGGGAATCAATGGCACCTGGGGATTCACCAATTCTGCATCATCCAGCCAGCCGAACAGCCTGACCGACAGTCCGAATGGAAACTATCAAAACAACACCGATTCATTCGCGGCCGGACCGGTGTTCACGACCAAGGGACAAAGAGGGTGCCGGCTTGACAGTCGTGTTCGCCTGCA
The DNA here is from genome assembly GCA_019636815.1 of Nitrospira sp. Lineage (GTDB taxonomy): Bacteria > Nitrospirota > Nitrospiria > Nitrospirales > Nitrospiraceae > Nitrospira_D. The sequence continues at coordinate 80,544 of JAHBWT010000006.1, forward strand.
AACTGAACAGGATGTCGACGGTGTTTTTCTGGAAACATCAAGAAACAACGGGAGTACTTGGGAGGCCATCGGTGTGATCACAGGAGATAGCAACGCCCAATTTGATTCGTTCACCTGGGGAGATATCGCAGACGGTGTGGCCGGTTCACAGTTTCGCTTTCGATTCGTATCGGATGAGAGCCTGGTCTTCGACGGCATATACCTAGACGATGTCCGTATCGCCTGCGTCACCGGGCCGCCGTCGGGGACGACGGACTACCAGTTTCTTCAGGGCACCTCGATGGCGACACCACATGTCGCAGGACTCGCCGGCTTGTTGCTCTCGGTTAATCCCAATCTCACTGTATCCCAACTCAGAAGCACAATCCTCAACACCGTAGATCGGAAGGCTTCTTTGAGAGGGAAGATATCGACCGGTGGGCGCATCAATGCCCGAGCCGCGCTGGCCAGCGTTGTGACAAACTTCACCGTCACCGTCAACAAAGCAGGTGACGGAACTGGTACTGTCACGTCTAATCCCGCCGGAATTGACTGCCGAGTGACGACATGCAATGGGCAGTTCTCCTTGGGTAGCACTGTAAACCTCACTGCAGTACCAGACCCGGGGTCAGTCTTTGCAGGGTGGGGCGGAGGTTGCGCAGGAACCGATCCTTGCACGCTTACTCACAATGCAACTGTTACCGCAACATTCGACATTGCGTCACCTTCGCCAATCCCTAGCCCCGCCCCTGGGAATGGCGGAGGAGGAGGCTGCACTCTCTCCCCCGGCACAACCGAAGACCTGTTACTGCCTGTCATGCTATTGATGTCTCTTCTGGCCTTGTTATTGAGGACAAGACGCCGATGAGGCTGAATTTCGGCGCGAGAGGAATGCCATTACAGCAAAATCCGCTCTCCGACCGCATGGTCGATATGCAGGGTGCTTCCTCTGGAGTACTCCGTCTACCAAGCCGCGCCGCACACGTACTGGCCCTACTTGGGCTTCAACTCCATCGTCCCTTTCATCGGGATTCTGCCTTTCTCTTATTGTTAGCGCTTGGCCCGATGGTATGGCTTGCCATGATAGGATTCTTGGCGTTTCAACCGCTGCCCTGGCATGCCATATGGTCACCGACGTTCCTTTCTGTCGTCCTATGGCAGCCCCTGTTCGAAGAATTGTTATTCCGCGGCATCATCCAGGGGTATGTCCAGCAATCTGTGGGGATACAGAAGACATGGAATGGACTATCTCTCTCCAACTTCCTGACATCTCTTTTGTTTACATTCTCCCACCTGGCCAGCCATTCCATTTCGTGGTCCGTGCTTGTGCTCGTCCCCTCCCTCTGTTTCGGCTTTGTACGAGATCGTTTTGGATCTGTGTATCCCTCGATCATTCTGCACGCCTTCTATAATTCCGGTTACTTCCTTCTCATTGGTGGCGCCACCCATCTAAACCCCGGCTAAGATAGCTCATCGTTTGACAGTGCCGTGCCGGATGCAGAGAGCAGTTCTGTCTTTACACAACTGAAGCCAGTCGGCGAGCAGTCCCAGATGCAGCACCTGCGCAGGGCATCGGGCCTCGTTTGAATCCTCGCGGTTGAGCCAATGGTAGTACATAATCGTGGAAATAGACGGTGCTTGGCATAGCCAGGGCCATCAGGCTTTCGACAAGCCGTCGCCACATGTGTATTCAACGGAATGTCGCGATCCGCGATCGATTGGAGTGTGGCTACACGGACCGTCGAAGATGCAAAAGAATAGAATCAGTCAGCCTTCTGTCAGTCAGCCCTCTGATTGCTTCCTAATGGCAGCGTTAAGACTTCGTTCAGATCGCTGAAGGAGCCTCCAGGAGTCGGCCCGCCGCTGATGACGTAAATACGCCCTTGTATCACCGCTGATCCCAGGCCATGACGGGCCGTCGGCATCGGCGCCATGCGCTGCCAGGTATCACCCACTGGATCATAGGCCTCATTTTCATTGAACGTCCCGGCGGCTCCTTCGCCTCCAATAACGTAGATGCTCCCCGCAACGACCGCAGCCGTGATGCCGCTCCGCGCAGTTGGAAGATCGGCGACACGTACCCAACGATCAGTCGCCGGATCGTATCGTTCTGTGACAGCAAGATTGTGAGAATAGTCGCCGTCGACACGCCCGCCGATCGCATAAATCTTCCCGGCGACAGTTGCGGTCGCGAGGTGATCACGAGGAGTCGGCAGAGGCGCAGCGGTCGTCCAGACATTCTGCACAGGATCATAGACTTCGACTTGCGCATTGTTGCCTTTCCGATCGTACCCGCCGATGGTATACAACTTTCCGTCGTGCTCCGTTATAGACAGCGCGCCTCTAGCAGTGGGCATCGGAGCACGCTCCGTCCAGTTGTCTGTAGCAGGGTCATAGGCGTAGACCTTCGCTACCGGATTCCAAACACTAAATGCCGACTGGGCGTATCCCCCGATGACATACAACCGCTCTTCCACCACGCTGATCCCGACATGGTGCAAGCCAACGGGCAACGGCGCTTTAGATGTCCATCGGTCCATCGCGGGATCATAGACTTCGACAGACGGCGTGATCGCGAAATTCATCACATTACCGAGACTCGGCTTTTCAAACCCTCCAACGACATAGATTTTTCCATTCAACACGGCAGCAGCCACCTCCGTCCGCTTCGTTGGCATAGGGGTAGCGGTGCTCCAAGTACCTTTATCTGGTTCAGGCTGCACCGATCCACCGGATGTCGGCAACACGATCAGGAAAATCCCGGCAAGGAGCAGTACTAATATAGGAATCGGCGTTGAAGAGGGCCAAGCGCACCGAGCAGATGATCTCGTGACGTGCGGCATGTCTTTATTCTATACCTGACTGAGGCACATGGATAGCCAGTGGATCAGACCGTGGTCATGCATGGCGTTATGGAAGCTTCGGCACAGGGATAAGAAGCAGTCCGCCCTATTTGCTCTTGTATCGACAGAGCAGACCGAAGGAGCTGCCGAGGGCGAGGCCGCCGAGGAAGGTGAGGCCGAGGATCACACCGAGCAGAGAAGCCGATGGACCCGCTTGGCGACGGATATAGCAGCGGGCCTGGGAACCGACCGTCGCTTCGCCGCCCATCCAACTACGCGGGTCGTCATTCTGAGGTTCGTTCTGAGTGCTCACCAGTTTCATACCTCGCTCCCTTCATCCAACGCAAGACATTCGTCGATCAACGCCTCACGAATGAAGAATACCCCACTTTACCGACGAAAAGCACGCGGCAAATTGTTCAAGTCACTGATTGTTCGAGCATTCTCTTGCAAGTCAGCGAATCTTTTCGCTAAGGTACGGCACGATGGATGGAGTTCGTTCGCGCCAAATCACCTTTGCCTGCGCGAGTGGGCTGCTATTGCCTCTCTGCTTTCCGAAATTCGACGTGGGACTGCTGGCCTGGGTCGCTCTCATTCCCCTCCATCTCGCGCTCGATCAATGTTCCAAACAGCGGGCATTTTGGATCGGCTGGCTCAGCGGAGTCATCGGATTCACCGGCATCATGGCCTGGGTCGTCACGGCCATGACAACCTATGGCAAGGTGCCGGAGCCAATCAGTTATGCCATCCTGTTGCTGCTCACCACGTACCTCGGACTCTATGTCGGGCTCTACAGCCTCGCGTTTGTCTGGCTCCGCGAGCTCATTCCACGCTATGGAATTTTCTTCGCGCCCTGCTTCTGGGTCGCGCTCGAGTTCTTTCGAACCTACCTTCTCTCAGGACTTCCATGGTGTCTCTTAGGCTACTCACAATACCGTGAACTGGACTTGATCCAGGTGGCAGACCTGACAGGGGTCTACGGGGTGTCCTTCTTGGTGATCCTGGTGAATGTAGCCTTGGCCGAGCTGATTTTGTGGATCATGCCGTTTTTCCGTGGCTTCCATCCGGCCAAACTTCCGTGGGAACTCCTCACGACCGCAGCAACCTGCATGGTACTCTCTTGGGTCTACAGTTCGGCGGTCCTCAGCGACAGAGGCGTGAAACAGACCCACCCCTCCATCACCGTGGGCATCGTCCAACCGAACATCGATCAAGCCGTGAAGTGGGACGCGTCGTTTCGCGAAGAGACGATGCGACGCTTAGACCGCCTGACAGGCCAGCTGGGCACCGGTACGGACTTGATCATATGGCCGGAATCCGCAACACCGTTCATCTTGGAGCGAGAAAAGGAATATCAGCTCGAACTGATCTCGTGGGCGGAACGCGCTCAGGCACCGCTCCTGCTCGGGAGTCCAGCCCTGCGGTTTTACCAGGACCGCCGACCGTACCTTCTGAACAGCGCCTACCTGTTGGGAACCGACGGTACAATCCTCGGCAGGTATGATAAGCACCATCTCGTCCCGTTCGGAGAATACATCCCGCTCAAATCGTCGTTGTTGTTCTTTCTCGACAAACTTGTCGAAGGGATCGGCGACTTTGAGCCGGGTCCGGGGTCGAAAACTCTATCCTTCAGTCCCAAGTCTTGGGGACACGACACGCTCAAGAGCCCCCGGTCTGTGAAGTTCGGCGTCGCCATCTGCTACGAAGTTATTTTTCCGGACCTCGTCCGCCAATTTGCCGCAAACGGGGCCGAGTTTCTGGTGACGATCACAAATGATGGATGGTTCGGCCCTTCCTCGGCGCCGGCTCAGCACTTTGCCATGGTCGTTTTTCGCTCGGTCGAAAATCACCTCGCCTTCGCGCGGGCCGCCAATACCGGAATTTCCGGGTTCGTCGATCCTTTTGGAGAAATCACTCAGGCCACGCCTATCTTTACGGAACTGGCCTTACATGCGACGATTCCAATCAAGTATTCCCGCACATTTTACAGCTACTACGGCGATGTGTTTGCTTCTACCTGTGTTATAATCTGCGCGCTTTTGTTCCTGTTCGGGTACTTCCGCACGAAGGAACCAGCCCTAACGATTATCACGCCGGCATGACGGAAGGAGGATCATTCCATGTTAGAAGACATAGAGGTTCGCGTTCGGGCCCTCACCGCGCAAGTTTCGGAATTACGGGGGCATCTTTGACTTCGCTCATATGACCGCCGACTTGGAAGAACTTGAAGCGCAGATGGGCCAGCCGCATTTTTGGAACGATACCCGCACCGCGGCGGTGGTGAGCCGAAAAAAGGCGACCATCGAACGCGAGCTCCAACAGTGGCGTGAAATTGAAGCCAAAATGGACGATCTGGGAGCCTTGTTGGAACTCGCGCATGAGAGCGGCGATGCAGGGCTCGAGACCGAATTGACGGGTGAACTGAATCAGCTGGAGCCGCGCCTCGCCACACTGCGCCTGGAACTTCTCCTCTCGGGCGATCTGGACCCTAATAATGCCATCCTGGCGATTCATCCCGGCGCAGGCGGCACGGAGTCTCAAGATTGGGCGCAGATGCTCCTCAGAATGTACGTGAGATGGGCGGAGCACAAGAAGTTCAAAGTGGAAACGCTGGACCTATTGCCAGGGGATGAAGCGGGGATTAAGAGCGTGACGGTTTCTATCACCGGGCCGTATGCCTATGGCTACCTGAAGGCGGAAGCCGGGGTCCATCGCTTGGTGCGCATTTCTCCGTTCGACTCCAACAAGCGACGGCACACGTCGTTCGCGTCCGTCTTCGTGTATCCGGAGCTGAGTGATGATATCGACGTCGTGGTCGAAGACAAAGATCTCCGGATCGATACCTTCCGGGCCGGCGGCGCCGGAGGGCAGAACGTCAACAAAGTTGAGACCGCCATTCGCATCACGCACTTGCCCACCGGTATCGTCGTCCAATGTCAGAATGAACGGTCACAGCTCCAGAATCGCAACGGCGCGATGAAGATCTTGAAGGCTCGTCTCTTCGAACTGGAACAGAAGAAGAAGGAGGCGGAGTTCAACGCCATCGTCGGTGAAAAGAAGGACATCGCGTGGGGCAGTCAAATTCGATCGTATGTGTTCCAGCCCTACCAGATGGTGAAGGATCATCGAACCGGCCATCAAGCCAGCAACGTGTCGTCCGTCATGGACGGCGATCTCGATAGATTCATCGAAGCGTTTTTGAAAAAGAAACTCGGAAAGGGAAGCGAGCAGCTCTCTCCGGTGGGCGGAGAGGAAGACGACCTCTAGCCACCACTCGACGACACCATGGACGAACTGAACGAACAGCGACAGCAGCGGATTAAGAAACTCGACCTTCTGCGAGAGGCCGGTGTCGCGCCCTACGGCAGCCGCTTCGAGGTGAAGGATAGGGCCGGACACTTGCTGAAGCTCCACGGCGACAAACCCAAGGAAACCTTGGAGCAGGAGAAGATTTCCTGCACTCTCGCCGGACGAATCGTCGCGTTGCGGCGTTTTGGAAAGGCCGGGTTTGCGGTCCTGCAAGACGGCGCCGACCGTCTACAAGTGTACCTCAAAAAAGATCTGCTCTCCGAGCAGGCGTACGCCGTCGTGGAGCAGCTCGACCTTGGCGACTGGATCGGCGTCACCGGGACATTGTTCCGTACGAAGACAAATGAATTCACGGTTGAAGTTCATCACCTGACGTTTCTCAGCAAAGCCCTCCGCCCGCTTCCGGAGAAGTGGCATGGCCTGACGGATGTCGAAACACGGTATCGACAGCGCTATGTCGATCTGATCGCCAATCCTCAGGTCCACCAGATCTTCTCAACCAGGAGCCGCATCATTGCCGGCATCCGAGCGTTTCTGATCGAACGAGGCTTCCTTGAAGTTGAGACCCCCATGATGCATCCGATTCCCGGAGGCGCCACCGCCAAGCCGTTCGTCACGCACCATAATGCGCTCGGCGTGGATCTGTATCTGCGCATCGCCCCTGAACTCTATCTGAAGCGCCTGATCGTCGGAGGATTTCCACGAGTGTTTGAGATTAATCGAAACTTCAGAAATGAAGGTATTTCGACGATCCACAATCCCGAGTTCACGATGCTGGAGTTCTATGTCTCGTACGCGGACTATCAGGATCTGATCGCGCTCACTGAAGAGCTGGTCTCCAGCCTGGCCCAGCAACTACTCGGCAAGACGATCATGACCTATCAAGGAAAGGACATCGTGCTCACGCCTCCGTGGCGGCGATGGTCCTATCACCAGGCCATCCTCGAAGTGAATCAGCTGGATCCGTCGGCGTTGCACGATCGAGAGAACGCACTGGCGGCCGCCAAACGACTGAATGTTCCCGTGGCCCCCCAGGCATCCTTGTTCACCATCCTGAACGAGATTTTCGAGGAAACGGTCGAGCCGAATTTGCAGCAGCCGACGTTTATTACCGATTACCCGATCGAAATTTCTCCGCTCGCCAAGCGAAAGGATTCGGACCCAACTCTGGCCGATCGATTCGAGCTCTATATCGCCGGCAGGGAGATTGCCAACGCCTTTTCAGAGTTGAACGATCCATTGGACCAACGCGAACGGTTTGAAGCCCAGGCCGCCCAGCGTGCGGCAGGAGACGATGAAGCCCATCTCGTCGACGAGGACTTTCTTCGCGCCTTGGAGTACGGGATGCCGCCAACCGCCGGAGAAGGAATCGGCATCGACCGATTGATCATGCTGTTTACCGATCAGGCCTCTATCCGCGACGTGGTCCTCTTTCCTCAGCTCCGACCGGAGAACGCCTAAGAGTGGCCCTCCCCTATGAAATTTTCGTCGGGCTCCGCTACCTGCGCGCCAAGCGTCGCAACCGGACGATCTCGCTGAACACGTTCGTATCGATCGCCGGCATCACGCTGGGAGTGGCGGCACTCATCGGCACGGTCGGGATCATGACCGGCTTCCGGGAAGATATTCAGAGCAAGATTCTCGGCACGACGGCCCATATCATCGTCCAAGAGCGCATGAAAGAGAATATGACCGACTACGACAGTCTGGCCGACAAGATTCAGACGGTGCCCGACGTCGTCGCCGCAACGCCCTTCGTGCTCCGGCAAGTACTGCTGACCACTCAGTCGGGCGTGCAGGGAATCGTCCTCCGTGGGATCGACCCAAACCGCGAGGCCAACGTCACCGAACTCTCCAAAAACATTACGTCCGGCCAATTGCTTGACCTCCTCACGCCCGTGAAAGTGTTGCAAGCTCCGGCCGATGACCCTCAAGGCGACCTCCGCCCTGTAGAAAAACCTGGCATTATTCTGGGCAAAGAGCTGGCGCTCAGGCTGGGCGTGTTTGTCGGCGACACCGTCAACGTGGTCTCACCCGTCGGTCCGATCAGCGCGATGGGCATGGTGCCCAAGATCCGAACCTTCGTAGTAGTCGCTCTCTTTCATTCCGGCATGTACGAATACGACTCCTCGCTGGCCTATATCGAGCTCAACGAGGCGCAAAAATTTTTCAACATGAATGGAGATGTGTCCGGGATCGAAGTCAAGGTGACCGATGTCTTCCAAGCCTCAGAGACCGCCCGTCGCATCGAACAGGAGCTCGGGTTCAGTCATGGCGCGAGAGATTGGATGCAGATGAACCGGAATCTCTTCTCGGCCCTGAAGCTGGAGAAGACGATGATGTTTCTGCTGCTCGTCCTGATCACGATCGTGGCCTCATTCAACATCGTCAGCACCCTCACCATGATCGTCACTGAAAAGCAGAAGGAAATTGCAATCCTCAAGGCCATGGGGGCGACGAAGCGAAGCATCCGACGCATCTTCATGCTGAACGGATTGATCATCGGGTTCACCGGGACGGCCATCGGTATTCCGTTAGGCTATACATTTCTCTGGCTAATTCAAACCTTCTGGACGTTCGATCCAACGGTGTACTATATCTCGACCATTCCGGTTCACGTGATGGCGGAAGATGTGCTCCTGGTGGCCGGCTCTGCCATTCTGATCAGCTTTGCAGCCACCGTGTATCCGGCCAATCAAGCCGCAAAGCTCGAGCCGGTCGCCGCATTGCGCTATGAATAGATACGGAGGACTGAGTCTTACTCCCATTCGCCAATTGAGTCTCAGTCCTGACAACTCATCACTTGAGCATGATTAAAACGATCAACCTTCACAAATCGTTTTCGATGGGCTCCTATGAGCTGCCCGTGCTCAGGGGGATCAATCTTGAGATTCAACGCGGCGAGTTGGTGGCGATCGTGGGGGCCTCCGGAGCCGGTAAGAGCACCCTCCTCCATATCATCGGGACCCTTGATAAGCCGAGCAGCGGAACTGTGACGTTCGATGGACAAGACTTGTTTCGCATGACGGACACCCAGCAGGCCGAGTTCCGCAACCGGCGGATCGGGTTCGTGTTTCAGTTTCATCACTTGCTCGCCGAGTTCACCGCGCTGGAAAATGCCTGTATGCCGGCGCTCGTCCAACGCCGAGAGCCTGCCTCAGTCAAAGCCGATGCCGCAACGCTTCTCACGGAGGTTGGATTGGGGCATCGCCTCCATCACAAGCCAGGCGAGCTCTCCGGTGGCGAACAACAACGAGTGGCCATGGCTCGTGCGTTGATGCAGAACCCTGACCTGGTCCTGGCCGACGAACCCACCGGGAATCTCGATACTCACAGCGGGGAAGGACTGTTCGGACTGATGCGAGCCTTGAACAAGACGCGAGGAACCACGTTTGTGATCGTGACCCATAACGACAAACTTTCCGCCCAGTCCGACCGCATCATTCACATGCAAGACGGCCAGATCGTCTGAGCCGATCGTACCTCCCTATCACTGTCGCCATCGAACGAGTCGGAACAACTGCAATCCTTGACGAACAACTATTCCTTCTCTAGACTCGCTCAATTAGTTCTGGCCAAGGATTTGACATGCGCTGGTCGCCGTCGGTTCGCATAGCCGTTTTGCTGGCTACCTCAGCGCTTCCGTCTCAGGTATCCGCGACAGAATTTGTCATCTCCGGTCCTCGTGCCATGGGCATGGGCGGAGCCGGAGTCGCTGTCACCACCAACGCTCTCGCGACCTATTGGAATCCGGCCGGGCTGGCCATGACGCAGACCGTGGATATCCGCGCACAGGGAGGAGGCCTAGCGATTGATCGTCTCGGCTTTGGCGACGCGTTGAACGACTTGGAAAAATTCAACAGCAGCGACACGTCTCCGACCAATCTCGCAAAGGCTCAGGACATCGCTACTCGCGTCAATCAGCCGGGCGCGGCCGTCTCGGTCAATGGGTCCGCCGGGCTGTATATCAAAGGCCATCTCGGCGAGCATGCGTTCGGATTCAACGTGTCTGACGTTGCCACCGGCGGCGGGTTTGTCTCCACACCTGTGCAAGCAACCCAACCTGGCGGAGTAGGTACGCCCATCACCATTGCGGGCCAGATGGCGCTTCGTGGTCTCGAGGCCAGACAATTGGCATTTTCTTATGCCTATGCCTTCTCCGATAAAACGTTTGCCATCGGCATTACCGCGAAGGTGATTCAGGGTGCGTCATACAATGGTTCAACCGACCTCCAAAGTGGGAGCGGTGTCAGCATTACCGAGCGCTTCGGCAAACCAACTATCTCAACGACCTACGGCATTGATATCGGCGCGATCTACCGTCCGTCATCCTTGATCAGGTTCGGAATTGTCGCGAAAGATATTAATACGCCAACGTTCGATGCAGCAGGTGGAGGAGAACTCAAACTCGATCCGCAGGTCCGGGCGGGTGTCGCGATCAATCCCTACTCCTCATTAACCTTGACGGCGGATGTGGATGTAACTTCGAACAAGACCTTTGTACCGGGAGTGAAGAGTCAGCTCTTGAGCTTGGGCCTCGAACAAACGATCCTGTCCGAATTCCTGTCTTTCAGGGTCGGAACGTTCAAGAACATGCAGGACACGTCCACCCCCTTCGTCCCCACTGCAGGGTTAGGTGTACGGTGGTTCAACTTCCGTGCAGATGCCGGAGGAGGATATGACTTCCGCGAAAAAGGCGCCTTGGTTTCTGCTTCCATTTCCCTTACATTCTGATGGTATACTAGTTTTATGTTGTCTCGATCCTACGCACAGACGGTAGTCCTTGTCGGACTCGTTCTCCTCCTAGTCGGCTGTGGAGGCCTGCAGGAGGTGTGGGAAGGCCCCGGCGCCAGGGTGTTTCGACCTCAGAGCATCGCCGTGTTACCACCGATGGCGAGTCAATACGACAGCGCTCGCGAAGACATTCAAGAGGTTTTGGCCGTCGCACTCAATCGGCAGGGAAGCATCGAACGGGTCGTCACGCCAGAAAACGTCACGGATATTTTTCAGGCTTCCAAAGAGGCGTTCGATTCACTCGTATTTTATTTCTCCCGCCTGGAGATGACCGGTCAATCCGATAAAGACTCGGCCATCAAGCTTGGACAATCCCTCAATGTCGATTCCTTTCTGGTCGTCAGGGTCAATTCCTGGGAATATGTGCGGAAAGAAGGCGATAACGTCGGGCGGGTCGGATTGAGCCTGCGGCTGATCGACGCCACGAGCGGCACGACAGTGTGGAAAGCGCGCCACGAACGTTCAGACAGCTACATGTTCATCAAGCCGAGCCTCAAACAAATCGCCAAGGACCTGGCCGACGAGATGATCAAGTACATGCCCCCGCAAACGAAGCGATAGAACTCACTCCACATCTGACTGATCTGAAGCGCGTTGCCATCTGCCAAGGATCACCACTGACTGCCACATGACTCTTGTTGTGGCATGGCACCTCACAATGTGTCATGCTATACTCGTTCTGGCTGATCACTCAATAGGTGGCATATGACGTCCATAAAAACAAAAACCCATCTCCACGCTGGAGGCAGACTTGTCATTCCCGCAGCCTATCGCAAAGCACTCGGCCTCAAGCCTGGCGATGATGTTGTGCTTGTACTGGAGGAACATGAAGTCAGGCTGGTCGCTCCCCGTCAGGCCGTGAAGCATGCCCAGATGCTGGTTCGACAGTATGTGTCGAAAGATCGAACGCTCGCCGATGAACTCATCCAGGATCGCCGACAAGAGGTCCAGCGTGACAGGAAAAAGCGCGGGCCGACGGCAAGCCGCTCATGAAGGACTCGGTCCTCGATGCCACAGCAGTCCTGGCGGTGCTGAATGACGAACCGGGAGCCGAGAAGGTTGTGCCACTCCTGCCTCGAGCCGTCATGAGTACCGTCAATCTTGCTGAAGTCGTGAGCAAACTGGCGGATGCAGGGATGCCGGAGGAGACCATTCACACAGTAATCGACGAGTTAGGAATCATGGTCATTCCCTTCGATGAGCCGCTCGCCTTCTCAACCGGCTTCTTACGCCCAGCCACGAGTGACTATGGGCTCTCCTTGGGCGATCGGGCCTGTCTGGCACTGGGTACACACTTGCATCGGCCCGTGCTGACTGCAGACCGCATGTGGAGCACCTTGAAGCTGGACGTAGCCATTCAGATGATCCGATAAGGCCTCCTGCCCCTATCCTACCATCCCTTCTATTTCAGCTTGCGGAACGAACCAACAACCATAACTCCATTGGGGAGGGCCACCTGAAGGTGCAAGCGCATCTTGACGGAGGCAAACAGTACGTCAATACGCATGCCATACCCTCATTATGTTTCTCCGAACAGGTGGCAATTTCAGGCGATGCACAGTTCAAGATCCAACCCCAATTACGACTCGCTCGCGTTTACCGTGGTGCTCCGGCTCGAGCGATAGGTTAGGCCTCAGGCATGTCGGAGCTCTCCTGGGGTGCAGTTGCGCCATCGTCTTCCTCTTCTTCAATCGGTTCGCGGCGAATGACGCGAACCTGAATCATCAAGGTATTTCCATACGGCATGAGCATCTAATAAATTCCCATGTCCTTGACACCGCGCTTCTTGTCGTTTTCTCGAATAAAGCCGAGGGCTCTCAGCTGGACGATGCAGGGCATGATCTCATCTTTGTGAAATACAAAATCCTGAAGCTCGCGGTCCTTGAACTCCTTGCGCCCTTGAAAACAACGCAAGGACCCTTTGGTGAGGAAGTCGAGGAACGTTCGGTGGCAAGGTGGTGCCAGCTGATTCGTTGATCATCGATGGTGCGACGGCAGCGAAGATGGCGCTTCAGGCTGGGTATTGAGACCGTATCACGTGTGGCCTTGTGAAATGGATAGCTGCCAAGGGTTGCCGGGAAGTGAAGGCGATGGGGTTTGGAAGCGACACCTGGTCCCACCCACCCGCCATATTCTGTGGTTGGACGACTAGCCGACAGCCATCACTGATTTCAACGATCGGACGAACTCGGCGACGTGCCCGATCATCGCGGGATCCTGTTGATGGGATGCGATGCGTTTCACGATGGCGCTGCCGACGATCACGCCGTCGGCCATCTTCGACACCTGCGCCGCATCCTCTGGCGTGGCCACACACTAAAGCCGACAGCGACGGGAGAGGCCGAGACTTTCCTCAGTTTTTTGACGTTCTCTTGGATGTCCCCGCTCGAGGTCTTGTTTTGTGCATAACCACCCTTGCCAAGTTTTGGCCGCCAGCGCCCGCCATGGGAGAATTGAGAGGCAAGCATGCTGCGGATTACTGGACCAAGGTGTGATTGACCGGAATGACCACGAGCAATTACGCCGCGACACGTTTCACCCAAACCTCAACACGGTGGCCGGTCTCCGCCAAGACGCGGATGAGCACATCCGTGGAGATATCCTGAGCACTGGGCTGCCTCTCGTACATCCACAGCTGTGCCATGCAGCGCTTTCATTGACAAGGTACGGAGATATGACGTACGTTGTCTGTAGGAGTCACGGAGGAGGAACTATGCCGGCTATCGCGAGGAAAAAGTCGCGGAAGAGTAGTGCGAGACTGGATGTGCGTTTACGTCCGGACAAAAAAGCCTTGATCGAGGAAGCCGCCACGCTTTCGGGAAAGACGATCAGTGACTACGTAATCTCAACGCTTTTGCGGCAATCGACCGAAGTCCTTCAGCGACATCGACATATCCGGCTATCCGATCGTGATCGTGATGAATTCCTCGCCCTTCTGGATGCCTCCGATGAACCAAATGCTGCACTCACCCATGCGGCACGGAAATATAAGCGAATGGTGGATGCAAAGCGGTGATCGTGGTGCCATTGAGCGATCGCCATGATCGTTCACAGTTCGATTGTGGAGAGGCCTCTCTCAATTTCTACTTGCAACGGTATGCCGGTCAACACGACCGACGAGGGTTCGGCCGGACTTATGTGGCAATCTCTGAATCCTCGAGTACCATCAGGGGATACTACACCATCTCCAGCGGCTCCATTGCCTTTGAGACCGTGCCCGAGAATCTTCCCCATCATCCCGTACCGATTGTTCTCCTCGGGAGACTGGCTGTGGATCAACAGTCCCAAGGACAGGGAGTAGGCGGATTGCTATTGGTGGACGCCTTGCGCCGGGCACAACGTGCGGCCGATGAGCTAGGAATCTATGCAGTAGCCGTCGAAGCACTGTCGGACCGAGCACGATCCTTTTATGAACGGTTCGGTTTTCGTGCGCTCACCGATGATCGGCTGCATCTCTATCTAGCAATCAAGGTCGTCCGCCGACTACGATTGTGATGAGATGCTGCTGAAAAGAGAGGTATGCGTCTTGACCCATGTATTAGAGAATGGCCTACGTCTTGTCCCTCGCTTGGTAGCACGGACCGTAACACGCCTGCGTTGGCAAGACTTCTACGACTACGACGGGGAAGGACTCGCGTAGCTTAAGAGGTGCAGATGTCAGTGATTGCGGACCTAGCCTACGGCCATCGCAGCCTTGAGAGACCGGACAAACTCGGCGACGTGCCCGATCATCGCGGGATCCTGTTGATGGGATGCGATGCGTTTCACGATGGCGCTGCCGACGATCACGCCGTCGGCCATCTTCGACACCTGCGCCGCATC
>JAHBWT010000060.1 GCA_019636815.1 Nitrospira sp.
TACACCATTCAACCCGCCCCTCGGCAACTCGTGGATACCGGCCAGTGGGAACTGAACGTGTTCATATCCTGGACAACAGGGGACGACGAGGACAGTCGGCATTTTGTTAAAACCGGTCGGTTTGCGACGGAGGCCGACGCCAAGGCTCAGTGTATTGCCTATGGTCAACAGATCGTAGATGGTAATGTTCCCGGCTCCTCGGTGGGATAATGAACCGTCTGAGCTGGCATGGCGCTGCCGCAAGGCCAGGGAACACCACGATCCATCTGGCCATCGTCATCACGGATGTGCGTCATGCGACTCGCTCTGGCTCTGATCCCCACCCTACTAACCGGATGTATTGCAGCCCACATCGAGACAGTAATTGATCCCGAATCTAGAACTGATCAGGCTTCCGGCCAAACTGGTAGTTCTTGGACCGAAGAACGCAAAGCCCTGTATCAGCAGGCTCGTGAGGGGCTACGACAGTCTCGCGAGCGGTACATCGCGACCACCCGTCCAATACTCCAGCGCAAGTTTCGTGATGAATACCCGAGTCTGACCGATACTGAAATCGAGGCACTTGTTAACGACGCGCTGGAGAACGGAATCCACCAGGAGACTGGTCGACGATCGGATGGTCCGATCAGGCAACCTCCAATGGACTGCATGTCTTCCCCGTGGGGGCGCCCTCCCTATACGAATTGCTATTAGCGAGCAGCACGCCAGATAATCTCGGCGTCATCGTTCCCTGACTTAGAGCGAGCGCTTGCGGCAGGCATAAACTCGCGCATTATTTCCTCCAAGGAATGGTATATGCTGTTATATTAATGCCAACCTACCCTCTCCCGAGAAAAATGGACTCGCCTATCGATGTCGTGTCGCCGGTATCGGGAGCCGGTACTGAAGAGGAGGTACCCGATGAAACCTTTCCTGCTCGCGGTTGTGTTGGTCTTGACCAGCGCGACTGCTGCGATAACCATATCCGGGGAGGAACCGTACGAGGCCTTAAAGCGTGGTGACTTTAGAGTCGCGGCGGTACTTTTTTCTCCTTTGGCGGAAAAAGGAGATGCTCGGGCACAGTACAATCTGGGGCTGCTGTATGCCAGTGGCCTGGGAGTGGTACATGACTACCAGGCGGCTCTGAAGTGGCATCGCCTGGCGGCAGGGCAAGGCCACGCTGGGGCGCAGAACGCACTCGCCCAGATGTATGCCAAAGGACATGGCATTCCACAGGACAATGTTCGGGCCCACATGTGGCATAGCGTGGCGATCGAGTCATCCAGTAGTGGTTCGAAACAAGAGCTGATGAAGGATCGCGATCGTCTAGCCTCACGTATGACTCCGGCTCAGGTCCAGAAAGCAGAGGAGATGACCAAGCAGTGCCTGGAGTCAAAGTTCAAAAAATGCGGCGAAAAGTAGAGCTCGCACCAGAATCTGAGGTCGTGCTTCCCTAACCCTACCTAACTCCGCCAACCCGTAACAACCACATACGATCCCTGAGTCAGTTTCCCAGCCTTGCATTGATCCGGAAAATGCGTAGAATCTGACGCGAAGGTTAGAACCCTTTTCTGCGCTCCATTGGGCAGGTAAGGAACGGCGTGTGAACAGGTTGTGACCCATGACCAAGATCCTGATTTCGTATCGACGTGAGGATAGTGCCGATGCCACCGGTCGTATCGATGATCGGCTTGTCCAGCAGTTTGGGCGACAGGCTGTTTTTATGGATGTGGACTCAATCCCCTTTGGCGTCGATTTTCGCAGGTATTTGGATGAGCAAGTCGCAAAGTGCGATGTCTTCCTGGCGGTGATCGGACCAGATTGGATGGGACCAAAAGACAGCCAGGGAAAGACCAGACTCGAAGACCCGAGAGATTTTGTGCGGATTGAAATCGAGTCGGCGCTAAAACGTCAGATTCCTGTGATTCCCGTCCTGGTAAGAGAAGCCTCGATTCCACCAGCCGAAGAGCTTCCGAAAAGCATTCAGGAGTTACCGTATCGGCACGGCCTTCCGGTACGATTGGGCCCCGATTTTCACAACGATATGAATCGGTTGATTGCTTACCTGAAGCAACAGATTCGTGGTCTCAGCGAGGCTCAGCCGAAACCGGATACCCAAGCCAAGCCTGTTCAAGAGAAGACCAAGCCATCCGCTCCTGCCCCGCCAGGGGACATGGTAAAGGTGCCGAAAGGGACATTCCTGTATGGCGTCGAGAAGACCCGCGAAACGATCGACCATGACTATTGGATCGACCAGTATGCAGTGACCAATGAGCAGTATCGAGCTTTCATTGAGGTAGGTGGCTACGAGGACCAGCAGTACTGGTCACCCGAATGGTGGCAGTGGAAAATGAAAGAGAATTTCACAGAGCCTGAATACTGGAACGACACCAAAAGGAATAAGCCCAATCACCCCGTAGTAGTGTGTTACTTCGAGGCGGAAGCCTACGCCAAGTGGGCCGGCAAACGTCTCCCGTCCGAGCAGGAGTGGGAAAAGGCGGCTCGAGGAGAAGACGGGCGACGGTATCCCTGGGGAGAGGAATTCGACAAGAATCTCTGTAACTGCGAGGAGTCCGGTATTGGTCATACGACCCCTGTGACCCAGTATCCCAACGGAGTCAGTCCCTATGGTTGTTTTGACATGGCTGGCAATGTCTGGGAATGGTGCTCAAGTTGGTATGACGACCGTTATGGCCGGCGTGTGCTCCGGGGTGGCTCCTGGGATTTCGATCTGGAGTCCCTGTGCGCATCGCTCCGGGACTGGAGCTACGCCTTCGGCCGGAACGACAGGGTCGTCGGCTTCCGTCTCGTTCAGGACATTCCCTAATCCTGTGCCCTTTGTTCTTTGACCCTTTTTCCCTCCGATTCAAGAGTTCTCCTCGTGCTTCCCCTTGCCTCATTAGCTCACAAAGGTTCAGACTAAAGCCAACGGGTGTGTCATGATGCTCCAACCAGGCAAAAAATGCATGAGGCTGGGAATAGTTCTCGTCGCCCTCATCGTGCTGCTATCGGGACGAGAACTGCTTCTCACTGCCGAAGCAGACGATAGGGCCCTCGAGCGCCCAGGATTCTCGCTTGTGACCCGAGACGGCTCCGGCGATGCGGGTCTGTATACGTCGGTCGCCATCGGGGCCGATGGTCTCGGCCTCATCAGCTACTACGACGCCACCAATGGCGATCTCAAAGTCGCGCACTGTTCGAACCAGCTGTGCACCTCCGCGACGATCAGCTCGTTGGACCGCACTGGCGATGTCGGTCAGTACACCTCCATCGCGCTTGGAAGCGACGACCTAGGGCTTATTAGTTACTACGATGTGACAAACGGATATCTGAAAGTGGCCCACTGCGTTGATATCGCCTGTACGTCGGCTACCCTCAAGACGCTCGACCACGCTGGGAACGTCGGTCAGTACAGTTCTTTGACCATCGGCATCGACAAGCTGCCCCTCATCACCTACTACGATGTCACGAACGGCGATCTGAAGATTGCGCACTGCACCGATGTGGCCTGTGAAGCCGCGACGATTACCGTCCTCACGTTTCTGCAGGCAGAGGGGAACGTCGGCCAGTACAGCTCGGTTGCTATCGCTATGGGCCAGGGCGTCATCAGCTATTACGACGCGACCGATCACTACCTGAAATCTGCCCTCTGTCCTGATTTGCCCTGTACGGAACCGACTCTCACAACGACGCCCGATAAGACCGGCGATGTGGGTCAATACAGCTCGGTCACGATCGGGACGGATGGTCGTCCCCTCATCAGCTACTACGATGCCACGAATGGCGATCTCAAAGTCATCCACTGCGAGGAGGTCGTGTGCGTTTCCCCGACGCGTACCGTTCTCGAGAGCGAAGGCAACGTCGGTCAGTACACCTCCATTGTGATCGGGAGCGACGACCTGGGACTCATCAGTTACTACGACGCGACGAACGGGGATTTGAAAGTGGCGCATTGTGACGATGTCGTCTGTACCTCCGCCACGCTCGCCACGCTGGACAGTGCCGCCAACGTCGGTTCATACACGTCCGTTGCCGTCGGTACAGATGGCCTGCCTCTCATCAGTTACTACGACGTCACCAACGGGGATCTGAAGGTTGCTCATTGTGGCAACGTGGGTTGCACCGACGCGACCGTGACCCCGTTGGACGGAGCAACTATTAACGTCGGCTCGTCCTCTTCGATGGTGCTGGGAGCCGATGGCAAGGCATTGATCAGCTACTACGATGCAACGAACGGCGACCTCAAGGTGGTTCACTGCGGCGATCTTGCCTGCGCCTCTGCTACTCTGACGACCGTTCAGAACGAGAACAATGTCGGTCAGGACAGTTCCGTGACAATCGGTTCGGATGGGCTTCCCCTCATCAGTTACTATGATGCAACGAATGGGGATCTGCGAGTGGTGCACTGCCAGGATGTGGCCTGTATCTCCGCGACATCCTTTGCGTTAGACCAGGCAGGTCAGGTGGGTCAATTTACCTCGATGACGATCGGGACGGATGGGCGAGGTCTCATTAGTTACTACGACGCGACGAACGGGGATTTGAAAGTGGCGCATTGTGACGATGTCGTTTGTAGCTCAGCCACGACTAGCACCTTGGTCAGCAAGGGCGACGTTGGGCAGTTCACCTCAATTACTGTAGGTGCCGATGGACTGGCGCTCATCAGCTACCATGACGTCACAAACCAGGACCTGAAGGTCGCGCATTGCGTGGATGTGGTCTGTGGTTCTGCGACAGACAACATGTTGGACAGTAAGGGCAATGTCGGCCGGTATAGTTCTGTGGCGACCGGGTCTGACGGATTCGCGCTGATCAGCTACTACGATGCCACAAATGGCGACCTGAAAGTGGCACACTGTACCGATGTCGCTTGCAGCTCTGCCAGAGTGAATACTCTTCAGAGCAAAGACAACGTCGGCGAATGTACGTCGATCGCCATCGGTCCGGATGGCCGGGGCTTGATTAGTTATTACGATGCGACGAACGGAGACTTACGAGTGGCTCACTGCGCCGATGTCGGCTGTGAAACGGCAACCCACAGCGTCGTCCAGAGCCAGGACGATGTCGGTCAGTTCACGACGATCATGATCGGGACCGATGGACGAGGCCTGATCAGTTATTACGATGTGACGAACGGCGATTTGAAAGTGGCTCACTGCTCCAACAGCTTCTGTGTTCCCTATCACCGCCGCTGAAAGGTTTCCTCCCGGCATCATTGGCTCGGTACCTGACAGCTCTTGCTCAAGAGGCGCAAAGATTTCTGATCCCTTCCAACGTTGTTTCGATTTCCTTCGGCGAGTTGATGAGGCTCGGGGCGAGTCGGACGTACTTGGTCGCGTAGGGTGTGACGCTGCCAACGATGCCCCGTTCGCGGAGCTTCTCCACAACCTGGCGAGGCGGCATACCGGCCACGTCAAAGCAGACGATCCCCGCCGAGAGGTCTTGCGACACCGGTGTGTGAAGAGTCACGTGCCGCATGGCGGCCAACCCCTGTTTCAACTGCTGATTCAATTCATAGATGCGCTGCGTCACCTTCGATTTTCCGATGGCTTGATGAAATTGGAAGGCCTCGTCCAGGGCCCAGCGATGTTCGAATGAGTGGAAGCCGCCCGGGGTCATATGGACGGATTGCGGGAGATCCTTCGACGATTTGTTCTCCATCCAGAGGTCATAGGCCTGGGCATTGAAGGTCGGGATGATCGCTTGGGTGATCGGCCATGCTTTGGGGTGGCCCCAGACAAGCCCGGTCCCGCGCGGGCCGAACATCCATTTATGCGTCCCGGCAACCAGGAAGTCACAGCCGAGCTCGCTCACGCTGAAGTCTTCCACACCCAAGCCGTGGAGTCCGTCCACGCAGAAGATGACCCGATCCTGTTCATCCCGCGAGCGATTGCTGGCTTCAATCGCCAGCGCCATCTCGTGAATCGGCAGTTTCAGTCCTGTGCTGGAATGGACCCAGGTGACGGCCACAATGCGTGTGGCAGGAGTAATGGCCTTTTGCAAGGAGTCGACCATCTCGTCGCGCGACACCGTTTTGAGTGAACGATAAAGGGAGATCTGCTTCACCACGGTGCCCGTGCGCTCGGCACGAAGGCGCAACGACGTTTCCGTTGAATAGTGATCGTGGGTTGTGGTGAGGATTTCCTCTCCGCTTCGAAGGTGTAATCCGCCGTAGAGCAGGCCGAGCCCCATGGTCGTGCTGTCGGTCAAGGCGATGTCGGTGGGGCCGGCGCCCAAATAGTCAGCTGCCGCCTGGAGGACCTTCGCCTCCTGTTTCTCTTCATGTTCAAACCAATAACCGATGGGATCGGCATCGAGACCGGCGCGGTGCCGTTCGATTGCCTCACGCACCGGTGTGGGATGGGACGCAAGGAAGAACGCCGCGAGATGGATGAGACGAGGTGAGAGTGGAAACTGCGCCCGGAGGTTTTCCCAATTCGTGAAGGTGTTCTGCGGAGCTTGTTGAGAGGCCAACGTACGAGAGCACGCCTCTGCCAGAGTCGCAGCGCTCAGGGCCAAGCCTGTACGCACGAGAAAACCTCGGCGGCCGATGTCGCTCATATGCACCTCCTCATCAGGATCGACACCTCCTCCACTCTACTGCTTGTCCCAAAAGTCAGGCAAGGATCAATGAGGGCACATGGTATGGCCGGATGGTAAGGCAAGGAGTCGAGGTCAAGGCTGGTCCTGCTAGGGCTGGTAACTTTCGATCGGGGGACAGCTACAGGTGAGATGCCGGTCGCCGTAGGCTTCGTCGATACGACTCACGCTCGGCCAGAACTTGCTGTGCTTCACCCAAGGCGCGGGAAATGCCGCTTGTTCGCGGCTATAGGGCCGGTTCCACTCCGTCGCCGTCACGATGGCAGCGGGATGCGGTGCATTCTTGAGCAGATTATTCGTCCGCGGTTGGCGTCCATCGACGATCTCTTGTATTTCGGCACGGATCAAGATGAATGCCTCGCAGAGTCGGTCGATCTCGCGCTTGGTCTCGCTTTCCGTCGGCTCGATCATGAGTGTCCCGGCCACAGGAAACGACACGGTCGGCGCGTGGAAGCCGTAGTCCATCAATCGCTTGGCGACATCCATTGCTTCAACTCCGGCGCTCTCTTTAAACTCACGGAGATCCAGAATGAACTCATGAGCGACCAGCCCGGAATCTCCTCGGTACAGGATGGAGTAATGCTTCTCCAGCCGCTTGGCCATGTAGTTGGCATTCAGGATCGCCACCTGCGTGGCTTTGGTCAATCCATCGCGACCCATCAAGGCGATGTACATCCAAGAAATCGGCAGAATGCTCGGACTCCCGTACGGAGCTGCTGACACGGGACCAATAGCTTGCGGTCCACCGATCTTGATGACAGGGTGTCCTGGCAGAAACGGCACAAGGTGCCGCGCCACACCGATCGGCCCCACGCCGGGGCCTCCACCTCCATGTGGAATACAGAATGTCTTATGGAGATTGAGATGGCAAACGTCGGCCCCGATGTCGCCGAGACGGCAGAGGCCGACCATGGCGTTCATGTTGGCCCCATCGATATACACCTGTCCGCCGTGGGTATGAACGATTTGGCAACTACGCCTCACACTTGCCTCAAACACCCCGTGGGTGGAGGGATACGTGAGCATCAGGGCGGAGAGCCGGTCTCGATATTGGGCCGCCTTTGCTTCCAGATCGGCGACATCGACGTTTCCCTGCCGATCACAGGCCACGACGACGACGGTCATTCCGACCATAGCAGCACTGGCCGGATTCGTCCCGTGAGCCGACACAGGAATCAAACACACATCCCGGTGAGACTCGCCCTTCGACCGATGGTACGCCCGTATGACCATGAGGCCCGAATATTCACCCTGAGAACCTGCATTTGGTTGGAGCGAAAATGCTGCAAACCCGGCGATCTCCGCGAGCCACGTTTCGAGTTGTTGGAACAGGGTCCGATAGCCATGCGTTTGCTCAACTGGGGCGAACGGGTGCAGACGGGCAAACTCCGGCCACGCCACGGGCACCATCTCCGCCGTGGCATTGAGTTTCATCGTGCAGGACCCTAATGGAATCATGGAGTGCACGAGCGACAAATCCTTGGCCTGCAATCTGTGCAGGTAGCGAAGCATCTCATGTTCGGAGTGATATCGATGGAACACCTCGTGCGTCAGATACGGGCTTGTCCTGGCCAACGAGGGCGGGTAGTCAGGATCGATGGTCGCCGCGAGATCAGAGAGGCGGAACGGCAATTGGTCATGGCCGACAAATATTTGTAAGAGGCGATGTACCTCATCTTGGGAACTGACTTCGTCGAGCGAAATTCCGATCGAGCCGTCTTCATAGTGCCGGAAATTGATGCCCTGTTCATCGGCGCGCCCCGCAATTTGCTCCGCATGGGCCTTGGAGACTGGAATTCGGATCGTGTCAAAAAACACTTTCGGGAGAACGTCGAACCCAAGCCGACGGAGTCCTTCAGCCAAGAGCAACGTGAGACCGTGTACACGCGTGGCAATGCGCCGAAGTCCTTCCGGCCCGTGGTAGACCGAAAACATACCGGCCATCACGGCGAGCAGGACCTGAGCCGTACAGATGTTGCTCGTCGCCTTCTCCCGGCGAATGTGTTGTTCCCGAGTTTGAAGCGAGAGTCGTATGGCCGGTTTACCCGTCACATCTTTGGAAACCCCGACCAGACGACCAGGCACCTGCCGTTTGTAGTCCTCCTTTGTGGCCAGGAACGCCGCGTGAGGCCCACCGAAGCCGATCGGCACGCCGAACCGTTGTGTCGAGCCGACGGCGATATCAGCTCCGAATTCTCCGGGCGAGCGAAGTACCGTGAGCGCGAGAAGATCGGTGGCAACCACCACCAGCACGCCAGCCTCATGGGCGCGCGCCACCAAGGCGCTGAAGTCGCCCACATACCCATCGGTAGCGGGATATTGCAGCAACATGCCGCAAAATTGCGGGCGCAGCCAATCACCCGACGACGCGACGCCGGTTGTGATGACGATCCCGAGAGGTTCCGCTCTGGTCTGCAACACAGCCAAGGTCTGTGGATGGCAGTCGCGTGAAACGAAAAACTCTTTCCTTTCCCGACCTGCGCCGCGAGCGATCGTGTAACACATCGCCATCGCTTCAGCTGCAGCGGTCGCTTCATCCAATAGTGAAGCATTCGCCAGTGGCAACCCGGTCAGGTCCGCCACCATGGTCTGGAAGTTTACGAGCGCTTCCAAACGGCCCTGTGAGATCTCGGCTTGGTATGGGGTGTATTGCGTATACCATGCCGGGTTTTCTAGTATGTTGCGCTGGATCACCCCGGGAGTGACACAGTCGTAGTAACCCATGCCGATCAGCGACCGGTAGACCTTATTCTGGGACGCGATCCCTTTCAGTCGTGCGAAGACGGCTTGCTCGCCTTCGCCCATCGGAATGTCAAGGGGTTGATCGAGTCGAATATCAGCGGGAACGGCTGCATCGGTCAACGTGTTGAGGGTGTGCAGGCCTAAGGTCGCGAGCATTTCTTGAAGATCGGCTTCTGACGGTCCTAGATGTCGAGGGAGAAAATCATCAGTCGGTTGTAGCCAATTCTGGATGGTCATGGAGTCATCAGCCCTCTCGCTGGTTTCGAGACAATGGGTATCGATAAGCAACTGGTCCCGTCGAGGAGGCAGCGTACCACGGGATCGACGCATTTCCAAGAGACCGAACATCACCTTTTCTGGGACAAGTTGGTTATAGCGGCTACGACGGCGCTCGAGCGCAGAGGGGAGCTGGGAGAGACGAGACTATCCCCGTCCGCACCTTCCATATGCCGAAGCGTGCTCTTTCGTTGCTTTTGGTGGAATTCAGGCTATTGTTAGTCATACTTTGAGAGCTTAGGGCTGATTACACATGGTTGCCATGCAGCAGGGCCACGATCGGCGAACGGAGAAGGATCCCTCGTCGGGCTCCTCGATGTGGAAGACTATTGTCATGGTTCTCGCCGTCGGTGTCACGGCCGGTATCGGATACCTGATCTTCGAAGGCCAAGGGTCGCCGACTCGTTTCTTGGCCCCTCGAACGTCCATTACCCAGCCCAGCGTGATTCCTACGGACTCCCAGGCGAAACCCGCTACTCCTGATGTTCGGCTGACTCGTGAAGGAATCGATGCGCTGCTCAATGCTCTCGACGAGGCGATTCGCCGAAAGGACGTCGACAGCGTCGTGCGCCACATTGCTTCCGATGCCAGCATTACCATTCATATGAAGCAAGGTTCACATCAGCAGATGGCCCTGTTGACTCGGGAGGAATATCGGAAGACGTTGGCCATGGCCTTCGCCTTCCCGAGCGCCAATGACTTCACGCGCACCACTACGTCGGTCTCGTTAGCCGCGGATGAACGAAGCGCAAAAATCTCCTTTAAGTCGACGGAGACCCTTCTGCAAGCCAACCGAGAATTCAAGACAGAAGGTGAGGAAACCCTTGTCGTCAACATTCGCGGCGGGAAACCGATGATTACGTCGTTGGAACAAACCTTCCCCGGCGATTCCACCTAATCATACCTTCGACGAAGAACCCTGCCGCTGCGTATACGCCGATGAGCGCCATTGCCGGTTGATGGTGTGATTCCAACAGCTCTCTTGTGCCCCTGGTAGATGCGCTGAGATTCGCATCTAGTGGTTTGGTATAATCACCCGCTGATCAATCTCTATGGGAGTATGTATGCGGGTTCTTGTCATCGAAGACGAAACCAAAGTGGGCTGCTTTATCAAGCGGGCGCTCGAAGAAGAGAGCTATGCCGTCGACCTCTGTGAGGATGGAGCCAAAGGTCTGGAAATGGCCTTGTCGACCAATTATGACCTCCTGGTCGTGGATGTGATGTTGCCGTCCCTGTCCGGGTTGGACGTGTTGGAGAACCTTCGTCGTGAGCGGATCCAAACACCGGTGTTGATCCTCTCCGCGCAGTCTCAGATCGATCAGCGGGTCAAGGGGCTGGACGCTGGGGCCGACGATTACCTTACAAAACCGTTCGCCATCGACGAGCTCCTGGCCCGTGTACGGGCGTTATTGCGGCGTGGTGCGACGGAAAGTCCAGGGATTCTCCAAGTCGATGACTTGGTGCTGAACCCAGCGACGCGAGATGTGACACGAGGAGGGCAACGCATTGAGCTCACGCTCAAAGAGTATGCCTTGCTGGAGTATTTGATGCGTCATACGGGGCGCGTGCTGACCCGGCCCATGATCTCCGAGCACGTCTGGAACCAAGACTTCGATACCTTCACAAACGTCATCGACGTCTATGTGAACTATCTCCGGAATAAGATCGACCGAGGGCGGACCAAGAAATTGATCCATACCATCCGCGGGAGCGGATATATGCTGAAGGCTGACTAGGACGAGACCGCTGCGATTCTCGGGCCGATTCAGCGGCACCGAACGTAGCATGCCCACAGCAGACGTCGCGGCGATCTGGTGTCGTCTTCAGTGAGTGGGAGTTGATCTATGCCGCTACGTGTCCGGCTGACTCTCTGGTACGGGAGCGCCCTCGCCTTGGTCCTGATCATTTTCTCCGTCACTCTGTATGCGATGACGGCGAGGAACCTCCGCGACGCCGTCGATGAATCTCTGGAAGACACGGCCACCATCGCTGTGCGCTCTCTTGAAGAGCGAGGGTTTCTCCCTCTCCTCAACGAAAGGGAATTGCTCTCTCAATTTCCCGAGCTGGCACGAATCGACAAATTCTTCCAGATTTTTAGCCCTTCCGGCACGATCACCATCAGCTCTCCGAACATCAAACACCACGACGTTCCGCTCAGCCGAACCGCGCTCGAGACCGCCTTCTCCGGGCAAAGCATTTTTGAATCGGCCAAGTACCCCAATGAGCCGCCGTTGCGGGTCATTTCGATGCCGATCATGTATCGGGGCAATCTGTTGTACATCGTGCAGGTCGGGACCTCGATGGAAACGGTCGGAGAGACATTGCATCGGTTCTTGATCCTACTCGTTGTCGCGATACCAATTGCCTTGGCCGTCTCTCTGGCAGGCGGTTGGTTCTTGGCAGGACGGGCGTTGAGGCCTGTTGATGAGATCACCCTTGCAGCCCAGCGCATTGCCGCGGGTGATCTCACCCAGCGACTCGGCATGCCGACGGCTCAGGACGAGATCGGTCGGCTCGCGGCGACATTCAACAACATGATCGGCCGGCTGGATGTTTCGTTTCGCCAGATTCGTCAATTCACCAGCGATGCGTCACATGAGTTGAGGACACCCCTGACCGTCATGAAGGGTGAAACGGATTTGATTCTCCGCCGACCTCGCCCGATGGAAGACTATAAGTCGGTGCTGGAAAGCAACCTGGAAGAGATTGATCGGATGACTCGCATCGTGGATGAGCTGCTGTTCCTCTCTCGCGCCGACATGGGTGAGGTGAAGATGGAAGCCTTGCCGGTCGCGCTGGAGGCGCTGGTCGAAGACGTTCATCGGCAGGCTCGGGTGCTCGGACACGACCGCAACATCGAAGTCGTGCTGGGAACAGTCACGCCCGTCGTCGTACAGGGCGACGACTTGCGCCTGCGCGAGCTGCTGCTCAATCTCGTCGAGAATGCGATGAAGTATTCTCATCCAGGGGGAAAAGTCGAGATTTCGCTGTTACGGGAGAGGCAGGAAGCCCGGCTCTCCATCACCGACCACGGCATCGGCATTGCCCCGGCCGATCATAAGAAGATTTTCCATCGGTTCTTCAGAACCGATGTCGCTCGAGCTCACACAAAGAAAGGTACGGGTCTCGGACTCGCCATCTGTGCATGGATCGCAGATCTGCACAAAGGCCGAGTTGAGGTCCAAAGCGATCTTGGGCAGGGGTCCACGTTCACCGTGGTGCTCCCGCTTGCCCCTCCGTCGCCGTAACGAACCTTCACGCTCATCTACTCCCGTGCCCATTCCTGGCCGGGAATGGTTGTATCGAGTCAATCGAATACGACGGTCTTCCTCCCATACACGAGGATACGCCGTTCGATGTGGCGACGAACAGCTCTTGCAAGCACGACCTCCTCAAGGTCCCGTCCTTTCCGTACAAGATCTTCTACCGAGTCCCGGTGTCCTATTCGAATCACATCTTGCTCGATGATAGGCCCCTCGTCCAGGTCTTGGGTCGCATAGTGTGCCGTCGCTCCGATAATCTTGACGCCCCGCTCGTAGGCCTGCCGGTATGGATTGGCACCGATAAAGGCCGGCAGAAATGAATGATGGATATTGATGACCGGGCAGCCGACCTGGGTCAGAAAGTCGGCCGAGAGAATCTGCATGTAGCGAGCCATCACGACGAGTTCTACGCGATGCTCTTTCAGTAGGGCAAGGACCTGTTGTTCCTGCTGCGGCTTGGTTTCCTTGGTCACCGGACAGACGGTGAAGGGAATCTTGAAGAGTTCGGCCCAGCTCGCGCAGGCGTCGTGATTCGAAATAATCACCGGAATGTCGATGTGCAGTTCGTCAC
The DNA here is from genome assembly GCA_019636815.1 of Nitrospira sp. Lineage (GTDB taxonomy): Bacteria > Nitrospirota > Nitrospiria > Nitrospirales > Nitrospiraceae > Nitrospira_D. The sequence goes on from JAHBWT010000060.1 coordinate 13,432, forward strand.
GGCGATGGCGCTGTAACAAATCGGCGAGACAGTGGTCTTGTTTGGACACCAACATGCCGACACGGGTTCGCCGACTTGAGGGGTGCACCTCATAGCGCATGTCGTATACATTCGCAATGGGCTTAAAGGCTGCCGGAATGTCCTCGGGAGGAATTTGAAAGCCGTCGGTTGCAAATTCCATCCGCATGAGAAAATCGTTCGTCTCTTCGTCGGTGTGGTGGTCGGAGTCGAGGATGTTGCCGCCGAAGTCATGGATAAACCCCGACACTCGCGCGACGATGCCCGGTCGGTCTTGACAATGGATCAGCAGGATGATCGAGTCTTTCCTCTGTGTCGTCATCGATCGGTACTCCCATGAGTCGGCAGTTCTAAGTGTAGCAGAACGGAGAGAAGCGGCTCTCAGTAAACGGGGTTCGTCACGAGACGCCCGACGAGGTCGAAGGCTGCCGCATCGGTAATCTCGACCTTGCAGAAATCACCGGGCACGGGAACGAGCACCTCGTGACGTGAGTGGCGTTCGTGGGCAGTAGAGGCCGAACCTTCATCGATGTAGACGACGCCATCGATTTCAGGCGCCAAGCCTTCGTGGCGCCCTTCCAGCACAAGCTCCGTTTCCTCGGACCGGCCGTCGACGAGCACGTCAAGAATGGAGCCGACTTTGGCCCTGCCTTTGGCCGCCGAAATCGATTCCTGAACGGAGAGGATGCCATTGCGGCGTTCATCCATGAGCTCCCGCTCGACTTTCTCCCCCAAGTCGGCCGCCGAGGTACCTTCTTCGTCCGAATAGAGAAACACCGAGACCCGGTCGAACTCAGCCTGTTCCACGTAATCGCGTAACTCGGCGTAGGCGGCGTCGGTTTCTCCCGGGAAGCCGACGATGAAGGCGGTCCGGAATGTCACCGCGGGAATGCGGGTCCGTATGCGATCGACGAGGGAGTCTATGGCGACGCGATCGCCTACCCGATGCATGCGTTTGAGCATGCGATCATTGATATGCTGAAGCGGCATGTCGATGTACTTGGCGATCTTTTCTTCACCGGCGTAGAGGTCCAGCAAGTCGTCCGTGACTTGTTGAGGGTACAGGTAGAACGGCCTGATCCACCGTAGATTCTTAACCTTCACCAAGTTGCGGAGCAATTGGACCAGGCCTTGGCGAAGACCCAGATCGACCCCGTAATTGATCGTGTCTTGTGAGATGAGATTGATCTCCTTGACCCCTTCCTCTGCCAGTTGACGCGCTTCCGCAACAATGGAGTCCACTGGTCGGCTGCGTTGCTTGCCACGCATCAGCGGAATTGCGCAGAAGGTGCAGTTACGGTTGCACCCTTCTGCGATTTTGATGTAGGCGCTGTGCTTCTTACCGAGCCGCAGGCGAGGCGCCAGTTCGTCATAGAGATATGGGGGTTGACTGATCCAGAGACGCCGATGCCGTTTCTTGGGACTCAGGAGGTCCCGGCAAATCTCTGCGATCTTGCCGAACTCGCCGGTCCCGACCACCGCATCCAGTTCCGGCAGTTCTTTCAGCAAATCTCCTTGATATCGCTGAGCCAAACAGCCGGCGGCTATCAGAACGCGACAAGCCCCTTCTTTCTTCAGATGACCGTGTTCGAGAATGGTGTTGATCGATTCTTGTTTCGCTTCTTCAATGAAGCCACAGGTATTGACGATGACCACTTCCGCTTTTTGAGGATCGGCGGTGAGCTGAAATCCCTCCGTGACAAGCGCACCCAGCATGATTTCGGAGTCCACTTGATTTTTTGAACACCCAAGATTCACAAAGCCGATGGTGGTGGTTGAGCGGCGGATTTCCGTCGTCTTGGCTGACTTGGCACGCCGGGGAATGATCAGTGGCTCCGACATGAGGGCAGTCTACGGGAGGGCCAAAAAGACTGTCAATGAGACCCTTGCGGGAGATCGATCATTTCCCCTAGAGTGCCCCGCATGATTCGTACCTTTCAGGGCATCAAGCCAACGGTTCCAACGTCGTGCTTTATCGAAGCGACGGCTGTCGTGATCGGCGATGTTGTGATGGGTGAGGAGTGCAGTGTCTGGTTCAATGCCGTGGTTCGAGGCGATGTGCACTCTATCCGGATCGGAGATCGAACAAACGTGCAGGACCTCTGCATGTTGCACGTCACGCATGACACGCACCCGCTGGTCATTGGGAACGGCGTCACGATCGGCCATCATGTCGTGTTGCACGGGTGTACGATTCACGATCGTGTGTTGGTAGGAATGGGCGCCATCATCATGGATGGCGCCGTCATCGGGGAAGATTCCGTGGTGGGAGCCGGAGCACTCGTGACGGAGGGAACGGTGGTCCCGCCGAAGAGCCTGATCCTTGGCTCACCGGCCAAAGTGAAGCGCCCGGTGACAGAGAAGGAGTTGGACTGGATTAAAGGATCGGCTGGCAATTATGTGAAATATGCCAGGCAATACATGGGTGATCCAGCCAAGAAAACCGGGTTTGAAATCTGATAGACCTCGAGCAGTTCTGTCCTCATTTCTTACCGATCTTGATGAAACAGATCGGATCCCCGACAAGTGCCGTGAGGTACTGTTTCCGTTCCACGTGGTAGGGAATTTTATGCCGGTGGCACCAGTCTGCAATCCAGATAACCTCCTCGGTCGACGTCGTCACTAGTCCTGGTAGCTGGAGCTTCGGCAGACAACGGTTCATGATGGATTGAGCAATCCGTCGTTCTTTTGTAAATCCTACAGGATCGAAGGTGACTGGATCAGCTCGTCCGTACGATAACGGAGCGAGATGGGGGAACCGCTCTGGGTCGTTCAGCACGCTCACGATCCAGAGATGATCGAACAGACCAATCGCCAGAGAGGCGTCCTGCGCTCTGAACTTTATAGGTAGGGATCGGATGGCACGATTGAGGACCGCGACCTCCGACCTTCTGAGATTATAGGGCTCAACCCGGCGTTGAAGCTCGAGCGCTTCCGCCAATAAGGCAGGCAGCTCCGTCACGCCGGCACCCACATACAGACTTCGCCCGCCAGGCGGTAATTTTCTTGCGAGCGCTTCGGCTACCTTGGTTCCTAAGCGGCGGCAAGGTTCCCGCTTCGCCCGCCAGAACTTCTCGCCACCTTCATAACAATAGACAGATTCAAGGCGTTTGTAGTCGAGGCGACCAAATACGCCAGTGATAACTCGACGGCTAGTGCTAGAAAGGCGTTTCCCCACGACTGCTCCTTATCTCACAGATACCCACAGAGTGCGATCCTTAGAGTTCTTCCTTGACCAGCCGATCGCCTAGGATTATAAGCTTGTGTTAATGGTCACTAAGAGGTCTTCAACCTTTTCCAAGCCTAATGATGTCCGCGAAGTCGCCACCTATGGTGTAACCGAAGCCGCACACTACTTGCGCATACCACGCACCACCATTCGCGACTGGATGTCTGGCCGACATTACCGCAGCAATGCCGGCCTGCGCTTCTCTAGGCCAATCATCCACGTCCCCAATCCCTCGGTGAAGCTGCTCTCATTTATGAATCTGGTGGAAATCCACGTGCTGGATGCCATCCGCCGCAAGCACGACATACCCCTGGAGAAAGTCAGAACGGCGGTCAACTATCTCACCAAACAGTTTCCCTCGCGTCACCCGCTGGCTGATCAAGAGTTTGTCACAGATGGGTTGAATTTATTCATCAAGAAATTCAGTCAACTCATCAACATCTCACAGGAGGGGCAATTAGCGATCCACGAAGTGCTTCAGGCGCATCTCCATCGAATCGAGCGGGACCTCCAAGGTATTCCCGTACGACTGTATCCGTTCACCCGGAAGCGGGATCTACAAGAAGAACCGAGAGCCGTCGTCATTGACCCTCAGGTGTCCTTTGGCCGACCGGTCCTGGTTGGGACCGGAATTCCGACCGCAGTGATTGCGGAACGTTATAAAGCCGGTGAATCAATGGATGCGCTCGCGGAGGATTATGGGCGCCAACGGGCAGAAATCGAAGAAGCCATCAGATGTGAACTCACCCTCGAAGCAGCCTGAATCTCCTGTCTTTTTCCTCGACCGCTCACTCGGGAAGATACGCATCGCTACCGCACTCCGCCAGGCGGGCGCCATCGTCCACATTCATGACGATTACTTTCCACCTAATGCCAAGGATGAAGACTGGCTGGCGCGTGTGGGACGGAACGGCTGGATCGTGCTCACTAAAGACCACCGCATCAGATATAGGAATCTCGAACGAGAGGCGCTGATGAACGCTGGTGTTGCCGCATTCATTTTGACGGAGGGCGATCTCCAAGGCGACGAAATGGCTGAGATCTTTGTGAAGGCCTTGCCGGCCATTTCTAGATTTCTCCGAAAATACAAGAAGCCGTTTATCGCCAGAGTTGCACGAGATGGCGCAGTCTCGTTGCTCTTTCGGTAGGTCCGACCCGTCTTTCTGCAAGCAACTTACAGTACCCCTGAAACGTACCGTGGGGCAGAGAGTGAAAGAGGTCATCCAATTGGTGGCGGGAGGGGGTTTGGGAGAAGTTCACCGATCGGGTTTCCTAAACCCAACCACTCATGTCCGCCCACGATATGGGCCTCTTCCGCACGCCCTTTCCTAATACTGACTGATAGCAAGGACAAGAGTTACAAAGTGCCTCGTCCACATGATCTGCAAGACTTCGGGCTAACAAGCTCCCGAATCTTCGACCCACCACACCTAGCCATCCATGGTCACTGACCAGATGGCTCGCGAGCAGACTCAACCCTACTCCCCTCGGTTTAGGAAAGCGGTTTGGTGACCCTCCTCCAGCCTACGCAGGTACACTCAGGCCTATTGCGGCCAAGATTTGCGCGAAACCCGAACTTTGGATGGAGTAGGTTTGAGCGGGGTGGAGTGAAGTGGCTTGAGCACAAAATCTAGAGCGACGAGTTCATAGTCTGGATTCAACGTTCGCGGTTCCCCGCGCGAGCGAGCGGAGCGGCGCTTGCGAAGCGTCGGCGTACACCGCAGTGTTAGGCAGCAGCTTTAGCCCCTCTGCCATTTGCCATCTCACTCATAAAGCCCCTGCGGGCGCGCTTCCACTCAATCAACTCATCTTTCGAGAGCTTAGGTGTCACTATTACTTCGAAGACCCGGCTCTTCTCGATTTCCGTCTTCTTGATCTTCTGGTAAGGTGCTCTCTTTACACACGTGGCCATAAAATACGCCTTATTCACGCCGAGCGTATCGACAGCCCTCGTAAGACTACGCCGATCTTTTCTTGAAATCTTTGCCCAGTTCCATTTGAGTTCAACTGCGATGCGGGGGTATTTGTTCCTAAAGATGAGTAGATCCACGAAATACCCAGTTTGCGGCACGTGCTTTCGCGCTAGCACCCTCCAGGCTCGGTCAGCACGAATATATCTGCGAAGATGGTAATAGGCAGAAACCTCAAGATCGGCCTCCTTGATGATGCGGAGATCCGCAAGGTCCTTCGCCAACTTCTTCGGCAAATCATTCTTGATGAAGGATTGTATGAGTTGCAGACTAATCTTCGCGCTGGCCATCGGGTCGCCCCCTTTGCTGCTGCCTAACTATTGAGTATGCTAACCGGTATAGTGCGGACCGACTTGCTACGTACTGGTGCGAGGTTCTTACAGTTAATCAATACGCCGCGGCGGCGTGCTCTACAGACCGGCATAATTCCGTTATGGCTGCATTATTGTCCGTTGCTTTTTTGATCCTGGCATAGGTGGGTCCAAATTCATAGAAATCGATCAGTTTCAGTATTCTTCTTGGAACTTCCGGTGAGGTTCTGAACCAGGAGAGGCGAAATACCCCGAAGAGAAAGCCTTCGAAAGATGCCCCGGTCGGTCTCACGATTTCCCCTTTGAGTGGAAGCCGATCCGTCGTGTGGGTGGGTCGGGAGGCGGTTGCAGCAGTGGGAGTAACTTCTCGTACAGGTCTAGCAGAGACGAGTCATGGTCAAGTAACGCGCGGTCGATTTCGGCCAATCGTTTCAGAATAGCTTGATTGGCGGTGACCTGTTCGCGCAGGCGGACAAACGCCCTGACCACGAACACACTCATATGGACGGCCCGTTCGCTGCGGAGAATATTCGCGGCCATGACGGCGCCGTGTTCAGTGAAGGCCCAAGGCAGATATCGACGCCCACCATGGGAGGTAGTCACAGATTGTGACCACCTCTGAACAACCTCCGCTGATCCAGTAGCTTGTACGCTTGAGGTCGCAAATTGCGACCTCAAGTTGTTGAACTCTATTGTCGTGAGCTGAAAGGCAAAATCATCTGGAAACCGCTGTTGGTTTCGCTTGAACGCTTCGTTAAAGCGTTTCGTGGGGACTCCGTACAGCTTGGCCAAATCCGCGTCTAGGATGACTCGTTGATTCCTGATGACGAGAATCAACGGTTCCAAGGGATCATGTAGACGATGAGTTTTACGTGACGACATGAATCAGCTCATGTGGTGTCGAACGGCGCATGAAACGCTCAAGCCGTTGGCAGTCTATCCAAATCGGTCACTGAAAGCTATGCAGTCGGCTGACCGGCCAATGCAATGACCGCCGCCGTGATCCCGTCGGCTACCGAAGCGAGGAAGTCAAGATTCAACGTGTCGAGGGTGTCAGTCGGCCGATGGTAGTGGGGGTTCCGGAAGTTAGCCGTATCGGTAAGCATGACGGCGGGAAAGCCTTGTTCCCAGAACGAGGTGTGATCGCTGCGTCTCGTATCCGGCAGCTGCTCTCCGTTGCCAGGCACGATCAATGGAATGATGGGGAGATACGGTTTCATCGCATGCGTGATGGAGCCGGTCAAGGCCTGGGATCGTTCGTTGCCGATCACACCAAGGAAATTACCGATTGTCGGGATGCTGATCGGTAGCCCCGGAGGCGTCCGTTGGGAGCCTTGTTGATGGCTTGCGTAGCCGACACATTCCAATATGATGGCCCCATGGATGGTCTCGCGATTCTCTCTGAGAAATGAGGCATAGGCGGAGCTACCCAACAAGTTCTCTTCCTCCAGGTTGAAGGCGATGAAACGGATCGGCCTGGCCAGCTTCATGTTCTGGACCTGGCGAGTCACGTGCAGGAGCACGGCAAGCGCACTGGTGTTATCGTCGGCGCCCGGAGATCCTGCCACGGTATCAAAATGGGCGCCGAGGATCAGTGGTGGCAGTTCTCCATGTGCGGAGCCCGGATGCACCGTTGCGATCACGTTATGATAGGTTCGATCCAATGCCTCAAAGTCATGGGCCGTGACGGTGAGGCCGGCTTCCGAGAGTTGACGATGCAGGTACGCTTCTGCCCGTTGTAAGTGGTGAGGTGAGGTGAAAGGGTGTCGTTCTCCCACCAGAGCACGAAGATCGGCTGTGAGTCGGTCGCAGTCAACCGGCACGGCGGTTTCCGTCTGCCGAGCGATTAGGTAACAATCTCGGTACCGATTCCTTTCCGCGTGAAGATTTCGAGCAGAACAGCATGAGGAATACGGCCATCGATGATGTGAGCCTTCTCGACGCCCTCGGCCAACGCGTCCAGGCAGGCATGAACTTTCGGGATCATGCCCTCGGTGATCGTCCCCTTCTTCATCATGCGTTGCACATCTTTGCGAGACACCGTGGAAAGGTGGCGCCCATTCGCGTCGCGAATCCCTTTGATGTCGGTCATCATCAGCAGTTTCTCCGCCCGCAAGGCTCCCGCTATCGCTCCGGCCACGAGATCGGCGTTGATATTGTAGGTGTTGCCCTCCCGGTCTGTTCCAATGGGAGCAATGATTGGAATGTAGTGATCTTCCTGGAGGTTACGGAGCAAACCAGGATCGACTTTCTCGATATCACCGACCAATCCGAAGTCACCGTCTCCATCTTCTCCTTCCAAATCGCGATCGAGGCTTTGGGCCCAGGCCTTGGCCGTCAATGGTTTGCTGAGAATCAACCCACCATCTTTCCCGCTCAACCCGACCGCGCTCCCGCCATGTCGATTGATGAGGTCCGTGAGTTCCATGTTGATCTTCCCCGCCAGGACCATTTCCACGATTTCCATCGTGGCGGCGTCGGTGATACGGACGCCGTGCCGGAACTTGGCTTGAATGCCGAGTCGATCGAGCATTTTGTCGATTTGCGGCCCACCGCCGTGAATAATGACCGGGTTGATCCCCACGTACTTGAGGAGGACCACATCTTGCGCGAACCGTTCCTTGAGAGATGAGTCGGTCATGGCATGGCCGCCGTATTTGACGACCACGGTTTTCCCCCGAAATGTTCGAATGTACGGGAGGGCCTCGATGAGGACGTTGGCCTTCTTGATCACTTTGTTCATGCGCAGCTCCCGGCGATCGGCCGTTGGAATCCAGGGTTCACTGATGCCTGATGAAATGAAGCGTGATGGAGTTCAGAGGATATACCGACTCAAGTCCTGATCCTTCACGATGTCTTTCAATCGCTCACGCACATAGGTGGCGGTAATGCTGATCCGTTTATCCGGCCAGCCAGGTCCCTCGAAAGAAATTTCCTCGAGCAATCGTTCCATGATCGTGAAGAGTCGGCGGGCTCCGATGTTCTCGGTCCGCTCGTTCACCTGCACGGCGACGTCCGCGATTTCCTCAAGCCCATCTTGCGAGAACTCGATCGCGAGGCCTTCTGTGGCCAACAACGCCTGATACTGCCGGACCAACGCCCCTTTCGGTTCCGTCAGAATACGGACAAAATCATCCTTTGACAAGGGACTCAGTTCGACACGGATGGGAAAGCGCCCTTGGAGTTCAGGGATCAGATCGGACGGTTTCGCGACATGAAAGGCGCCGGCGGCGATGAAGAGAATGTGATCGGTCACAACCGGACCGTGTTTGGTGGTGACCGTACAACCTTCCACGATGGGGAGCAGGTCTCGCTGGACGCCTTCTCGTGACACATCGGGGCCCATGGTGCGCTCACGGCCGGCGATCTTGTCGATCTCATCAAGAAAGACGATTCCCGTCTGCTCAACCTTCGTAATGGCTTCACGAATAGCATCATCCATATCGATCAGTTTCTGGGCTTCTTCCTGCGTCAGATGTTTGAGGGCCTCAGGCACCTTCATCACCCGTTTCTTTTTCTTGCCTTGGAACATGCCGCCCAACATATCGCGAAGGTTGCTTTCGAGGTCGTCAAGCCCACCGGCGTTGGAAATCACGCCGACTGGAAGACCACGCTCTTTGACATCCATCTCGACCGTGCGCTCATCCAGCTTGCCGTCTCGCAGCTGGAGACGCAATTTCGATCGCGTGGTCTCATGAGAATCGGAAGGCGGGTGAGCGGGCGCGTCGCTCGTGCTGTCCACAAAGCCGGGTCGAGGGGGAGGTGGCGGCAAGAGTAGGTCGAGCAGTCGTTCCTCTGCCTGTTGCTCAGCTTTTTGCTGAACAGAACCCAGGCGCTGGCTCTTGACCATATTGATGGACAGCTCCGTCAAGTCCCGGATGATCGATTCCACATCGCGCCCGACGTAGCCGACCTCCGTGAACTTCGAGGCTTCGACCTTGATGAAGGGAGCCTCCGCCAACTTGGCCAGTCGTCGGGCGATCTCTGTCTTGCCCACCCCGGTGGGTCCGATCATGATGATATTCTTCGGCATGACCTCATCACGGAGATCGGGTGACAACTGCTGACGGCGCCACCGGTTGCGCAGGGCAATCGCGACCATACGCTTGGCATCCTTTTGTCCGATGACGTAGCGGTTCAGTTCTTCGACGATCTGACGGGGGGTGAGACTGTTGACGTTCAGCGCTGCGGTATCACTCGTGAGCTGTTTCATCATCGTGCTCTATCCTCGAAGTTCCTCAACAATGATCTGTTGATTGGTGTAAATATCTATAGAACCCGCGATCTGCATCGCTTCGCGAACGATCAGCGAGGCATCCAATTGTGAATGTCGTAGCAGCCCTCTGGCCGCTGCCAGGGCATAGGGTCCGCCGGAGCCGATGGCTAGAATACCGTCCTCCGGTTCCACGACATCCCCGGTCCCTGAAATGATGAACGATTGGTCCGAACCGGCCACGGCGAGCAGTGCCTCCAACCGTCGAAGCACCCGGTCTGTTCGCCAGTCTTTTGCCAGTTCCACCGCTGCCCTCGTGAGATTGCCCCGGTGCTCCTCCAGCTTGCTCTCGAACTTCTCGAACAGCGTAAAGGCATCAGCGGTGGCCCCGGCAAATCCGGCCAGCACCTGGTCATGATGGAGGCGTCGAAGCTTCTTGGCATTGTGCTTCATCACCGTAGTTCCGACAGTGACTTGGCCGTCACAACCCATGGCGACTCGTCCATCGCGTCTGACACACAGAATGGTGGTCGATCGAATGATCATGACGATTTCCGATCCTTTCCTGAAATAAGGCC
>JAHBWT010000061.1 GCA_019636815.1 Nitrospira sp.
TTGAACAGTTTCAGCAGTACCTGAACCAGGAAAAGCTTCCTTGACGGAATATATGCGTTTCGATGGATCTCCTTTTGAATATTTTGGATCCTCTAATCGTTCTTTACGGGTCGGAAGGCCGAGCAAATTAGGCGCACGCTCCCCAAGCATTCCGGCATGGAATGCGTGGCAGAGCGGACATTGCCCTTTTCCGATGGCCCCCTGCTCCTTATTTTTCCCGACACCGCCAAAGATAAGCTCTTCACCCTTATCAGCCAGCTGCTGCGTGGACATGGTATCCCACGTAACCTTCTCCTCTACCGGCGGAAAACCGCCTTCGACTTGTGGCAGCCAGTTTCCATACCCAGAAAGAAAAGCGGCCACAAAGAACATGAAGCCACCAATCTTCAGAAGGGCACTGAGATTGGTAAAGTACAATGCCATGACAAAGGTTGTCACAGTAATCATAACCAGAGAAACAGGAAGCAAGCGGCTTTCACCGTAAAAATTCGTCTTATAATTGGCGATCGCCATGAACAGGAACAAACAAGACACAAGTCCGATGAATGCCTTGAACACGGCTCGCTTTTTTGCCACGGGATCGCTTATTGAAACCTGAAAGTAAACCAGTAGACCTGCGATGATGGCGAGAGCCATCCAACCCATCGAAAGTGCTTCAGCAATCAAGTTATCCAAGGTCTTGACCTCCTACAGCTACAACGAAGATCCGGAAGCCTCTTACGCTGTTAAGCCAACCGTCAGTACGAGACATCTGTTAGTGGCTAGCAGCCGGCTGCGGGACGCTTCCAGGAATTCCCGCCTTGGACTCCACAGGAGCTTTCTTCGCCGTTAAACTACCCAGCCAAAAGACAAAAAGAATACTTATCCAGAAAAATAGCACGTTAGCTGAAATCATATTGGCCGCGAATCCGACCGTATGGGTGTAAGCCCAAGGGGAGTTGTCACGCATGATCTCGTTCACATGCCAGAAAAGCCGGACAGATGAGCGAATGTAACCCATCAATCCCATCATCCACGTGAAGGCGGTTGCCAGCATGATAAGTGCGTACTGCGATCTGGCTGAGATCTTCCCCCATTCTATCGGCCCCATTTGCTTCGCCCCCTTCATCATCACACTATTGAGAGCGAACATGAAGAACAGGCAGGACAGTGTGGTCGCAACTTGCGGAACAGACAAACCTACCCGCACGTTTGCCGGAATGTAATACCCATAAATGGCAAGCCAGATGATATTGATGTACGCGCAAGCGAAGAACACACCCATGAAGATATTGCCAAACTTCGCCCACGAGACAGTCGAGACCTTATTGCCCCGCATATACCAGACAAAGCTCAGCACAGTAGTTGTAATAATGACATTGATGCCGCCATTTTTCGCAGACATCACCCCGTAGTTCCCCAACACCGGATGCTGTTGCCCACCCATGGCTTTCAATTCAGCCGGCGTCATGACCATCGTGTGTGGAGTGATAAACACGATAAAGCCGGCTGCAAGCAAAAACACCAGATACTTGATATAGCGCTGATATTTCTCGGCCCCACGCATTCGTCCCATGGCCTGCCACAAGTAATAGTTGGTACTGAGAAACAAAATACCGATCATGGTCGCCTGAATAATAAACAGCCAGGCGAGCAACCCGCCCATCAACGTAATACCCATTTGTTGCCGATAGGCGTAGACTTCTCGCATGAGCCAGTAACCGGCAAAAGGCAGGGGGATCAGGAAGGCGACTCCCAGTGCCATCGCGATATAGCCCATCCAGTCGTAGTGCGCACGATCCTCTTCCGTTTTTGCCGCCAGGAACTTATAGGCGGCGTAGGCAGCTACAACGCCACCACCGAACGCCATATTACCCAGAATGCGATGCAGATTGAGTGGGTTCCATAAGGCCGTATGGATTACATGCCAGATATTGCCAAGATACCGCCCCTGCTCATCAACACCAGCCGGCGACATCATGAATCCGATCCAGGAGTTTGCCAAGAACATGAGCAGGGTGCCGATAATATTCAGGATCACCGACATACTCAGGTGAATCCACTTCAGGAACCCCTCCTTCATCTTATCCCAGCCATAATAGTAGATGTAGAGAGTTCCGCTCTCGGCCACGAACATTAATGCATAGATATGCATGACCGGGCGGAAAATTCCGGATAAATACGAGAAAAACGCCGGATAGAGCGTCAAAAATGTGAAAATCAATATGCCGCCCAAGATAGCCGTCAAGGAGTACGCAGTAAGGCTGATCTTGATGAAGTCGTATGCCAGTTGATCGTATCGTTTCGCAAGCGCCTTGTCCTTGGTCACGACCCCCATGAACTCAATGATCATACAGAAGATCGGGACCGCCAGCACAAAGCTGCCATAATAGAGATGCTGCTGATTCGCGAACCAGATCAAAACACGGCTTTCAAAGTTGTACCGCGGATAATCCTTAGGCCCATCCGTGGTCTTAGGAGCGGGAGCGCCGACCACGATACCTTCAGTCTTGTAATAAACATCGCGACCCTTCTCGACCTTATCACCATCCTTCTTGGCTTCATCGCCAGTGACAGGAGCTTCTTCACCGATTGCCGGCGAAGGCAGAGCCACGACGATCGGAAGCAGAAGGAGGCCAACCATCATGCAGAGCGCCATGATCGAAAATACGCGCTTGCCGGCTAACAGGCCCATGGAATACCTCCTTAGATACACTGATATTAAATTTAAAAATTTCCAGAAGACTTGACCACGATATCGCTATACTACTGACGGAACAGATACCAGTAGTCCAGCCCCTGCATATCCATCAAGTAATGATCGACCAGTGTAAAGAACGCCACCGAAATTACGAGAGAAACGATGACCGCAATCACAGGATTATTCAGCGCACTCATTTCACTTCTCTCCTCCCTAACCGCACTTACTAATAAAACTGCGCGGCGGGCCTTCAGTGAAGCTAGGGCAGCCCTTCAGCTCAACAAGGACACTGAATGCCAGCAAACCAGTAAAAGAACCATAAACCGACGGCACACGTGATATAAAAAATCATCTTGCCGATTTTTATCTTAAGGTCACTGTCAGGGGTAGATGTTGCCATTGTGGTTTTTTACTCCAGATCAATATTATTTGGTGGGAATTCAGAATTGTTTCGTTTTCTTGACAGGTACCAAGGCCTATGTTATCTGAGTCCCGTCGCTTGCGTACGAAACAACAGGAGAAACTGTGACGAAAAACTCAAAAGTGTTTGACATTATAGTTTTGGCCGGTATGGTTGTCAACATCATTTTGGCCGTGTTTTTGATTCTCTACTACTTTGACTTTCTGTAATTTCTTCACGTATTTTCCTCTCCACCTTCACGTGCTTCTACCTTCGAATTCGCGCATCGAAATCCGATCGTTTCATCTCGAAAATCAGGCATCATCTTACTTCTGCTGGTAATCCGGATATCCGAGCCAGTCGTCGTATAGCCCCCCCCCCTGAGCACACGATAGGTCCCATGTTCAGGGCTTGGAGGATTCCGTTCCGGCGAATCCCTATAGTAAGTCTCGTTGTACCAGTCGGCCACCCATTCGATAACATTACCGGCCCCATCCATAACTCCATATGGACTCTTATCGGTCACGAAGGTCCCTACACGCGCGGAGACCTCATGGCCATCTTGCACTCTGGCCCAATTGGCACCATGAGGCTGCTCATTATTCCCCCATGGCCAAAGCCTGCCGTCTGCACCTCGCATCGCCTTCTCCCATTCTGCTTCGGTCGGGAGCCGCTTACCTCGCCACCGACAGTACTCCGCAGCATCTTCCCACGAGACATAGACGACCGGTTGATTGACACCTCGCACCTTACTGCCACTCTTTGCATAGCGCGACGGCAACCCTGGCTTTCGATGACCCGTGGCCGCAATAAATAGTTGATATTGATGATTGGTCACTTCGTACCGATCAATGGAAAAGGCATCGAGAAAAATGGTGCGCTGCGGCCGCTCGTCGAACCCACCGTCATTCGTTCCGCGAATAAACGGTCCAGCCGAAATGGCAACCATCTCTTCTTGAATGGGTTCCTCCCCGGAAGCGACGTCTCCCTCTGACTCAACTTCGGCGCTGGTTTCGGTCGCCGACTTCTCGTATGGAGTCAAAGTGGTGCCTCGCAGAATCGCGATAATAGGGAGGGCGGCACAAGCCAGCACCACAAAGAGAAATACCAGCTTAAACCTAGCTTCTAACATACCACTCCAGACATGGGAGCCCTGCGTGTCTACTCCAGATCACTTGCGCAGCGAATACCGATGGTCACATCCGTTCGCCAATGCTTGGCGGTAAATCGCTTGGAGAGCCTCGCGTTATGCTCGGTCTCCCGCCACGAGCCTCCGCGCACGACTTTGAGATCCGCGTTTTCCGGCCCTTTAGGATCGCGAAATGGTGATTTCTTGTAATACTGCTCGTCGTAGGAGTCCTCAACCCACTCGGCAACGTTCCCCGTCATGTCATAGAGGCCGTAGGGACTTCGTCCAGTCTCGAACGATCCAGGTGGCGCCAGATATTTATAGCCGTCCTCACTGCCGTCGACATTGGCGGCATTGATGACGAACGTATCTCCCCAGGGATATTTCCTCTTGCTCTCTCCGCGACCGGCCTTCTCCCATTCCGCCTCCGTGGGAAGCCGTTTGCCGGCCCACTTGCAGTAGGCTACCGCATCGTCCCATGAGACACTCATCGCTGCGAGTTCCGGCTTCAAAACTTTCGACTGATCGTCGTCGAATACCTCGATTCTTGGCATACCTCGTTTGGTCATCTTCGCAAATCGCATGTATTCTTCTTGAGTCACTTCTTTTCGATCGAGATAGAACCCTTTCACATAGACTTGATGCTCGGGAGCTTCGTCCGGATCACCATCATCGCTTCCCATCGTAAACGGACCTTCTGGAATCTGGACCATTTCCCGCCCCTCATCTCCTATCCTCGTCCTGTACATCGAAAAGTCCTGAACCGCCAGACTACTCGCTGTCGGTCGAGCTTCCGACTTTACCGATGCAGCCAACTCTTTCATTTGCTTCGCCTTATAAGATTCATACCCTAGCAGGCCGATCATCAGAAAAAATGACGCAAACACGAAAATGATGGACCCGGTGAGAACACCCTTATTTTCCACAAATACCTCTACAACCGTACAGTCACAACCTACAAAGATGCCGATGGCTCCACCTGTTCGGCTTCCGCCTTTCTCGCAGCACGCACATCAAGCAACATTGAAATCTGGACCCCAAGAAACCCTCCCATGGCAGCTCCGGCTCCGGCACCGACCCAAATACGGTCCACTCCCGCCATCAGCCAGGCTAATAGGCCTCCGAGCACGGTCCCGACAAGGATACTGAGAAGAAATCGGCGGCCGCCAAGGCAGCCAATCACAACTCCGAGTACGACTCCGATGGTGAGAGCAAGCGGCATCAGCCCACCGCCCATCGTCTGGCCGATGAGCGTACCAACGGTACCCATCACGGCCAGCCCCAGCGCAATGTCGAACACCTTTCCTTTTGTCACCATGCCTCGAGCCCTTTTACCAAGACTGAAAGTCCCGATCCCTAGCGGGCAGAAACGGCAATCAGCGGACCAAAATCGATCTCGACACCGGGAGCCGCGATGATCGAGATGCCCCAGGCCTTCGCCGCCGGCTCATGTTTGTGGATTCGCTTAAAGTCATCGTACACATTGATCCGTTCTTCAAACCACTGCCCGATTTCCTTCGTCCCGCTCCGCACGACGATTTCCGAACCGCTGAACATGCCGCCTTCCGTGAAAGTGCCTTCCGGTTTCGAACCACTCCACACGTATTTCGTAAAAACAGGGATAAAGAGAAGGTCGGTATCCAGCGAGGCATAGACGGCGGCAAGCGGTTCAGTTCCGCTCGAAGCCTTATTGAGACGCCATCGCCAGGTCAAGATAGGATACGCCTTAGGGTCCCAATCGATTTTCTTTTTTTTGATCCGCTGGCCTGCGTCTTTCGCCGACAGGAAGTTGGCTCCGTTTTCAGACTGCACCTTGTACGCTTCACGCCCTTTCGATTGGCTTCGCTGATTTTCGTGATCCCACTGCGAAGGAAATCCATCGGGCTCCGTACCTTGAAAGTCTTCCAATACTAACACCTGTCCTTCTGCTGCTGCAGGGTCCTGCCATACACCAACAGTCGTGATGATCCCGAGAACAATTGCCGCTGCCGCGCACACTGATACAAGGCTCCCCATAGACTTCATTCCCTTTCTTACGTTTCTTGCGACGAAACCGGTGAGAGTAACGGAGCCCGCTCCTCCCGGAATTCCTCGCCCATCGCAGGCTGCTGCCCCCGTTGACACATCCAGAACAACACGAGAACCGCCGCCCAGAACACCACCATATTCAGAGTCACCATTTTCACAGCGTATTGAATGTCCGGGGTAAACGCCCATGGCGAGACATCGGCCATCAGCTCACTCACATGCCAGGACAACCGCCCCGATGAACGGATGTAGCCCATCAAGCCCATGACCCAACTGAAGGACGCCGCCAGCCCGAATAATCCGACCATGCCACGCAGTGAAATTCTCCCCCACTGTATCGGTCCATGGACCACAGCGCTTCGAAGCATCAAGCGATTGACCACTACCCCGACCACAATCACGGTCAGGGTCGTAAAAGCTTGCGGAGCGGAGAGACCGACACGGATCTTTGCCGGTAAGTAGAACCCATAGATGGACAGCCAGATCACATTCAAGGCACCGACGATATAGAACACCGTGATAAGCGTGTTTCCGGCCCGTATCCACGAAATGGTCATCGTTCGATTCGCGCGACGATAGTACAAGAAACTCAGTGCGGTGACGAGAATCATGATATTGACGGCACCATTCTTGGCCGACATCACTCCGTAGTTGCCAATCACGGGATGCTGAGCGCCTCCCATGGCTTTTACCTCGCTGGCGGACATCAGCAGAGTGTGCGGTGTCAGCCAAATGAAGAGCGCCAGCATTAGGACGCTCAACAAGAGTTGGTAATAGGGTTGATATCGCTCGCCTCCCTTGATCCTTGCCATACTTTGCCAAAGATAATAATTGATTCCTAGAAACAGGACTCCGATGAGGAGCGCCTGAATGACAAAGAGCCACGTGAGCAATCCGCCCATCATCGTGACGCCCATGGTTTGACGAAACACGAATACCGACTTCATCAGCCAATACCCGGCGATCGGCATGGGAAGGAGCGCGCACACGGTGACAAACAGAAAGACATATCCCACCCAATCGAAGTAGGCCCGTTCTTCGTCGGTCTTGCTGGTAAAAAAGCGATAACAGGCATAGGCCAGCACAACAGCTCCACCGGACATGATGTCCGCGAGAAAGCGATGGACATTCAGCGGATTCCACAGAGCGGAGTGCAAGAGATGCCAAACATTTCCCAAAAACCGTCCCTGCTCATCTACTCCGGCCGGCGACATCATGAAGGAGGACCAGGAATTCACCAGCATCAGTAACGCGGTGCCCACAATGTTCGTCAGAATGCCGATCGCCGCGTGGATCCACTTCAGGCCTCGTTCAGCCATCCGATTCCAGCTGTAGTAGTACACGATCAGTAGAAACGCCTCTCCGACAAATACCGCGGCGTAGAGCGGCATGAACGACTTGAATGTCCCACCCATGTAATTCATGAAACTGGGATAGAGCGTGATGAACAGGGTGAGCATCAGGCTACCGATCAGCGCTGTCACGGATAGTGCCAGCACGGCTACCTTCGCAAGATCTCGCGCCAGGCCGTCGTAGCGCAGCGCCAAGGCTGGCTTCTTCGTCGTCAATCCAAGAAACTCGATCAGCGCACAGAACAGCGGAAGCGCGAGCACAAACCCGCCAAAATACGTATGTTGTTGAGTCACAAACCATACGAGCAGTCGACTGTCCAACGAACTGATCTGCGAGTAGACGGTTTCATGCGGAGCCGGGGCCGCAGGTCCTTGTGGGGTGCCCTCCGTCCCAAAATAAACATCCACCGCAGGTTCTGCGAAAGATGGATCAGGGCCGTTCCACGCATACCCCATCGCGATCGCTAATACAGCGACGCAGATCGCAACACCGAACGCGGAACGCATCACTCGAACTGCTCGCCCCATACCCCTCACCCCTTTGTTCCGTTCTTTTCAAAGGACCACTCCACTCCAACGCCTTTTGGCGAACCGACCTGTTTGCCAAGAATCCCCATCACGAACGGGCAGCGCAACATGCCGCTCGACAGTTGTGGTGCCTGTTCATTTTCCACGTAACGCCGATACCCCAAATAGTACCCGTACACCGCCATCATCGCCGCCACTACCGCACCCATCACCGCAGCGATACCCAACGTAATTCCTGGTTGCCTGATCACAAACAACACGAGTCCCATGGCCACGAGGTAATAGGTCGATGCAAATGCCATCCCAGGCCACCACCAATATTTGAGCAATTCAGCCGGTGTCGTCTGACGGAGTGTCTGGATCCAGGAGCTGGATGGATTGAGCCCTCCCAAATAGGCACAGAGGGCAAGCCCGCCAGCCAGAAGCGTCATGCTCAGTAGTTGCACCAGTGCGGCGTTGTGCGCGTCGTCGATCCCCGCCCCAGACAACGATGCCATCGCACCGATCCCCATGCCCACCACAGCCCATGGCCCCAGCTGCCAAGCCCGGCGCTGCACCAACAGGCGAAGCTGCTCACCATCCGGGAACGTCAGAAACGGGCGCCCCAGCACTGAAAGTTTGCGCACATGGCCGATCTCAAACGCATCACGCGCGACGGACGTGCAGGAGATGATGATCGCCATCATCGCCGGCCCGTCAGGGTGCTGGAGATAACTGTAGTGCATGATCCACAATAAGGTCAGCACCAACAGAGACAGCTGAATACCGTACACCCCACCGATCCAACCGACCAGCCAGCCAAGGAGACGTAGGCCGTCTTGACTGACAATGGAGGACCAAGGTGCGGCACGCCCAACCCGATAAGCTAAGAGCGCCGTGACCATGGCCACCACACTGCTGATCGCCAGCAAGACCAACGGCTCGGTGGTCGGCACAAGATGCTGCGCCAGCCGATACACCCCGAAGGCGATCAAACCGGGAACAAACATGACGATCCGTTTTTGTCGACGGACGGCATCCTCCGTCACCGCAAGAGTCAAACTTGGAAGCACTCGTAATGCCATTCTGTGCAGCATCGTCGTTCCGGCGTTGCCTTAAGCCTTTTGGGCTCCCATTCCAAAATACTTGGCCTTGACCTCTTCCATCAGAGAGACCGTGACCCGAGACAGGCTTCTATCCGCTGCTGTCCGCTCAAGCTCAATCCTCGCCATCGCGCGAACCGGAGCCGGCACTCGCTCCAACCGCTGCTCCGCCTCCGGATCCCATTCAATACGCTCCCCAGCTCGTGGACGTAGCATCGCATCATACGTGACAACGCGCTGACCGTGACGACGGATATCATGCTCCACTTCTTCCCGAACCAGCGCGGCCACATACGGCGGCATACGATCCAGTCTATGCAAGGCCTCATCGGTCCATAGCAATCGATCGACGAGCGCAGACGGCTGCCCTTCCGGCACATCGATACCAACTTTCAGCCCACAACCTCGGCATTCCGATCGGATAAACCATTGAGGCGCGCCGTCGGCACTCATCCGCTCTTCGATCCCCTCGGTATGCATCCAACGACCACAACCGCAAGTCAGCATCGCAATACGCTACCCAATTTCCCCGGGATAGAGAATATACAGCATCGTGTATGTAAAGCTTCCCGTGACGAACAACACGCAATAAATGATCATCGTGAACCGACCCAGCGCCCGATGTCGCTTGGCCCCGTCAGGCCAAATCCGTTGAATGGTCATCTCGATCGCAAAGACGAACGCCACCAGGAGAAGAAACGCCAGATACACTTCCAGCTTTCGCATCGAAAACCCAGCCGTGGCAACACGCGAAAAAAAGAGCCCCAGCACCACCGTGGCAATCGCACCAAAGATAAGACTCACCTTCTTCCAGGTCGTGAGCAACTGGGATTCCCGAAGAGACCGAACGCCATGGAGAAACTGCTGGGAACGAAAGCCCAGCACGATCATATAGACCGCCATGATCAGACCGATGATGACGAGAATGATATGGAGCGTCAGGACGGGAATGAAGACATAATCATAGAGCGATTGCGAGCCACCGAATCCTTCCTTCCCTTCAACAGCCAGGACGCCAAGCTGTCGAAACAGGTAATACGCGATAAAGAAGCTGAGCATGGAAATCATGCCGCCCAGCATCAGCCAATGATGCGCATCGGCCTGTCGCCTTCGAGCCTGGAACCATCCTACGATGAATAGCCCGGTAAACAGCGTCGCCATCAGCTGACTTAAATCCGCTCCGGTCGTTGCATAGGTCCCGAAAAACCCTGGTTCCCGTAACCAATCCATTGTTACTATTCACCCACCCTCGCAGCCATCCGTCCACGCATATTCATCAAAGGAGCCGTCACCCCAACATGGGTGAGAACGTGCGCCTCTCTTTCGAATCTCTCATGGCAACAACAAGTTATAGTTTCATACCCTGCACCACAGCCGTTTTTTCCAGCTCTGCAACGGAGACAAATCCCGCCTCAGTCAGCCATTGAGCGGCATCGCTTGCCCGGTAGCAACTGCCATTTTGCGTATTCACGAGTATGTGAACCGCGAAGGCGGTGGTCCAAGCCGGACCGGCACCAGATTCCTCCAAAAACCGGTCCTTGATCACAAGCTTCCCACCTGACCCAAGAGAGGCGAAGACTTTTTCAACCAAGTGTCGATTCATCTGAAAGGTTTGATAGTGCAAAATATCGGACATCAGGACGAGATCGTATGGACCACCGAGTGGATCTGAGTTGAAATCCCCTGGCAACAACCGAATCCGGGACTCAAGTCCGGCTTCCTTCACCGTTTTCTCAGTCAATCTAAGCGTGGCTGGAAGATCGAATACGATCGCAGTCAATTCCGGATACACCTGGCAAAAGGCAATGGCGTTGGTTCCAGCCCCGCCCCCCAGATCCAATATTTGTTCCTTCCCCGTCAGATTCAATCGTCTGGCCAAATCCGGCCCGCTTTGTTGGCCGATGCGGTTGAGCACTGCCAGCACGTTGCTTCCCAGCTCCGGGTCGGTCTCAAAGACATGCCGATCAACCATCCGGCGCCCTGTACGAATCGTCTCTTCCAATCGTCCCCAGTTACTCCACTCCGCATCATGCAGGAGCAGGAGATGCCCCACATATTGGGTCGAATGCCGGACAAAATGTGTCAGCGCCGTCGACGAATTACCGAACAGCTCTCCGTTTTTATTCAAGACCTTCATCGCCACGAGCGCATTTAGAAGAATACCAAGAACCGAGGCATCCGCGCCAACCCGCTCTGCGATCTCATGAGCAGATTTCGGGGTCGCATCGATAGCAGAAAACACGTCCAGCTTCACGGCCGTGAGTAGGATTTTGGTTTCCCAGTAGTACCCAAGCTGAAAGACTTCCGCGAGCGAGAGTTGTCGTGACACACCAATCCCTTCGGCCTTACTCCTCAAAATTTGGCATATTACCTACAGAGGAAACGGAAAGGCAAGGCAACGAACGGTGGGACTTCAACTGAAAACTACGAGGGCAGCGGATTGCTCCGCTGCCCTTCGCTTACGATCATCGATGAAAACAGTCGCTTACTTGACCTCGGCCTTGAGATTGGCAGTTCCCCCATCCGTCACATCGACGTCGAATTCAGCCCGGCTGCCTTTTCCGACAAAAGGATGCCAGACCACGACCTTGTGCTTCCCGGCGGGAACATCCTTGATCTCGAACGAGCCGTCATCTTTCGCCACAGCATAGTGTGCATTGGTGACGGGGAGAAAGAAGGATTGCATGAATTCATGTTGGTCGCACTGTAGGCGGAAGTACCCCGTCTTTTCCGCACCCCCTCGAAACACAACCGGCTTCTCCAAGGTGTCGCCCTTCTTCGCAAGACCGATGTTGAACCCCGTTGCCGAAGTGGCGCCCTTCACCGTAAAGCTATGCGGATTGTGAAGTACACCGGCCACCGACTTGGGATCGTCCGGATCAGCATCCTTGTTTTCAACCTTAAATGGCCGTTTATTGACGACCACTCCACTGAATGGCTGGAAATCGCAGAATTCAGCCACGACTTCCGTGCCGGCATAGCCATCCATAAAAGCGGTATCTTCAATATCAGAAACTGCGACAATGGCCCCCTTCAAGCCACCGTCTTTCCCAACTTCGATCTGCTTCAGAAACCGCTTGTCTCCATCAACGACAGCCTTGTTTGGAATCTTCACGCAGAAATTCGGATTAGGAAACTTTGAAAAGAGGAACTCTTTTTGTTCCGGCTTACCGGAATAGGTCACCTTGCCGGAGATCGTTCCCCCTGCGTACGAGGTGAGAGGCGCCGCAACTAACGCGACAGCGGCCACGCCAAACATCATTGATAACGCACTCTTCATTGGACTGCCTCCTTGTAAAAGACTACCCACATAGTTCCAACTTGCTCCACCCGCCTTCCTCTCGCTAGGAAGCAACTTTCTTCTCCCTTTGCAAGGATGAGGATGGAAATATTTTGATACAGTTCGTGTGGACCAAGTATGTATATGAAATAATACCGCCTGCTGTCAACGCTAAACAAGAGGCCGTCAGGCCTTATCTGCAGTAGCTATTTCGCCTTCGTCCTGCTACAGTTGTGGCAGTTCATCGTTTAGTTCTTGAGTCAGGGTATATTCGAGAACCTCTGCATATATTTCACATGGACGGATACTCCCTCCTTCATTAGTACTCGCATGCCAACACCTGCGGAATCCGCTATTCGGCTCAAACGGACCTACCCGGTCTATGTCACGAAGTTCCTGTTCGGCCTTGTGACGATCAGCGCGGTGATCGGAGTCCCGACATACGGCCTCGTCATCGGCTACACCTGGTTAGACTGGACGATGTTCGGACTGCTGTACATGATTACCGGACTTGGTATTACCGTAGGATACCATCGTCTGATCTCGCACCGAAGTTTCACCTGCCCAGACTGGGTCAAGACCGCATTCCTGATCGCCGGCGGATGGGCACTACAGAACTCCGCCCTCAAGTGGGCAACGGACCATATTCGACACCATGCCAACTGTGATCAAGACGCTGATCCGTACAATGCTCGACTAGGCTTCTGGCATAGCCACTGTGGATGGCTTTTCTCCGACCAACGGTATGTGGACGAGAAATATGCCACTCGCCTCCGGCAAGATCCGGTGGTCATGTGGCAATATCGCAACTATGTGCCTATCGTCCTCTCAGGTTTGGCTCTCCCATTCGTGGTGGGCTTTCTCTATAGTGGTTGGGTCGGCGGTATCGGCTGTTTTATGCTCGCCGGTGTCGGCCGGACGTTTGCCGTGCTGAACTCGACGTTCTGCATCAACTCAGTGTGCCACCTATGGGGAAGCCAACCGCATAGCCAAGCGGATTCCAGTCGAGATAGCTGGTTGGTCTCCCTATTGACGTTCGGGGAGGGATATCACAACTACCACCACACCTATCAAACCGACTACCGAAACGGTCCTCGCTGGTATAATTTCGATCCATCGAAATGGCTGATTTTCACGCTTTCACTGCTTGGCTTAGCTTGGTCCCTACGCACTGCCGACGTCAGAGTTTCAAACTTTCAGACTCCTTCATAACCGACGTCGGTACTAGCCAAAGCTCGGCTTAGTATTTTCGCAGCGACACAGGCGGAAGATTCCACAGCCCTTCGCGTACGACCGCCCATAGATCACCTAGCATGTGAGTGAAGTCCGGCGCCGTTCGGGCCAGCAATTTAATCGCGACACCCGGCACAGCCGGTGTCGAGACTCCCCCTAATACTTGTCCTGGGTTTTTGTCAAGAATAGCGGCCACCTTCGTTTCCAATCGATTCCAGACGTCTGATGAAACCGCATCGTTCACCACATAAAGGGATGCGACATAATTCCACTCGCCGGCCAGTCCAACACGACCCAAGTCCGTTGTCGGGTCTAGCACATAGCGCTCTACGATCGATCCTCCCGACGCCGTCGTAATTTGGATTTCGTTCTCCAGGTCTGTAAACGCCCATCGTTCGCCCCGCGTAATTCGTCCCGAAGCGATGGCGTCCCACAAGAGGATCGTCGCACCCGGCGCTAATTCCGCATGAAGCGTCTGCCGGAATCGTGACCCGGCAAAGGGAATCGTATGTTCTGGAAACCATTCCAAGACCGCATCGGCACCAACATAGATACGGATATCCTGAACCGACAGCTCGCCGAGTGATCGGTAGACGCGGTTGGCGGAAGGCGTGGAAATGACGACGTGCGCGCGAGCATCCAACCTCAGATCGATGGACAGACGATCACCACCGACCACGCCACCTGATGGATTGACCAGGAGTGTATAGGCTGCGTTGCCTTCGTCCAGATAAATGGGAGGTAGCAGATGCCAGGGAGTCGTACAATGCGAACCGGCAAGGAACGTCCGGTCGTCACGCCTGGCATAGTTAAGCCTGAGCTCCCCCACTCGCCCGACGAATTTGGTCGGGGCAGTTTGATGGGTTTTTCTTGGCCGTGACACAAGAGTTGGAAGGTCGACTACCCGCGTCGTGTACGCTGAGGAATGCGTTGCTCCACCCAAGCCACCACCAAATCCAGTCCCTCGCCGGTCAACAAGTTGGTGAACGCAAACGGCAGATCGCCCCGCATGCGGCGTGTATCCCGCTCCATGATGGAGAGATCAGCGCGAACATACGGAGCCAGGTCCATCTTATTGATGATCAGAAAATCAGACCGCGTAATGCCTGGTCCACCCTTGCGCGGAATCTTGTCCCCTCCGGCTACATCGATCACATACATGACATGGTCGACCAGCTCCGGGCTGAACGTCGCAGCCAGATTATCCCCACCGCTCTCCAGAAAGATCAGCTCCACATCCGGATGCCTGCGGAGCAAATCATCGATCGCTTCCTGGTTGTGCGACGCATCTTCTCTGATAGCCGTGTGGGGACAACCCCCGGTTTCCACGCCAAGAATACGGTCGATCGGCAATGCCTCGCGTTTCGTCAGGATCTCCGCATCGATCTTGGTGAAAATGTCGTTGGTCACCGCCGCTAAACTGAAGCGATCGCGCAGCTTCTGACACAGCGCCTCCACTAATGCGGTTTTCCCAGACCCCACAGGACCCCCGACGCCGATAACCGGAATGCCTTTGGTTCTTGCCTGGGTCGGCTTCATGTCACCGTGACGGTGCTGGTAGTTTTGATCATGCATGATGTTTCCTCTGGTGATCCTATCGGCTTGCTTATCGTCAGAGGATTCGCTTTTCCGCTTACGATCGAAAGAGCCTCCACTTCAAGCCGCTGTGGCGCATTGCATAGATATCCTGGATTGGCGACCACGAACTCAGGGGTGTTCCGACGGTCACTTCTCGACTAATGCGGTCGATCAGCGGAAGCCACTCTCCAAGCACTTGCTGCCCTTCACGATGGCCGATCGGACAGAGCCGCATCGACGCAGACACGAAACCCACGGCTGTCTGATATAGAAAGGCGGCAGCCGTCTGTTCCTCCGTCCATCCACAAGATCCCAGCGTCAGTCCGAAGCACACGGCCAAGTGACTGGGAGTTCGGTCGGATTCTACCGCGTCAAGATATCCTCTGAGGACCGTCTTGCGTCGGAACTGATCAGCTGCAACTTTGATAACCTGGCGCCCCATCTGACGGCTGGCCAGTCGTGACTCACGGCTCAACTTCGTGGAATCCAACGCCCGATCGATCTCAAGAGCTGCGGGGAGATCCTCGGCAGATCCGGCTCGATTAGCCACCTTCGCTGCAAGAACTTCACGCCGGCTCATTCCTCCTCGCAGGAGATCTTCCACATAACGCACCAGTTGATCCGCGCCTTTGACCGCCCCACCTTGCACCGCCGCCTCTAATCCCGACGAAAACGCATAGCCTCCCGAGGGGAAAAACGTATCCGTAAACCTCAACCCCTCAAGTAGCGCGCGCGTGTCCATTGGAAAAGTAAGCCACCACCGCCTAAAAGAGAAAGTAGCGTTGCGCCATCGGCAGAACGATCGCCGGCTCGCACGTAAGGTGAACACCGTCCGCGGTCACCACATACGTCTCTGGATCGACTTCGATATGAGGGAGATAATCGTTCAGCTTAAGATCGCGTTTCTTCACGCTTCGACAATTCTTCACCGCCGCTACGCGCTTCTGCAACCCCAGCTTCTTTGGGATCTCGCGATCCATCGCGGCTTGCGACAGGAACGTCAAGCTGGTGCTCGCGAGCGCTCGTCCGAAGGCGCCGAACATCGGCCGGCTGATGATCGGCTCCGGCGTCGGGATTGAGGCATTCGGGTCACCCATCTGTGCCTGTGCGATGAAGCCGCTCTTCAACACCATCTCAGGCTTCACACCGAAGAACGCCGGCTTCCAAATCACAAGATCAGCGATCTTGCCGACTTCTACAGATCCGACTTCATGCGCGACGCCATGCGCGAGCGCGGGATTGATCGTGTATTTAGCCACATAGCGCTTTGCACGGAAGTTGTCGTGCTGGGACGAATCCTCGCTTCTCGTAGGGGCGAGGTGTCCCCGCTGGACCTTCATTTTATGGGCCGTCTGCCAGGTGCGAATGATCACTTCCCCGAGACGCCCCATCGCCTGTGAGTCCGACGACATAATGCTGATGGCACCCATATCGTGCAGAACATCTTCCGCTCCGATGGTTTCTCTCCGGATACGGGACTCAGCGAATGCCACATCCTCGGGTATCCGATTGTTCAAGTGGTGGCAGACGATGAGCATGTCCAGGTGCTCATCCATCGTATTCACCGTAAACGGCATCGTTGGGTTGGTGGAAGCTGGCAGCACGTTCGGTTCTCCGCAGACCTTGATGATGTCGGGTGCATGCCCGCCGCCGGCACCTTCCGTGTGGAACGAGTGGATGGTCCGTCCCTTGAACGCTTTGATGGTGTCTTCGACGAACCCGGCCTCGTTTAATGTGTCCGTGTGAATGGCAGTTTGGATATCGTAGTGCTCCGCGACGCTCAAACAGGTGTCGATTGCGGCCGATGTGGTGCCCCAGTCCTCATGGAGCTTCAATCCGATCGCCCCGGCCTCGATCTGTTCGTTCAAACCATCGGCATGCGACGCATTGCCCTTCCCAAGAAAACCCAGATTCATCGGAATTCCGTCCGAAGCTTCCAGCATCCGGTAGATGTTCCAGGGTCCCGGCGTACAAGTGGTTGCATTGGTGCCCGTGGCAGGGCCGGTTCCTCCACCGATCATTGTGGTAATGCCGGCAGAAAGCGCCTCCCAGTATTGTTGAGGGCAGATATAGTGGATATGAGTTTCCACGCCGCCAGCCGTGACGATACAACCTTCCCCGGCGATGGCTTCAGTGCCGGGCCCTATTTCCATCCCTTCGGTTACATTCGGCATCAGATCGGAGTTGCCGGATTTCCCGATCCCGACGATACGTCCGTCTTTGATGCCGATATCCGCCTTGACGATACCCCAATAGTCGAGAATCACTGCGTTTGTAATGACGGTGTCCAGCGCGCCGCTCGCGCTCGCCGCGTGAGTCGACTGTCCCATCCCATCTCGTACGACCTTGCCGCCGCCGAACACGGCCTCATCTCCGTACGAGGTGAAATCTTTTTCGATTTCGATCAGCAATTCGGTGTCGGCAAGCCGGACTCGGTCGCCCACGGTGGGGCCGAAGAGATCCGCGTATTGTTTGCGTGGAATTTTCACCGTGCCCCTCCTTTACCGGAGAATCCCAGCTCTGCCGCCCGCTCCAGAGCTTTGGCCTTGACCTGCGGGTCATCGAGTGATCCGTTGGTCAACGCATTAATGCCATGGGCAATTCGTTTGCCCGCTAATGCGACAACCGTCACACACTTTTCCTCTCCAGGCTCGAACCGGACCGCCGTGCCAGCCGGAATGTTCAGTCGAAACCCAAACGCTTGCTCGCGATCGAACCTCAGCGCATGGTTGGCTTCGAAAAAATGACAGTGAGAACCGACTTGAATGGGACGGTCGCCTGAATTCGCGACGAGCAGTTCCCTTGTCGGACGCCCCACATTCGCTTCGATGTCGCCGGACGCGAAGTGAATTTCGCCGGGAATGACCGGCCGAGATAGCTCAGCCTTGATCGCAGCCGTGAGGGAACCCCCTTTTTTCCGAGGAGCGGTATGACGTTTCGCCGGGATTCGTTTAGTCTTCTTCGGCATTGGCCTCCTCCTGCACGAGTGTGAGATGGATCGTTCGAGCTGCGCATGCGTTATCGAATCGGGTCGTGCACGGTCACAAGCTTGGTGCCGTCGGGAAAGGTCCCTTCGACTTGGAAATCATGGATCATTTCCGGCACGCCCGGCATGACGTCTTTGCGCGAAAGAAGTGTGGTTCCATACGTCATGAGATCCGCCACGGATTTTCCGTCACGGATACCTTCAAGGATGGCGGCAGTCAGGTAGGCAATGGTTTCAGGATGATTGAGCTTGAGGCCCCGCTTCTTGCGGTCAGCTGCAAGCTGACCCGCAGTATAGATCAACAACTTTTCCTGCTCCCTCGGGGTCAAACGCATAAGTCCTCCTCTCTTAGGCTGACCGGTTGCTTAATCTCCTAATTCAAAAGACGGCGCGATTAGGACTCTATTTAAAAAATTTGTCAAGGGAGGCCGGATGTTAGTTTGAACTTTCAGCATCTGTCAACTTGTCGTGGGCAACGTCTTCCGCAATATTCCGAATGAGCAAGGGTAGCCCAAGGCCCATCAATCCGTAGAAGACAGAATTGATTCGCCACGGGTGTACTTCATCTTGCAGCATATGGGGAAAAATGACATAGGCCTATCAGGAATACCCTGAAAACCAGAGGTGACCGCACTGAGGTGAGTTCCGGGAAGGTCCTGAAGGGGATGGACGGAGACTCGCTCATGCGACAGTTGCACGACAGTTACCGCCACACGACCAAACTCGCTCTGTGCGCTACGACACCTCACAGCTAAAGGAATCCAGAAATCCTGATTTTTACATGCTCAGGATGCGGGGAGGGTTGCCCCTTGTTACACCGTCAAATGCTGGCGGACCATGTCGGCGTTGAGGTCGGTACTTTTGCCCTGAGCCATGACCGCGCCCTTGGCCATGACCACATACTTTTCCGCCAGCCGGGCGGCGAAGTGCAGCCCCTGCTCGACCAACAAGATCGCAAAGCGGCGGGACTGCTTGAAGCCGATGATCACGTCTTCGATCTGGTCGACGATCGACGGCTGAATCCCTTCCGTCGGCTCGTCCAGCAGCAGCAGCTTGGGCCTCGACAAGAGGGCGCGGCCGATCGCCAGTTGTTGCTGCTCCCCCCCGCTGAGCACCCCGCCCGGCCGGTGGAGAATCTGCGTGAGCTTCGGGAAGAGCTGATAGACCTCCTCCAACGCCTCCTTCTCCGAGACATCCCCGGTGAGGGGCGGCCGATTCCAATACCCGAGAAGCAGGTTTTGGTACACCGTCAAGTGCGGGATGATCTCCCGCCCTTGGGGCACATAGGCCAACCCCTTTTTGGCGCGGAGATCGGTCCGCTCCTGCGTGATATCCGCCCCCTCGAACGTGATGGTCCCCGACCGGGCCGGGAGCAACCCCGTCAGCGTCTTCAAGGTGGTCGTCTTCCCCATCCCGTTGCGGCCCATGAGACAGACCACCTCGCCCGGCTCAATGGTAAACGAGACGTTCCGCAGAATATGGCTCTCGCCATAGTACGCGTTGATCTTGTCGAGAATCAGTGTGACCGGCTTCATCGCGTGGGCCCGACTCCCTGGCGTCCCGTGCCCGCCCTAATGCGCGACCTTGGCGCGCCCCAGATAGATTTCCCGCACGTGCTCATCGGCTTGCACGGTGTCCACCGTGCCCTCACAAATGACGGTGCCTTCGGCCAACACCGTGACGATGTTGGCGATCTGCCGGACAAAGTCCATGTCATGCTCGATCACGACGATCGCCTGTTGTGCGGACAGGGTCTGCAACAATTGCCCGGTCTGCTCCGTTTCTTTATCACTCATCCCCGCCACGGGTTCGTCGACGAGGAGCAAGGCGGGCTCTTGCACGATCACCATGCCGATCTCCAACCACTGTTTTTGGCCGTGGGACAGGGCCCCCGCCCGCGCCTGCGCCTGCGCGGTCAAGCCGATGGTCTCCAGCGCCTCGCGGATCTTCGCCCGTTCCGCCGGCGTCGAGGTGCCGACGAGGGTCGGGAACACGCCCTTGCTCGCGCGTTTGACCGACAGGTCCAAGTTCTGCCACACGGTCAGGTTGCTGTAGATCGACGGGGCTTGGAACTTCCGCCCGACGCCGAGCTTAGTGATGTCTTCGGCGTTCTTGCCGACCAGATTGATGCCCGGGCCGAAGCGCACGGTCCCGGACGTCGGCGTGGTCTTGCCGCAAATTACGTCGAGCAAGGTGGTCTTCCCCGCCCCGTTCGGCCCAATCACGACGCGCAGTTCGTTGTAGTGCACACTGAAATTGCAGTTATTCAACGCCTTGAAGCCGTCGTAATCGACGATGACGTGCTCGCAGATGAGAATCCGGTCGTCCGTCATGCCGCCGTCCTCCCATCGGCCGGGAGTCCCGGCGCCGCGGGCTTTTTCCGCTCGGTCAGCTTCCGCAGCATCCCGACCAAGCCGTCGGGGAACAGCGTCACGACGACGACGAAGAGGCCGCCCAAGATAAACGGCCAGGCCTCGGGGAAGGAGTTCGTCAACACGCTGCGGCCATAGTTGACGGCGACCGCGCCCAGGATGGCCCCGACCAAGGTGCCGCGCCCCCCGACGGCCACCCAAATCACCACTTCAAGGGAGGGCAGCACCCCGATTTGGGCCGGGGTAATGATGCCGACTTGGGGCACGTACAGCATCCCGGCGAGGCCGGCCAACCCGGCCGCCACGACAAACACAAAGAGCTTATACGTCCACGGCGTGTAGCCGGAAAAGGTGACGCGCGATTCGCTGTCGCGGATGGCGACTAGCACCTGGCCGGCCCGCGACGCGACAATCCAGCGACAGAAGAGGTAGGCCGCCCCCAGCGCCACGACGGTGAGGAGATAGAGCCCGCGTTGCGTCGACGGGTCGGAGAGCCGGAAGCCGAGCAGTTGTTTGAAGTCGGTCAAGCCGTTGGTGCCGCCGAGCCGGGTCTCATTGCGATTAAAGACCAGCCAGGCCGCAAAGGCCAACGCCTGGGTCAGAATGGCAAAATACACGCCCTTGATGCGGCTGCGAAACGCCAGAAACCCGAAGATGGTCGCGAAGAGCATGGGCACCAGCAGCGCCCCCACGAAGCCGCCCACAAAGCTCTTGAAGGGGTACCAAAAGAGCGGCAGTTCTTTGACCTGGGTCCAGACCATGAAATCGGGCAACTCGCTCCCATACACACTTTCCGCCCCGATCTGCAGCGTCAGATACATCCCCATGCAATAGGCGCCCAACCCGAAAAAGACCCCCTGCCCGAGACTCAGGACCCCGCAATAGCCCCAGATCAGGTCCAGGCCCAGCGCCAGAATGGCAAAGGCGAGAAACTTCCCGAATTGATTCAGTCGAAAATCCGACAGGTGCAGCCAGGAGTCTTCGGCCGGCAGGACATTCAACAGCGGCAAGACCACCAGGAACAAGAAGCCGACCACGAAAAACGACAGGGTCTCGCGGCTGGTGTGTTGTTGAGGCCCCCCTTGTTCAGGCATCCGCGCTGCGTCCTTTGGCGGCAAACAGGCCCTGCGGCCGCCACTGCAGGAAGAGAATGACCCCGACCAGAATAAAGACTTTGCCGTAGACGGCCCCGCTGAACGGTTCGATCAATTTGTTCAGCCCGCCGATGCCCAAGGCGGCCCAGATCGTGCCGGCAAGCTTCCCGACGCCCCCGGTCACCACGACCATGAAGGAATCGACGATGTAGTTCTGTCCCAGCCCGGGATCGACATTGCCCACCATCGTGAGCGCCCAGCCCGCGATGCCGGCCAGCCCGGAGGCAAAGGCAAAGGTATACGCGTCGACTTTGCGCGTCGGAATGCCGAGACAGGCGCTCATGTTGCGGTTCTGCGTGACCGCCCGCACCCGGATCCCCAGATTGGAGCGGAACAAGATGAAGTAGATCCCCAGGACACACAGAATCGACAGGACAATGATAAAAATGCGGTTATAGGGCAGATAGACGCCGACCATGACCTGGGCCCCGCCGCGCAGGGCCTCGGGGGCAATGACGGCGGTCAGATCCCCGAAGTACACGCGCGCGGCCTGCATCAGGATCAAACTGACGCCCCAGGTCGCCAACAGCGTTTCGAGGAGCCGCCCGTAGAGAAACCGGATGACGGTGGCTTCGAGCACCCAGCCAAAGGCGGCGGCGGACAGAAAGGCGACGGGTAATGCCGCCGGGAAGTACCAATCAAACAGCTCGGGCGAGCCCCAGGCGAGAAACGCCTGTTGGGTCACGAACGTCGCATACGCGCCGATCATCATCAGCTCGCCGTGCGCCATGTTGATGACCCCCATCAACCCGAAGACGACGGCCAACCCCAGCGCCATGATCAAGAGGATTGAGCTGAGGCTGACTCCCCGGAAGAGCGTCTCGAGAATGTTGGCCCACCAGGCCCAGGACTCGATTTGCTCGACGGCGGACGCGGCGACGGTGGCCAACGCTTGCTGCTGGTCGGTGGCGTCGGGGGAGTGGCCCGCTTCGATCAGCTCTTTCAAGGCAGGCTCGCTGTTCAGGCTGCGCAGTTCCCCCAACTTCTTGACGGCCTCCAGCTGGAGCGCCGGGTCCCCCGTTTTCAACTCGAGCACGTGCTGCGCCTCTTCCATGGTGTAGCGCACCCACCAGACCGACTCCTGCTCCGCCGCCTGTTTCAGGTAGGGAATGGCCTCCGGCCGCCCCGTCGACCCGAGATCGGCCGCCGCCGAGCGTCGGGAATCCGGCGACGCACTCGCGAGGTTGGCCCGATTCTTCAGCAGGTCCACCACCGGCTTGATGGCGATGCGCACCGCCCGGCTGCCCACTTCCCGCAGCTCGTCGAGCCGCGGAATCAGGCTCGCGTCACCCTGCTCGATCAGCCGCTCGGCGGCCTGGCTCCGCACGGCAGCGTCCTCGCTCTGCAGCTCGAGGAGCGCGTGCTCGATCGAACTGGCCGGGGGTGGCGGGCCCGCCGCCCAGGCCAGCTGGCCCCCGCATCCGAGCAGCAGCGCCACCAGCGCAATCCGTTGGGTCACCCGGCCAGCCCGGCGCCTCCCCCCCTGCCCTACACGGTTCTGCTCACCCATCCCCTTACCCGCGCCCCCTTACTTACGAATCCCCTTACTTATGATGAATGGTGGCGCGGCTGGCCCCCTCGGTTACGGAGATCCCAGCCCGCCCCCACGACGCACCCGCCCCACGCTCCGTTCGCGGTCGCTCTTATTTCTTATAGGTCCCTTGATGTTGAATCCAGTCGCACCCCTTGTCCGGATTCGTGAAT